>JBIIYN010000220.1:0-6568 GCA_044346795.1 Pirellulales bacterium
GACGTGTGCAGCGTGCCGAACACCACGTGGCCCGTCTCCGCCGCCGAGATCGCCGCCTCGATCGTCTCCAGGTCGCGAAGCTCGCCCACGAGGATGACGTCGGGATCCTGACGCAGCGCCCGGCGGAGCGCCTCCGAGAAGCTCGTCACGTCGGTGCCGATCTCGCGCTGGTTGACCGTGCTCTTCTTCGACTGGTGGTAGAACTCGATCGGGTCTTCGATCGTGATGATGTGGTGGTCGTGGGTCTCGTTGATGAAGTTGATCAGGCTCGCCAGCGTGGTGCTCTTGCCCGAGCCCGTGGGGCCCGTCACGAGAAACAGGCCGCGCGGCCGCTGCACCATCTTCTTGCAGACCTCCGGCACGCCGAGCTGCTCGGGGGTGAGCATCTTGTTGGGGATCTGCCGCAGCACCATCGCGATCGTGCCACGCTGCTTGAACACGCTCACGCGGAAACGGGCCATGTCCTTGAAGGCGAAGCCGAAGTCGCAGCCGCCCTTCTCGGCGAGTTCCGCCTGGCACCGCTCGGGCGTGATCGCCTTCATCAGGCCGTTGGTGTCGTCGGCGGTGAGCACCTTCGTGGCCTGGGGCGTCATGGAGCCGCTCATGCGGAACACCGGCGGCAGGCCCGCCGTGATGTGGATGTCGCTCACGCCCCCCTTCACGGCGGCCGTGAGGAGCTTGTCGATCTGGACGGTGCCCTCCGCCGCCCGCGGCATGGCGAAGGCGTCGGGCCGGCCGATGGCCGCGGCGGCCTGCTGGGCCGTCGTCTGCTCTTCGGGGATGTCGAGCTGGATGTCGCCCGCACCGCTCGCGGCGGCCGGGGCCGGCTCGGATGCCGCCGCGGGAGTCGGTGCGCCCGCGGTGCGCAGCACGAGCACCTTCGCGCCCTGCACTTCGAGCAGCGAGCCGGAATGCGTGCCCGCGGAGGTCTTGAACGGAAACAGCCGGGCCTCGGCCCCCGCCGGCATCACGGCCGCGGCGAAGGCCTGCACGTCGTCGGGCGTGAGCGGCTTCGTCTTGAGCGGCCGCATCTGGTCACCCACCCGCAGGATCGGCGCGTAGCCGCCCGAAAGCCGCACCTCCGTGGCGCCGTTTTCCTGCGCCAACTGGAGCAGCCGCTCGATCTGGGCGTGATGGGGGGAGGTCGTGGTGCTCATGTCGTCGCCACCGTGCTCGAGGTGAGGCCGCCAGGGAAATACCGAACCGGACGCACGGCCGGCGGGAGGCGGGAGATGGGGGCAGAGCCGGCCTCATGCCTCGGAGAGGCCGCGGTCTTCCGGCTTGCATCCGTGCATGAGGGCACCGAGCTCAGCCAGTGCCTCGAAAACTGGCCCACCTTCGCCTACCGCCTTCTCCATTGACCAGTCGGCTCGGGCCCTTGACAGCCGCCGACCGGACAACCTCATTATGCGCTCCCGGCATGCAAAAGGGAAAGCAGCGGGCCAACCCCCGGGCACCAAGCCCCCTTGCCGGAGGCCACGCCCGGCTCGGGGCAGGTTCAGGTTCGGTTCAGATTCGGTTCAGGTCCGGTCCAGGTCCGGTTCAGGTCTGGGTAGGCCCGCCCCGGTCCCGGCCGGGTTTGGTATCGTGAGGGCTATGGATGTCGTCAATCACCGCGAAACCGCCCCCTTCACCACCGCCGATGGCTCCACCATCCGCGAGCTTCTCGCCCACCGCAATTCGGCCATCCGCAAGCAGAGCCTGGCCGAGGCCCGGCTGGGACCGGGCTGCGCGACCGTGCCCCACCACCACGCCGTGACCGAGGAGATCTACTACATCCTCTCCGGAACAGCCGCCATGACCCTGGGGCCGGAAACCCGCGACGTCGGCCCCGGCGACGCCATCGCGATTCCCCCCGGGATGCGGCACACCATCCGCAACACCGGACCGGACGAACTGGTCTTTCTCTGCACCTGCGCCCCCGGCTACGAACACTCCGACACCTTCCTCGACCCGCAGCCTGCCCGCTAGCCAGCCATGTCAGTCCCCGACGCATTCACCAAACTCCTCGTTGCCGACGGGGTGATCAGTGCCGAGCAGTTTGCCGAGGCGACCCGCGTGGCCGGCGCGGCCGGCACGAAGGTGGCCGACGAGATCGTGAAGCTCGGCTACGCCACCCCCGACAGGGTGCTGGCGGCCCTCGGCAAGGCCTACGGCGTGAAGGTGGTCGCGCTCACCGGCATGACCGTGCAGCAGGAAGTCATCGAGCTGCTGCCCGAGAGCGTGGCCCGCGAAAACACGATCTTCCCGCTGGCCGAGCGGGGCATGGTGCTCGAGCTGGCCACCAGCGACCCCGGCGACGTCGACCTCCAGGAGAAGCTTCGCTTCATCCTCAACCGCGACGTCGAGATCGCCCTCGCGCCGCGGCAGCAGATCGTCGAGGCCATCAACCGCCACTACGGCCTCTCCGACGGCGAAAGCGCCGACTCCATGCTCCAGGAGTTCACCGACACGGCGATCGACTTCACCGAAACCGCCGTGGAGCAGGCCGCCGCCGCGGCCGCCGCCGAGGAACAGTCGGATTCGCCGGTGGTGAAGCTCTGCAGCCTGATCATCACCGAGGCGGTGCAGCTGCGGGCCAGCGACATCCACATCGAGCCCTTCGAGGACCGGGTGCGGATCCGCTACCGCATCGACGGCCGCCTCGTGGAACGCGACAACCCGCCGCGCCGGCTCCTGGGCGCCATCCTGTCGCGCATCAAGATCCTCTCGAAGCTCGACATCGCCGAGCGCCGCCGCCCCCAGGACGGACGGATCAAGCTCACCGCCGACGGCAAGGACTACGACCTGCGCGTGAGCGTGTTGCCCACCAATCACGGGCAGTCGGTCGTGATGCGGGTGCTCGACAAGGACAACATCCGCGTCGGCGTCCGCCAACTCGGGCTTTCCGAGCGCGACTTCCGCCACTTCAAGACGCTGATCCGCCGCCCCAACGGCATCATCCTCGTCACCGGCCCGACCGGCTCCGGCAAGACCACCACGCTCTATGCCGCGCTCAACGAGCTCAACCGGCCCGACATGAAGATCATCACCGCGGAAGACCCCGTCGAGTATTACCTCGCGGGCATCAACCAGGTGGAGATCAAGCACCAGATCGGCCTCGACTTCGCCCGCGTCATCCGGGCCATGCTGCGGCAGGCGCCCAACGTGATCCTCGTGGGCGAGATGCGCGACACCGAGACGGCGCAGATGGGCATCCAGGCCTCGCTCACGGGGCATCTCGTGTTCAGCACGCTCCACACCAACGACGCCCCGGGCGCCATCACCCGCATGATCGACATGGGCGTGCCCGCCTATCTCGTGGCCTCCAGCGTGGTGGCGGTGCTCGCCCAGCGGCTCGTGCGGGTGGTCTGCCCGAAGTGCAAGCAGCCCCACCAGCCGCTCGATTCACAGATCGAGGAGGCGGGCATCACCAAGGAGCAGCTCGAGGGCGCGACCTTCATGAAGGGCCGCGGCTGCATCAACTGCCAGAAGTCGGGCTACAAGGGCCGCCTCGGCGTGTTCGAGCTGATGGTGATGAACAACAAGATCCGCGAGCTGGCCTTCCAGGGCGCGGCCACGCAGGACATCCGCCGCGCGGCCGTGAGCACCGGGATGAGCATGATGTTCGACGACGGCGTGCAGAAGGCGCTGCGCGGCGTCACCACGCTCGACGAGGTGTTTCGGGTCTCGAAGAAGGTCGAGTAGCGGGCGACGGGCGGAATGGCGGGCGTGTGTCGGACCCGTCCCGTCGCTTCCGCTCCGGGCTTGTATGGGAGTGTGGTGTGACCGTTGGTGGTTGCGCTGCCATTCGAATAAAAGCCCCGGGTGGAAACCCGGGGACGGGTCCAAAACCGACGCACTACTTCATCAGGCCCGGCGCGGCGGATGGTGGGCTTTCATGCGGGCGTGGCCCGCCAGAAATGCAAAACCGCCGGGGGAATCTCCCGGGTCTCCCACGCCCCCGCCTCGGGCAACGACGCCGCGTCGAACGACGTATCGGCCTCCACCACCACCGTGCTGCCCGCCGGAGCCGCCCGCAGGAGCGCCTCGATCAACGCCCCGAGTTCGCCCCATCGCTCCGCGAAAAACGACCACGGCGGCGACACGAACACCACCCACGGCGGCCCCGCCGGCAGGGGCGGCATCCGCTTCGCCCAGAGCAGCACGTCGCCGGGCCGCACCTCGACGCGATCCTCGATCCCCAGTGACCGCGCCGACCGCCGCAGCACGTCGGCCGTCGGAAAATGCCGCTCCGCCAGCACCGCCCGGGCCGCTCCCCGACTGACCGCCTCGAACCCGAGCGCCCCCGTGCCGGCGAACAGGTCGATGGCCACCCTTCCCCGCACGTCCACGCCGAGCAGGTTGAACAGGCTCTCCCGCACGCGGTCTTTCATCGGCCGGGTGCGGGCCGCCGGGGTGAATTCCAGCGGCCTGCCGCGGAGGTCGCCGCCGATGATCCGCGGTGGGCGAAACGCCTCCTCCTCCCCGTCAGGTAGGGGGCGACGGTCGGTGGGGCGGTGCGAACGGGCCATGACGCAGGATTCCGTGGGAACGCGAAAACGTGCTATCGTACCCGGGAACAGTTCGGGATTCCTTCGAAGGAGCACAGGCCGATGGGTTTTCGACGCGTGGGCGCGGCGGCGGCCGCCTGGTTGGTGGCTGCGGCGGGGATCGGGCTCGCCCAGGTGCCGGAGGTGGAGACCCATCCCCACGATCCCGCCAAGGCGAAGGCGGAATTCGAGGCGGCCCGCAAGCAGGAGAAGGATCTCATCGCCGAACTCACCCTCCTGCAGGCCGAATACCATCAGCCGGGGGCCGACAAGAAGGCGATCGCCGCGAAATTCGAAGTCGCCCGCGACAAGATCCCGGCCACGAAGGAGCGGCTCGAGACCGCGGCCTTCGCGCTGGCGATGGCAGACGCCAAGAATCCGGCGGCCCGCGAACTCTGCGGGCTCGTCATCGCGTCGCGTCTGAAGGAGGACCACCCCGGCGACGCCCTCAGGCTGGCGTCGATCCTCGACAAGGCCGGCGTCTCCGACGGCAACATCGACCTGGTCGCCGCCACTTCCGCCATGGTGCTCTCCCGGCTCGACGACGCTGCCGCGTGGCTCGCGAAGGCGGAGGAGCACGGCCAGCAGAAGCAGAAGGTGGCGGAACTGCGGGCCGGCATCGAGGAGGAGAGGCCGAAGGTCGAGGCGGAGATGGCCAGCCGCAAGGCCGACGCCGCCGCCAACTGCCCGCGGGTGACGATCACCACGTCGCGGGGGGACGTCGTGGTGGAACTCTTCGAGGACGACGCTCCCAACACCGTGGCCAACTTCATCAGCCTCGTCGAGAAGGGATTTTACGACGGCACGCCCTTCCATCGCGTGATCGGGGGATTCATGGCCCAGGGGGGGGATCCGACCGGCACCGGCACCGGCGGGCCCGGCCACGCCATCGAATGCGAGTGCGAACTCCCCACCGCCCGCAAGCACTTCCTCGGCTCCCTCTCGATGGCCCACGCCGGCAAGAATACCGGCGGCTCGCAGTTTTTCCTGACCTTCCGGCCGACCGAGCACCTCGACGGCAGGCACACCGTCTTCGGCCGGGTGATCGAGGGGTTCGACGTGCTGCCGAAACTCGCCCGCACGCAGGACGCGGAGGGCCGGTCGATGCCCGGCATCAAGCCCGACACGATCGTCAAGGCGAAGGTGCTCCGGAAGCGGGATCATGCCTATGATCCCAAGACGCTTCCCGATCCGAGGAACTGAGCCAACCCGAGAAAGCGAGGGTGCGCGATGCGCGAGACGAACCATCGGTTTGCCCACCTGCTGGCGGGGCTGCTCGCCGGCGTGCTGCTCTCCGCCGGAGGCCACGCGGCCGAGCCGGCGGCCAAAGCCACCTCCCAGAAAGCCGCCCCCAAAGGAGCCGCCCCGATGCCCGCCGAGCCCGCCGACGAAGCCCCGCAGAATCCCGCCCTGGCCGGCCGGCTGCCGGACGACCAACTGCCGCAGACCGACCGGGAGTGGCAGCGGCGGCTGACGCCCGAGCAGTTCCAGGTGACCCGCAAGAAGGGCACCGAGCGGGCCTTCACCGGGAAGTATTGGAACACGAAGACCCCCGGCACCTACCGCTGCATCTGCTGCGGCGAGCCGCTCTTCCGGTCGGGCGAGAAGTTCGACAGCGGCTGCGGCTGGCCGAGCTTCACCGCTCCGATCGACGGCCGGAAGGGGAACACGGTCGCCGAGCACGAGGATCGGTCGCTCGCGGGACTGCCCGGCTTCGGCATCCGGACGGAGGTGACGTGCCGGCGGTGCGGTGCCCACCTCGGCCACGTGTTCGACGACGGCCCGCCGCCGACCGGCCTGCGGTATTGCATCAACTCCGCGTCGATCGTGCTCGAACCGCAGAAGTGACCGGCCTCCGTCCGGTCAGCCAAGCCCGAAGCGCCAGCGAGGGAACCCGGGCCGGAGGCCCGGGTCGTGCGGTGCGGTCGAGGCGGCGAAACCACGGTCCCTCGCTCGCGCTTCGGGCTTGCATGGAGGGTGTCGCGGACCGCGCGCATGGGACGATCCCACGCGGACGGCCCCGCGCGACCCGTTTC
>JBIIYN010000221.1:0-6558 GCA_044346795.1 Pirellulales bacterium
CTTGACCTCCTCGTGGTTGTCGTAGGTCACGAGCGGCTTGTAGCGGTCGAGCTCCTCGAGGGTTTCGACCGGCTTGATCGGATTGGCGTAGATGATCTTGTCCCAGATGAAATCCTGCCGCTGCTTGGCCGGCAGCTTGGCGATGTTCTGGTGGACGGTGTGAAACTCCTGCATGCTCGCCACGTCGAAGCTGCCGCCGAGTTCGTAGAACGTCTTCACTATTGCCGCGTCGCTGTTGACCTTCACGGCGTAGTAGATCTGCACCCGCGGGAAGTGCTTGCGGAAGAGCCGGTAGTTCTTCCGCAGTTCGTCGTGGTCGACGACGAACAGCGGCGTGCCGTGCTTCTTGGCGAGGTCGAGCAGGGTTTTTTGGTTCATGGGGCTCGTGGGTGACGGGCTCAGGGACGGCATGAGTTCCCTCGCTGTGGCAGGATGGCCACACGCTCGGAATCCTCACGCCGATCCCTTCGCCGATCCATTGGTGAAGCGGCCTTCATCGACGCGAGGCGCATGCATTCAGTCGCCGTCGGTCAACAGGAAATTCTTGAACTGCCAGGGGTCGGTGGGATCGATCTGCGGGCGATTGTAGCCGTGGAAGGCGTTAGAGTAGTGCTTGAGCGGCGTCCAGTCGGAGTCGACGGAGAGGAATCGGCCGAGGTAGGGCTTGGCGATCCCGAGCACGTACTCGTGCGGCAGGTCGTCGGGGAGCAGCACGCCGCGGTCGGGGTGCTCGATCATCCACATGCACGCGGCCACCACCGAGATCGCCACCTGCATGGTGGTGGCGTTCTGGTGGGGCACCAGTCGCCGCGACTCCTCGATGGAGAGGTCGCTGCCGCACCACCAGGAGTGGAAGGGATGGCCCATCACCAGCGCCCCCAGAGCATCGGAGCCGGTGGTGATCTCGTCGGTCATGATGCGGATCCGCGGCTGGAGCCGATAGTCGTTGCCCCGGAGTTCCCAGAGGCTGGCGATCGCGGCATCGCAGGGGCAGTAGGCGTAGTGCACCGTGGGCCGGTAGATCGTCTTGCCGCCGGCGTCGCGGACCGACAGCTTCTCGGTGATGCTGAAGGCTTCGCCGTGGCGGACGACCATGCCCACGATCCGCGATCCGGGCACCCAGCTCACCACGAACGTGTTCATCCCCATGCGGGCCAGGCAGATCTGGCTGCCCGGGCCGTCGGCGTGCTGGTAGGCGAACGGGGGCAGCTCCTTCTCGTGGGTGCCCCAGCCCATTTCCGCGGTGGTGGTGCCCTCCTCGCGGAATCCCTCCACGCTCCAGGTGTTGACGAATTCATCCACCTCCTTGGGCCGGCTGGAGATCTGTGTGTCGCGCTCGCTGCAGTGGATCACCTTCACGCCCAAGTCGTGGGCGAGGTGGTTGAACGCCCGGCTCCTGGAGTGCTGGGCGATCCGCTCCGCCTGCTCGCCCGAGAATTTTTTCTCCTCGAGGCACCTGGCGGCGATGTCGAGCAGGGCGTGCTTGGTGAAGTGGCTGATGAGCCCGGGATTGGCGCCGTGCTCCAGGACGGCCGTGGGGCCGGGAGACGGCCAGGCGGCGATCTGCCGGCGCAGGTTCATGTGCCGCCAGTAGAGCGTAAGGTGCGTGGGGTGCGCCCCCTTCGCGTGCTCGTAGGGATCCCAGAGTTCGACCGACGTGTTGAGGTAGAGCACGCCGTGGTCGTGGCACCACTGCACGATCTCGCAGCAGTCGATGTTCCACGCCAGGTCGATGAGCAGGTCGCCGGCGGCGACATGTTTGCCGAGGAGGGAGCCGAGGTTCTCCGGCGTCACCTTGTCGCGGACGAAGGTCACGCCCTTGTCCACCCACGGCCGGAGCGCCGCCTCGTCGGGCTCGAAGTCGAGGATCGTGATGCTGCGGGGGTCGACCCTGATGTGGTCGAGGAGGATCGGCAAGGTGCAGCGGGCGACGGCACCGAAGCCGACGAACAGGACACGTTTGTTGAAAGACACCATCGTGGCGGGGAAAATCCTCGAATCCTGCGGGAAGCAGCGGAGACAAAAGTATATCGAAACGGCCGCGGGCAATAGCTGACCGCGGCCGAATCGGGGCGGAGAGATTCGAACTCTCGACCTCCTGGTCCCAAACCAGGCGCGCTGCCAACTGCGCTACGCCCCGAGCAGCCATCCCGCGGCCGCGGGACTGCCGGCCAGAGTGTACCGCATCCGGAACGGGAGTCACTCGGCCAACTCCGCGAAGATCCGCTGGAATTCGTCGAGGTTCGCGAACGGGATCACGATCCGTCCCGCCCCCTTGCCGTTGGCGTGCACCACCACCTTCACGCCCAGGGCCCGCCGCAGGTCGTTTTCCACGGCCACGGTCTGGCTCGACCGCTTCGTCGCCGGACGGCCAGGCTTGCGCCTGGTTGCCGCACCGCCCGACGTGGCGGGGCCCCCGGCAGTCGGCAGCCCCTCCCCGTCGTCGCCAAGGCCATCCGCGTCCGCCGCTTCATCGGCCCGGAGAATCTCCGCCACCTCCGCCTCGATCACGCGGACCGACAGCCCCTCCGCCACGATCCGGTCCGCCAGACGGGCCTGCTCCTCTTCGTCGCCCAGGGGAAGAAGGGCCCGCGCGTGGCCCATGGAGATCCCGCCTGAGCGGAGCCGCTGCTGGACCGACGCGGGCAGTTCCAAGAGCCGGATCAGATTGGCCACCGTCGAGCGGTCGATGGAGAGCCGCTTCGCGAGTTCGTCCTGCGTGCCTCCCCAGGCCGCCAGGTATTGCTTGAAGCTCGCGGCCTTCTCCAGGGGGTCGAGATCGCGACGCTGCAGGTTCTCGACAATGGCGATCTCCGACATCTGCCGGTCGTCCACCTCCAGCACCCGGACCGGCACGGAGCCCCAGCCCAGCCGTCGGGCGGCGAAGAGCCGCCGCTGGCCGGCGATGAGCTGGTAGCGGTCGCCGTATGCCCGCACCACGATCGGCTGCACGAGCCCGTGCTCCCGCAGGCTGTCGGCCAGTTCGACGAGCTCGGTGTCGTTGACGATGCTCCGGGGTTGCCACGGATTCGGGTCGATCAGCCCCTCGGCGATCTCGCTGGTGGGCAGCGTCGCCGCCGCCTGTTCGAGTTCCTCGGGCTTGTGCAGGATCAGCCGGGCGGCCCCGGCGCCGAGCTCCGGACGGGCGGGCTGCATGGCCATGGCGGCGTTGCCGACCGCCACCGGCGTGGCGGGGGAGGGGTCGATCCCGGCCCGGCCCAGCAGTGCCTCCAGCCCCCGACCCAGACGTCGTTCCTTACTCACAGTCGCGTACCTCCATGCACAGTTCCGTGTAGGCCCGCGCTCCTCGTGAACGCGGCGCGTAGTCGAGCACACTCTGCGCGTGGCTGGGCGCCTCCGAGACGGCCACGTCGCGCGGGATGACCGTCTCGAAGACGATCTCCCCGAAGAAGTCCCTCACCTCGGCCTCGACCTCGGACGTCAGCTCGAGCGCGGCGTCGTGCATCGTGAGCACGATCCCGCTGAACTGCAGCCGGCCGGGCCGCTCGGCCATCACGTCGCGGATCACCTCGATCATCTGGGTGAGTCCCTCGAGCGCGAAGTATTCGCATTGGATCGGCATCAGCACCTCGGTGCTGCAGGCCAACGCCGTCCGCGTCAGTTCGCCGACGCTCGGCGGACAGTCGATCAGGCAGTAGTCCCAGGCATTGAGCCCGCGGGCGAGGTGGTGTTCCAGCACCATCGAGCCGCTCCGCGCCGCAGCCGCGATCCGCTCGACGTCGCGGACGCTGCGGCTGCCGGGAATGATGGAGAGATTGGCGACGCCCGTTTCCACGACGGACTCCGCGAGCGGCGCCTCGGACACGAGCGGATGGGTCGCGGCGGGCGCGGCGCCGAAGCCGGTGGTGGCGTTGCACTGTGGATCGAGATCGAGCAGGAGCGTGCGGAGGCCGCCGCGGGCCAGGCCGGCCGCGAGATTGGAGGCGGTCGTCGTCTTGCCCACGCCCCCCTTCTGATTCGCCACGCAGAGAATCCTTCCCACGCACACATTCCTTCCAAACGACACCGCACGCACAACGCGTGCTCTCGGAGTATCGGCAACGACCGGCCTCGCATGGACGTCGTTTCACGTGAAACCGCCCTTGTTCCCCAGGCTGCCCACATTGCCCGTTCCACGTGGAACCGCTGACGGCTGCGTTGGCCCTTCCCGGCGTCGGTTGTCACGATCGAATAGAAGCCCGGAGCGGAAGCGACGGGACGGGGCCAGGAAACGCCTGCCATGTCGCCGCCGCTTCGCCGATCGGGGGCACGTGCTCGCCGCCGGCGGACTCTGCTACAGGATGCTCCGGGACGATGGTGAATCGTTCGTGAGTCGCAGAGT
The DNA here is from genome assembly GCA_044346795.1 of Pirellulales bacterium. GTDB lineage: Bacteria > Planctomycetota > Planctomycetia > Pirellulales > UBA1268 > CAMCQY01. The sequence goes on from JBIIYN010000221.1 coordinate 4,343, forward strand.
TCACCGGCGGCTGCGCGCGACCCCCGACCGGCTTCGCTCCTCCACCCCAGCGTCAAGGCCGGAGGCCCGCCAAGCCGATCGGCCCTGGTGGCCGACAAGGCTGGTTCGGCCAGGCCCGGCCGAGCCGTTGCGTGAACGCCGCTCACTCGAGCGGATTGAAGACGAGCCCGCTGGCGAGTTTCGGGTAGAAGTAGGTGCTCTTGGCCGGCATCCGCTCGCCGGTCTGGCTCACCCGCTTGATGTCTTCCACGCTCGCCGGCATCACCAGGGCGGCCAGCGGATGGCGGCCGCTCTCCAGGCCCTCCACCACCTCCCGGACGAGGTGCACGTAGCCGGGGGTCGGGATCTCATGTGCGGCCAGCAGTTCCCCGATCACGAGCCGGTGCAGGAGCGACACGCCGAGGCTCCGCCACGCGGGCCCATGGTCGGCCGCCACCTGGTCCATCCGGGCCCGGCCTGCGGCGGTGACACTGGCCAGCGTCCAGGCCTGGTCGCCTGCGGTGTAGAGGCCGATCGTGCCCTGCTGGTCGGCGGTCTCGATTTCCAGCCAGACGTTCTCGGCCTCGGCGGGGCCGCGGCCGGCCGGTGCGGTGGCGAAGCAGTCACCCAGCCGGCTCGCGAGTTCCGCGGCCGTGGTCACGGCGGGCTGCACGAAGAGGCGGTGCGTGGGGAGCACCAGGAGCCCCGGATCGCTCATGCCCACGAGCATCATCAGCACGAAGTTGGCCGGGTGGTCGGAGGGCAGCGGCTCGCCCCCATGGGACTCGGCATAGGCGGCGGCCACCTCGTCGCGGTAGGTGCAGGCTGTCTCGTAGCGATGGTGGCCGTCGGCGATGAACACCGGCCTGGGGCCCAGGAGCCCCGCCACCCTGGCGGCGACCGCCTCGTTCGTCATCGGCCACATCCAACTGCGGACACCGAGGTGGTCGATCGCCTCGACGGGCGGCTGGCCCGCCACCGACCGGTCGAGCAGTTCCTGCACCTCCCCCTGCGGATCCGGGTAGAGTCCGAACACCTGGCTGAGGTTGGCCCGGCATGCCCGCGTGAGGAGAAGCCTGTCCTGCTTGGGGCCCGACATCGTCTCCTCGTGCGGGTGGATGTTCCCGGTGCCGAAGCGTTCGAGTCGCACCCGCGCCATCACGCCGCGTCGGACATGCTTCACGCCCTCCACCTCGAACTCCTGGTGGTAGACGTAGAGCGCCGCCGCCGGCTCCTGCATGAGCACCCCCTGCTCCCTCCACTCCTTCAGGAATCGCGCCGCCCGGGTGTAGGGGTTTGAGCGGGCGTCGTCTCCCGGTTCCGGCCGGTTGAGCTCGAGCCGGATCACGTTGGCGGGATGCCGTTCGTAGAGCCGTTGCTGCAGCCCGGCGTCGATCACGTCGTACGGCGGGGCGATCACCTGCGAGAGGGCGCCGACGTGCTTGGGGTCGTAGCGGAGGCCGCGAAGGGGGGCGACGGAGGGCATGCTGGAAGGCCGTTGGAGAGTCAAACGCGCGGGATGTTGAAGCCTAGCACACGGCCGAGTTTGCCGAGGCTGTGCCATGAAGCCTGATGCTGAGGAGCGGTCGGAGGCACGCGCAAGAGCCGGTGAACTCTGCGACTCACGAGCGATTGCCCGTTACGCAAGAGCCTCCTGTAGCAGAGTCCGCCGGCGATGAGCATGCCGCAGACCGCGAACCAATGCGTGCCGGGCCCGCCCACTCCTGCTCCAGGCACGGCGAGTTTCCACGTGAAACGCCTGTCGCCGCAGCGGGAGGCTGCGGCGACAGGGTGCATTCACGGGTGGCTCACGGCGACCGACGACTACCGGACTAGTACCGGTAGTACGTCGGCTTGAAGGGGCCTTCGACCGGCACGTGCAGATACTCGGCCTGGGCGGGGGTGAGCTTCGTCAGCTTTACCCCCAGCTTGTCGAGGTGGAGGCGGGCCACCTCTTCGTCCAGCTTCTTGGGCAGCAGGTGGACGCCGATGTCGTACTTGTCGGTCTCCGTCCACAGCGCGATCTGGGCCAGCACCTGATTGGTGAAGCTCGTGCTCATCACGAACGACGGATGGCCGGTGGCACAGCCGAGGTTCACGAGCCGCCCTTCGGCCAGCACGATCACCGAGTTGCCGCTCGGCAGCGTGTAGCGGTCGACCTGGGGCTTGATCTCGACCTTCTTCACGCCCTTCGTGCTTTCCAGCCAGGCGATGTCGATTTCGAGGTCGAAGTGCCC
>JBIIYN010000222.1:0-6548 GCA_044346795.1 Pirellulales bacterium
GTGTCGACCAGGCCGATGCTCGGCCGCCGCTTGTAGCAGAGGGCCAGCGCCACCTTCACGTCGCCGATCTTCCCGCTCTTCACGAAGTCGAGCGTCTCCCGCATGCCCGTCATGCTGCGGCTCTGCACGCCCATCTGGCAGATGCGGCCGAGCTTCCGCGCCCACTGCGTCATCACGCGGCCTTCCTCCACGTTGTGGCTGCAGGGCTTCTCCACGTAGACGTCCTTGCCCGCCTGCATCGCCCAGATGGCCATCAGCGCGTGCCAGTGATTGGGCGTGGCGATCGAGACCGCGTCGATGTCCTTGCGGTCGAGGAGCCGGCGGACGTCCTGCACGTAGGCCGGCGGGTGGAGCGCGTCGGCGAAACGCTTCTCGCAGAGCCGCACGTAGGCCGAGGGATCGCAGTCGCAGATCGCCACCAGATCGACGTCAGGGTTGGCCAGCCACTCGCCGACGTGGGCCGCCCCCTGTCCGTTCACGCCGATCACGCCGACCCGGATCTTCTGGCGGGGATGCGCGGCCGACGCGGCCCCGGACTCGGCGGCTTGGGCGGCCGGGGCGGCCGGCATGCCGGCCAGGCTGGCGGCCGCCAGCGCGAGGGCGGTTTCCATGAAATCACGGCGCGACAGCGGCATGGATGCGGCTCCACGGGAGGAGAAAAACCAAGGCGATAGAGAGTCTACCCTGCGTCTGATACGGCTCCCACTTGAACTCGCGATTTTCGCCGGTCGGAGTTGCCTGCAATTCCTTGCCGTATATGCCTGAGCGTTGTTACCATCTCCCTCATGAGAGCGGTCCTTCGAAACGGTCTCAGCGGGCGGGTGCCCGCCCCGCCAGGAAGCGATTTCTTCTCGGTGGTTTTTCTGCCGGTTTGGAAAACCCCCGGGCGCCGCGGCCGCTCTGCGGCAAGGAATGCCGCGATGGCTGATCGAGCAAGCCTTGCAACCGCCCACCGTTCAACCGCCGAGCATGTCGCGATCGCAACGTTCATCCTGATCGCGTTCGGCGGGATCGTGGCCCACGACTGGGTCAATTTCGACGACCCGATCCATGTCACCGAGAACGCCTCGTTTTTTCCCTTGACGTGGCGGGAACTCAGCGGTTTTTGGGTGCGGCCCTACCAGCAACTCTACGTGCCTGCCAGCTACATGCTCTTCGCCGCCGAGTGCGTGGCGAGTCGCTGGCTGCATGGCGATGGGCCGACCGCCCCGCCCCGTCCGGAGCTGTTTCACGCCGTGAGCCTCGCGCTTCACGCGGCCGCCGCGGTCGTCGTCTTACGAATCCTGCGGCGTTTCACCTTGCGGCCCTGGGCCGCGTTCGCGGGCGGTATGGTATTCGCGGTGCATCCGTTGCAGGTTGAGTCGGTTGCGTGGATCGCCGAGCAGCGCGGACTGCTCGCCGCCGTCTTCTCCCTGCTGGCCGTGGATCGTTTTCTCGAGTGGACCGAGCGTACGGTGAACCCGTCGCACGCGTCCGCATCCTATGCGCTGGCGACCGGCTGCCTTGTCGTCGGTCTGCTGGCGAAGCCGTCGGCCGTCGTGACGCCGATCCTCGCGTTTACCCTCGCCAGCCATGCCAGAAAGATGCCCCTGTCCATGCTCTTCCGAGCCCTGGCGCCATGGGCGGTGCTGGCCGTTGCGGCCGCCGTCTGCACGCGGCTCGCGCAGCCTGCGGAACTGACTCGGGCTCACACGCCGCTGCTGGCCCGGCCGCTCGTGGCCGGAGATGCCCTCGCGTTTTATGCGGGCAAACTCCTGGTGCCCGTGAACCTGTGTGTCGTCTACGGGCGAACGCCGCAGGCGGCGCTCGCCGATCCCCTGGCCCCGGTCGCGGCCGGACTCGTGGCGATCGCCTGTGCAGCCGCGGTGTGCCTGACTCACGGCCGTGATTGGAGGCTGCCGCTGGCGCTCTTTGTGATTCCGCTGCTACCGGTTCTGGGTTTCACCGATTTCGCCTACCAGAACCATTCCACGGTTGCGGACCGATACGTGTATCTCGGGATGCTCGGCCCCGCGGTGGCGGTTGCCATGGCGGTCGACCGCCTGCAGTCCGGGGCGGTCACGCGGTTCGGCGGGCGACTGCCTGTCGCGGCCGGCATCACCATTACCCTCCTCTGGCTTTTGCTCACGTGGCGGCAAGCCGCCGTGTGGAGGGATTCCCTGACCCTTTTTTCAAACGCTCTCGAGTCGGGCCACGAAACATCAGCTGCCCTCAAATCGCTCGGTATCTCACTCACTGAGGCCGGGCGGCCCCGCGATGCGGTGCCACTTCTGCTGCGGGCCGTCGAACGTGACCATACCGACGCTGTCGCCTGGTCCAATTTGGGCAATGCCCATATGGCCGCGGGCCACTTCGCTGAGGCTGGCCAGGCTTTCGAACGCTGCCTCGCCCTGGACGGCAAACGATTCAAGGACTGGAACAATTTCGGCCTGGTGAGGCTCTTCCAGGCCGCGCCGGCCGACGCCGAGGCGGCTTGGCTGGAGAGCATCCGAATCCGGCCCGATTTCGCCGAAGCCCGGCTGAACCTCGCCAAGATGCTGCTTTCCCGAGGCGAATCGGCGGTTGCCGCCGACCACGTGCAGGCGGTGCTCGTGCGGGATCGATCGAATGCCGAAGCCCACAACATGTTGGGCGTCATCCATGCCGCAGCTGGCCTGCCGCACGAGGCCGAGGCCCGTTTCGAGGCTGCCGTCAAGTTGGCGCCGCGCCGCGAGGATTTCCGCGCGAACCTCGAACGGGCCCGGCAGTCCCTGCCCGCCGGCCCCGCGCCCTGAAAATCCGGGCCGCGGCGGCGGGTCTCGTCAGGAGCGGACGAAGTGGATGGATGAAGCGCGATGAAGGAAGGATAGCCTGGTCAATGGCACTTTCGCGATGATTTCCGAGCTCACGAGCGGCTGATCCACCGCCGTTCGTTGTTCTCCGGGAGACTTTTCCGATGGTCGCACGAAAGCACCTCTGACTCGGAATCATCTGCCTGGCGTGGCTCCATGAAGCCCAACGTGTTCGAAGACCTGCCCGCGATCGACATCCACAGCCTCTGAGCTGTTCCGGATGCGAGGGATCAACGAAGCCCACAGTCGGCCTTACTCGAAGAGACTTGCGTAAAGCACCGGCTACGGGGCGGCGACGCTCTCGGCTTTCAGGTCCGGTCGCGGCCGGCGGGCGGCGGGGGCGACTTGGCCTTGGCGGCTGCCTTGGCACGGCGCGGCCCGGTCTTTCCCAGGTTGCCGCCAGCCGGTTTGTGGCCGGCCGGCCGGGGATCGTACGACACGCTGAGCACCTGCGTCACGCCCCGGCCCGCCGGCGCCAGCACGTGGGGAATGGCGGCGTAGATGTAGACGCTGTCGCCCCGGTCGAGGTGGATCAACTCGTCGCCGTATTCCAGCTTCAACTGGCCGTCGAGCACGAGCAGAAACCGCTCGCCGTCGTGGTTGTCGGGATGGTGGCGGTTCCCCACCCCCGAGAGGTGGATGATCGCCGGGTTCATGGCCCGATCCCGCCACTGGTCGGCGAGGTTTTCGACGACATACCCGCTGCGGCCGTCGCGGGCTGATTCGGTGCGGCCGCGGCTCTGCTTGACGACGACGTACTGCGGCGGCACCGACAGCCCCTCCACGAGCGTGTCGACGCCGCATTCGAGCACCTCGGCCAGCTTGACGAGACCCTCGAGCGACGGGGTGAGCTGGCCGTTCTCGAGCTTCGAGAGCCAACTCACGGTGAACTTGGCCTGCGATACGACCTCTTCGAGAGTGAGCCGCCGGGCCAGACGCACCGCCCGCACGCGTCGACCCAGGTCGGTGAGATTGAGCGGCGTTGGCATCGGGTGCGCGGCGGAGAAGCGGTGAATCCCCGGGGGAGTATGCCCCACGGAAGAGTCACTCGCAAGAGGGGTGTGCTGGCCCCCCCCCGTTCGCCGCCGCCGCGGCCCGTCAGGCGCCGGGCCGCCGGAAGTGCCGATAGGCGAGGAGCACGTCGTGCAGATCGGCCGAGATCGAGACCTCGTCTTCCTTGAAATCGGTCAGCCACGTCCGGTTGCTCGCCACCGCATCGGCCAAGAGGGGAAGGATTTCACCGAGCGGGACGCGCACGCTGTTGTCCTGGGGTTGCTCGAGCACGCCGACGGACGGCTGGCTCAGATCGGGACCCGTGTACACGCGGAGACGACGCATGGCCATTCGCACACTCCCTTGTTTGCCGTGACGAAAGTCTGCCGAGAGGTTCTCTCGGGGTGGCGGACCATCTGGGCCCGGCGTCATCCTGACGCCCTCGCCACCTATTGAGGTATCGGCATGGGGCGGCCTCAAGGTTTGGCCTCGTTCCCCGGACTGTGCGGAATCTAACGGTCAAGCGGGGTGGCTTGGGCGACCGGGGGGGCGTGCGGTGTCAGGCCCGGGCCCGATCGGCGGCGGGGAGGTCTGTCCGCACCCGGCCGGCCCGGAAGGCGTCGCCGATCGACTGGGGCACGAGTGCCTCGGCCCGGAAGAGCCCGGCCCGATTCTCGGCCGTGGCCGCCTTCATCTCCTGCTCGCGGGCAATGGCGACGCTCCGCCGCTCCTCCGCCTTGGCCCGGGCCACGCGGGTGTCGGCCTCGGCCTGATCCGCCTGGAGCCGGGCCCCGATGTTCTCTCCCACCTCGATGTCGGCGATGTCGATCGACACGATCTGAAACGCCGTCTGCGCGTCGAGCCCGCGCTGCAGCACGGCCTTGGAGATCGTGTCGGGATGCTCCATGACCTCGAAGTGGCTGTCGGCCGAGCCGATCGAGGTGATGATCCCCTCGCCCACCCGTGCGATGATCGTTTCCTCGGTGGCTCCGCCGATGAGCTGCTGCAGGTTCGTCCGCACGGTGACGCGGGCGCGGATCTTCAGCTCGACGCCGTTCTTGGCGACGGCCGACAGGGTCGACTTGCCGCTGGCGGTGTCGGGGCAGTCGATCACCTTGGGATTCACGCTCGTCTGCACGGCGTCGAGCATGTCGCGGCCGGCCAGGTCGATCGCGCAGGCCCGGTCGAAGTCGAGGTCGAGATCGGCTCGGTGCGCCACGATGAGCGCCCGGATCAAGCGGGGCACGTCGCCGCCGGCCAGGTAGTGGGCCTCGAGCCGGCGCACCGTGATGTCGCGGCCGAGCCCGGCCTGCGTGGCCATGATCCTGGCCTGCACGATGGTCCGCGCGTTCACCTTCCGCAGGCTCATGCCGAGCAGTTCCAAAAACCGCACGGGCGCCTTCGACCAGAAGGCCTGGAACCAGAGCTGCCCGTAATTGAACACGAGCAGCAGCATGGCCAGGGCCATGATGCCGAGCACGAGGCAGGCGGCCAGCAGCACCGGCATGGGGAGCGCGGGGGGTTCGTTCATGGCAGGCTCAACACCAGGCGAGGGCAAATGGCCGCGGAGACTGCCGCAGGCCGGTCAGGCAAGCCTAGTTCGGGGAAACCGCCCCCGCCAGTTTTGAAGTCCGCTAGCCCTCGATCCAGCCGCCGCCGAGGACGCGGTCGTCGGCGTAGCAGACGGCCGGCTGGCCGGGGGAGATCGGGCCCGGCGAGCGATCCGGGCCGCCGGTGAACCGGGCGGAAAACCGGCCCGGCCCCAGCGGCGTCACCACCGCCGGCGCGGGACCCCGCTGGGCCCGGCACTGCACGAGGCACTCGAAGCCCGTGTCGGGGACCGGCTCCAGCCAGGTCGCCTCGCCCGCGACCAGCTCTGTTTCCGGCACTTCGTCGCGGCCACCCACCACGACCCGGCAGGTGTCGGGCTCGATCCGCACCACGTAGAGCGGCCGGCCCGTCGCCACCCCCAGGCCGTGCCGCTGCCCGACCGTGAAGTGCTCGATGCCCGGGTGGTGGCCGAGCACGGTTCCATCGCGGGTGACGATCGCGCCTGCGCGGGAGCCGCCGAGCCTGAGGCCGACGAGCCGGGCATGGTCGCCGGAGGCCACGAAGCAGATCTCCTGGCTGTCCGGCTTGTCGGCGGTCACGAGGCCCAGCGCCGCCGCCCGCGCGCGGACCGCCGCCTTCGGCATCCCGCCCACGGGCAAGAGCATGCGACCGAGCCGCTCCGGTCGCACGTCGAAGAGCACGTAGGATTGATCGCGGGCGGCATCGAGACCGCGGGAGAGCCGCGGGCCGCCGGCGGCCGTGCGGGTCAGCCGCGCGTAGTGGCCCGTGGCCACGTGCTCGGCGCCGATCGCGTCGGCATGGTCGAAGAGCCGGCCGAACTTGATCCACGAGTTGCACCGCACGCAGGGATTGGGTGTGCGGGCCCGGCCATACTCCGCCGCAAAATAGCCGATGATCCGCTCGAACTCGTCGGTCAGGTCGAGGGCGAAGAGCGGGATGCCCAGCCGGTCGGCCACGCGCCTGGCGTCGAGGGCGTCGGCGGCACTGCAGCAGCCCTGGTGGCCGCTCGACAGCACCGGCAGGGACGCTTGTGCCGAAGGCTCCGCGGGCAGCGCGGGTCGGGCGTGCCGCATGAACACGCCCACGCAGTCGTAGCCCGCCTCCACCAGCAGGCTCGCCGCCACGCTCGAATCGACCCCGCCCGACATCGCG
>JBIIYN010000026.1:0-19994 GCA_044346795.1 Pirellulales bacterium
GCCGGCTGCGGCGGCCGCCGCCCCTCATTCCCGCGCGAGCACCTCCGCCAGATGGATCGTGCGGGCGGCGCGGCCGTTGCGGGAGAGCCAGCCGTCGAGCTGCAGCTGGCAGCTCGGATCGCTCGACACGATGTACTCGCAGTCGGTGCGGGCCAGCGACCCGCCCTTCACCTCCGCCATCGCCGTGGAGATCATCGGAAACTTCACGCTGAACAGGCCGCCGAAGCCGCAGCAGCTCTCGGGCTCGTCGCACTCGACGAGTTCCAGGTCGCGCACCGCCCGCAGCAGCTGTCGGGGCTCGTCCTTGAGCCGCAGTTCGCGGAGCCCGTGGCAGCCGTCGTGGTAGGTGACACGGTGGGGGAAGCGGGCGCCCACGTCCGTGACGCCCAGTTTTTTGACGAGAAACTCGCCGAATTCGAAGGTGCGGGCCGCCAGATCGAGGGCGGCCGTTTCGTGGGGCGTGCCCGCGAGCAGTTCCGGATAGAAGACCCGCATCATCGCCACGCAGGAGCCGCTCGGGCCCACCACCGCCTCGGCGCCCGCGAAGACCTCGATCGCGCGGACGGCCACGGCCCGGGCCTCGTCCCAATAGCCCGCGTTGAAGCTCGGCTGGCCGCAGCAGGTCTGGGCGGCGCGGAACTCGCAGGTGTGCCCCAGCCGTTCGAGCACGCCGGCCACCGCCACGCCGACCTGCGGGGTCATCTGATCGACGAAGCACGGAATGAAAAGGCTGACCTTCATGCGACGAGTCTAGCCCAGCCTCATCCTTTCCCCAAAAGGCCTGGCAGGCGGGGCATGAGAAGAGATACTACCGGGAGCATCCAATAGTTGACACTTGAACCAGGGTGTCCGACCATTTTCCATGCAAGCCCGAAGCGCTAGCGAGGGAGCCCGGACCGGAGGTCCGGGCCAGAAAGGGATAATTTACCTCCGCTCTGCACAGTCCCTCGCTGGCGCTTCGGGCTTGGATGAAACATTGTGGTCGCGCAAGTCAACTACAAGATGCTCCCGGTAGTAGCGAGCCATCGAACGCAACGGGGAGCCGGGGGCTGGGGAAAGCCGAAGCGAGTCGGCGTATCCTCGCCTCGAGTCGGAGGGTTTCACCGGCCCCCGGCGGTGCGGGCCGTGAGACGCATGAACGTCGTGCCGATCAGCCCCGCCGCTTGATCGCGCGCACCAGCGCCTGCCCCATGTCGGCCGGGCTTTCGGCGATCTCGATGCCCGCATCCTTGAGTGCGGCCAGCTTGGCCTCGGCCGTGCCCTTGCCTCCGGAGATGATGGCGCCCGCGTGGCCCATCCGTTTCCCCGGCGGGGCCGTGCGGCCGGCGATGAACGCCGCCACGGGCTTGGTGACGTGCTGCTTCACGAAGGCCGCCGCCTCCTCCTCCGCGGAGCCGCCGATCTCCCCCATCATCAGGATCGCGTGGGTGTCGGGATCGGCCTCGAACAGCGTGAGGATGTCGATGAAGCTCGAGCCCACGAGCGGATCGCCGCCCAGGCCGACGCAGGTGCTCTGGCCGTGGCCGAGCTGCGTGAGCTGCCAGACGGCCTCGTAGGTGAGCGTGCCGGAGCGGCTCATCACGCCGACGTGCCCTGGCGTGTGGATGTAGCCCGGCATGATGCCGATCTTGCACTGTCCGGGCGTGATCACGCCCGGGCAATTCGGCCCGATCAGCCGGCTCTGCGAGGCCCTCACCACCGGCATGACGCGGGCCATGTCGAGCACGGGTATGCCCTCGGTGATCGCGATCACCAGTTCGATGCCTGAGCCGACGGCCTCGAGGATCGCGTCCGCGGCGAACGGCGGCGGCACGAAGATCATCGTGGCGTTGGCGCCGGTGGCGTCGCGGGCCTCGGCTACGGTGTTGAACACGGGCAGGCCGGCGACGGTTTCGCCCGCCTTGCCTGGGGTCACGCCGCCCACCATCCGCGTGCCGTATTCGAGGCAGCCGCGGGTGTGGAACTCACCCACCTTGCCGGTGATGCCCTGACAGATGACGCGGGTGTCGCGATTGACCAAGATGCTCATGGGAGGCTTTCGAATCGGGAGCGGATAGGGAGGAGGTTGTGAAGTGTTTCTGAAACGGCAGTGTAAGGGCTGGAGGCCCGCCTGAGCACCGGCGACCTGCGGTCGCCAAGCCGGGACGGACAGGATGTCCGTGCCCGGCGTGAAAACGGCCGTCAGGCGGCGTTGGCGGCGGCGACCACCTTCTTGGCGGCGTCGGTGAGGCCGTCGGCGGTGATGATCGTGGTGCCGCTGGCGGCCAGGATCTTCTTGCCCTCCTCCACCTCGGTGCCTTCGAGCCGGACGACGAGCGGGACGGTGAAACCGACGGTCTTCGACGCCTCGACGACCGCGTTGGCGATCGTCGTGCACCGCATGATGCCGCCGAAGATGTTGACGAGGATCGCCTTGACGTGGGGATCGGAGAGGATGATCCGGAACGCCTCGGTCACCTGGTTGACGTCGGCACCGCCGCCCACGTCGAGGAAGTTGGCCGGCTGGCCGCCATGGTATTTGACGAGGTCCATGGTGCTCATGGCGAGGCCCGCCCCGTTGACCAGGCAGCCGATGGTGCCGTTGAGCTTCACGTAGGAAAGGCCCGCGGCGGCGGCCCGCGTCTCGGCGGGCTCCTCCTCCGCCTCGTCGCGGAGCGCCGCGAGATCCTTGTGGCGAAACAGCGCGTTGTCGTCGAACGTCATCTTGGCGTCGAGGGCCACGAGCCCGCCGTCCTTCGTGAGCACGAGGGGATTGATCTCGAGCAGCGAGGCGTCGAGCGAGACGAAGGCCGCACAGAGCCTACGGAAGAAGGTTTCGGCGTGCCGCCAGCTGGCCGTCGGCAGGCCGAGCCTGGCGGCCAGCAGGCGGGCCTGGTAGCCGGCCAGGCCGCGGTCGGGGTCGAACGGTTCACTGAGAATCAGTTCGGGCGTCTTCTCGGCGACCTCCTCGATATCCATGCCGCCGGCGGTGCTGGCGATGAGCACAGGTGAGCCGGCGCGGCGGTCGACGAGGACGGCGCAGTAGAGCTCACGGTCGATCGCACAGCCACTTTCCACGAAGACCTGCCGCACGAGCTGCCCCTCCGGGCCGGTCTGGATCGTGACGAGCGTGTTGCCGAGCAGCCCCTTGGCGATCCGCGCCGCGTCGTCCGCGGTCTTGGCCAGTTCCACGCCCCGCTGGTTCGACCCCTTCACCTGTCCCTTGCCTCGGCCACCGGCGTGGATCTGGGCCTTCACGGCGCAGACCGGCGTCCCCAGGGCCGTGAAGGCGGCGGCGGCCTCCTCCGGCGTGCGGGCGACCCGGCCGGCCAGCACGGGCACGCCGGCGGCGCGGAGCAGATCCTTCGCCTGATACTCGTGGATTTTCATGATGAGGTTTGCGTCCGAAAGGCGGAGATGACGAGGGACTCGCCGGCGGGACGGAATGCCCGGGCGGCGGCCCTGAGCCCAACACTATGGCAGGAACGCCCCTGGCTTCCAAGACGCAGCCGGTGACCGGCGGTTCGGGCTGGCAGCGCGGGGGCAGGCGGCGGTATCGTCGGCGCCTTGCCCGAGGAGCCGCGGTCGACAGCGGGAATCAGCCATGCGTTTGTTCGAGCGCCTGCTGGGGAGAACCCCCGCCGGCAGGCGGCCCTCATCGGCATCGCAGTCCCGCCGGTCCTCGCGGCCGGTGGGCATCGTCGGCACGTTCGACGTGGAGAACTACGGCGACCTGCTCTTTCCCCTGATCGCGCGGGCGATGCTCGAGCGGCGGCTCGGGCCCGTGGACATGGTGGCGTTTTCGCCGAATGCCAGGTCCGCGGCGGCCTGGCCGTACGACGTACGCACCGTGCTCGACCTGCCGGAGGTGCTGCCGTCGCTCTCGGCACTGCTCATCGGCGGCGGCCAGATCATCCGTTTTGACCGGGGATACAACGTTCCCACCGATCCCCGCGTGCGCACGCCGATCGATTACTGGCTCACTCCCGCGCTGCTGGGAACGCTGGCCGGCAAGCCGGTGATCTGGAACGCGATCGGCGCGTGGACCGGCTCGCCTCCGGCACCGTGGTATCACGACACGCTGCGGGCCGTCTTCTCCGCCAGTCATCTCGTCGGCCTGCGGGACGAAGCCTCGCGGGAGCACCTGGCGGCGATCGCGCCGCAGGCTCACCTTAGCCTCGTCCCCGACACCGCGTTCTCACTCGCCCGGCTCTGGCCCCTGGCGGAGGAAAGCGTGGGCTTCGTGGCGTGGAGGCAGTCGCTGGGTATCCACGGCCCGTATGTGGTGGTGCAGGCGGACACGCGGATCGGGCCGAGCCGGCCGGCGATCGATGCCCTGGTGGCTGGTCTCGGGGTGGAAACGGCGGTGCTGCTGCCGGTCTGCCGGTGCCACGGGGACTCGAGCGACGGGCTGCCGCCGTTGCCCTGCCGTCACACCGCCCGTTCCGACTGGCCCGCTCCCGTCCTGCTCGGCGAGATCATCGGCAGGTCCACCGCGGTGGTCGCCTCGAGCCTGCATGCCTGCATCACGGCGATCGCTTACGGCGTGCCGGTCGTGCGGGTGCCGAGTTTCAACGTGGCCGATCGGAAGTTCGCGTTGCTCGACGGGTTTGCCGGCGTGGCTGACATCGATCGCGCCGCCGCCGTGGCCGCCGTGCTCGGCCGCGGCCGCGGCCGTGGGCCGGAGCCCCGGGCGGTCGAACATGCGGCCCGGCTCGAGCGCTACTGGGACGAGGTTGCCGCCCGCGTGCTTGCTCCGCAACAGCCAGAGTCGGCCGGCTGCGGTGCGACGATGTTGCGCTGGGCGGCCGACATGTTGCCGGCGCTGGAAGCCGCCGGCCAAAAGCGCAACGGTTCCGGGCCGTGACGCCGGTCGGCCCGACGGCTTCGGACCACAGCGACGGTTTCGCGGGGCCCACGACGGGCAGGCCGGGTTTCCCGGTGATGCTGGGCTGGGCAGCGAGCGCCGCAGGCGGGAAGATAGCGGCGAATTGCCGCGGCGTTCGGATGCTGTCGTTCCATGCCCCTGCCCCGTGTCGTCATCGACCTGGAAAAGCTCCGCCACATCAACTGTGGCCTGGGCCGGTATTCGCTGCACCTGGGCCGCGAGATCCGCGCCGCGGCCGCGGGCCGGTTCCTGCCGGTGTTTCTGCTGCCGCAGGGTGCTGACCGCTACTTCCCCGACGGCGGATTCGCATCGATCGCCGTGTCCCCCTGGAACAAGGAGGCGATTCGCCGGCTCTACCGGCCGCTCCTCGCGCCGCTCGTCTCGGCCCTCATGCCGTCCCGGCGGGCGGCCCTCTGGCACGTCACCAGCCAGATGTCGAAATACCTGCCGCTCGACGACCGCGTGCCGGTCGTGCTCACGATCCACGACCTGAATTTCCTGCACGAGTCACCCGTCGACGCCCGGTCCGACGAGATCGCCCGAAAGCTCGCCGACATCCAGCGCAAGGTGAACCGGGCGACGGCCATCGTGGCCGATTCGGCCTACGTCGCCGACGACGTGGCCCGACACGTCGATCTGGGCGGCCGGCCCATGCACGTCGTGCCGCTGGCCGTGTCGGCTCCGCCCGCGGCCGCGACCCGGCGGCCGGCATTCGTGCCCCCCGGGCCGTTTCTGTTCACGGTCGGCAACTGCCTGCCGCACAAGAATTTCCACGTCTTGTTCGGGCTGCTCGAGCACCTGCCCGAGAGGCGGCTGGTGATCGCGGGCAAGAAGACGACGCCGTATGGCGAGCATCTGGAGCGGGAGGTGGCCAGGCTCGGCCTGGCCGGCCGCGTGATCCTGCCGGGCGAAGTGACGGATGGCGACCGCCAGTGGCTCTACGAGCACTGCGAGGCCTTCCTCTTTCCCTCGCTCACCGAGGGGTTCGGCTTCCCCGTGCTCGAAGCGATGCAGTGTGGCAAACCGGTGTTTCTGTCGCGGCGAACGAGCCTGCCGGAGATCGCCGGCGACCTCGGCTTCTACATGAACGGCTACGACCCCGGCGAACTGGCCGAGGTCTATCGGGACGGACTGGCCCGCTCCGGGGCCGACCCCGCGTTCCCGCAGCGACTGCGGGACCATGCCGCCCGTTTTTCGTGGGCGGCGACGGCCCGGGGCTACGCGGAGGTCTACGCCGGCATCCTCGCGGCGGGGGATGCCCATCGCCCCCGACGCGGCTGACCCGCCCGACGCAGCCGCGGTCCGCGCAGCCCGCCCATCCTGCCCGCCGGCGTCGCGACGCTGCCGATGGCGTTCAGTTTGCGGTCACCGTGTGTCGATAAGCCCGGAGGTGTCGCGGAAGCCGGACGGGTTGTGCAGCCGTCGGTCGCACCGTGGCCATACGGAACCTTTCACGATGTTCGCTCCACCCACGGCGGCCACGGCGCGGTCTCGATGCGGACGGCCCCGGGTCGTGCTCGACCTCGAGAAGCTGCGGCATGCCAACTGCGGGCTCGGGCGGTTCTGCCGGCACCTGGCCGAAGGCCTCCTGTCGCTCGGCGAGCGGTCGTTCGACCCGGTCTTTTTCCTGCCGCAGAGGATGCCGCAGGAGACGGTCCGGCACTTCCGGGCCGAGGGTGTCGAGCAGATCGAGGTCAGCCCGTGGCGGAAGGAGACGTTCGCCAGCCTCTACCGGCCGCTGCTCGCTCCCTTCCAGCGGCGGCATCGCTACGACCTCTGGCACGTCACCAATCAGACGAGCAAGTACCTGCCGCTCGATCCGAAGGTTCCCGTCGTGCTCACGATCCACGACCTGAACTTCCTGCACGACGACCGGCACAAGGATCGCCCGCGGGCCGTGGCCCGGAAGCTGGCCGACGTGCAACGCAAGGTCGATCGGGCGACGGCCATCGTCACCGACTCGCGCTACGTGGCGGACGACGTGGCCGCCCACCTGCGGCTCGACGGCAAGCCGGTGCACGTGGTCGCGCCGGGCCTGCCCGCGCCGCCCGCGGCCTCCGTCGTCGCCCCCGCCTGGGCGCCCTCCGGCACATTCCTGCTCTCGATCGGCAACTGCCTCCCGCACAAGAATTTCCATGCGTTGTTCGGGCTCGTCGAGGCGGTGCCCGACGCGACGCTCGTCATCGCGGGCAAGCGGCAGACGCCCTACGGCGAGCAGCTCGCCCGCGAGGTGGCCGCCCGCAATCTCGGCGACCGCGTCCTGCTCGTCGGTCAGGTGTCGGACGGCGACCGGCAGTGGCTCTACGAGCACTGCGAGGCGTTCGTGTTTCCCTCGTTGACCGAGGGCTTCGGCTTCCCGGTGCTCGAGGCGATGCAGTGCGGCAAGCCGGTGTTCATGTCGCGCCGCACCAGCCTGCCTGAGCTGGGCGGAACGCTCGGGTTTTACTGGGATTCCTTCACCGCCGAGCACATGGCCGCGGTGTTTCGCGGGGGCATGGCGGCGGTGGCGGCCCTGCCAGACTTCGCGGCCGCGGCCCGGGCCCGAGCCGCGGAGTTTTCCTGGGAGCATGCCGCCCGCGGCTATCTGCGGGTCTACCGGTCCATCCTGGATCCGGCGGCTTTTGATCCGGCCGTGGCCTGACCGGCTGCCGGGCATCGGGCAAACCGGTCTTTCGTCGACCCCCGGTGCCCCGCTATCACTCTCCCTCCCATGACACTCCCGCCCCGCCAGCAGCCGGCTTTCCCGCGGACCGCCCTCATCTGCGGGGTGGGCGGGCAGGACGGCGGCTACCTGGCGGCGCACCTGCTCGACCTCGGCTACCGGGTCGTGGGCACGAGCCGCGACGCCCATGCCGGCCGCTTCGAGGGCCTCGTGCGGCTGGGGATCCGCGACCGCGTCACGCTCGAGTCGATGTCGCTGGTCGACTTTCGTTCCACGATGCAGGTGCTCGCCCGCGCGCAGCCCGACGAGGTCTACAACCTCGCCGGGCAGACCTCCGTGGGCCTGTCGTTCAACCAGCCGGTCGAGACGTTCGAGAGCATCGTCATCGGCACGGTGAACCTGCTCGAGGCGATCCGCATGCTCGGGCGGCCGATCCGCCTCTACAACGCCGGCAGCTCGGAGATGTTCGGCAACACCGGCGACGCACCCGCCAGCGAGACCACCGTGCTGCGGCCGTGCAGCCCCTACGGCATCGCGAAGGCCACGTCGTTCTGGCAGATCGCCCAGTACCGCGAGGCCTACGCGATCGAGGCCTGCACCGGCATCCTCTTCAACCACGAGAGCCCGCTGCGGCCCGAGCGGTTCGTCACGCAGAAGATCGTGGCCGGCGCCTGCCGCATCGCCCGGGGCGAGCAGGACCAGCTCGTGCTGGGCGATCTGTCGGTGCGGCGCGACTGGGGCTGGGCGCCCGAGTATGTCGTGGCCATGCACCGCATGCTGCAGCTCGACACGCTCCGGGATTTCGTGATCGCCACCGGCCGGACGACGAGCCTCGAGGACTTCGTCCACGAGGTGTTCGCCAGCCTCGGCCTCGACTGGCGGCGGCACGTCGTCCGCGATGCGACGCTCATGCGGCCGAGCGAAATCCTCGCCGGGCACGCCGACACGAGCCGCGCCACGTCGATCCTCGGCTGGACGGCCCGATCCCGGATGCCCGACGTCGCGCGGATGATGGTGGAGGCGCGGCTGGCCGCGCAGGCGCCGGCGGTCCGCCGCGCGGCGTGAGTCAGGCCGTGCGCCGCCGCCGGGCCGCGAGGCCGAAGGCCAGCGCGAGCCCGCCGCAGAGCATCGGGAACGCCCGGCCGATCCGCGCCGCCGGCGTGCGGCTCTCGAGCACCGGCACCTCCGCCACGAGCACGTCCTCCACGTGCAGCGGCAGCCGCGCGGTGACCGTGCCCAAGGGCGAGACCACGCACGTCTCGCCCGTCGCCGCGCACCGCAGCAGGCAGCGGCGGTTTTCCACCGCCCGCAGCTGCGCGAGCAGCCGGTGCTGGAGCAGCGTGAGCGTGGCCTTGAACGACGAGCCGTTGACGAGCGAGAGCAGCACGTCGGCCCCGTTGCCGACCAGCGACTCGGCGGCGGCCGGCACCATGTCCTCGTAGCAGAGCATCACGCCCAGCCTCGCCCGGTCGCCCAGCGGGAGCACGGTCGCCTCCGGGCCGACGTCGAGGTCGTCGTCCAGCGGAAAATAGTGCCGCAGCTGCGGCATCCATGCGCTCCCCGGCACGTACTCGCCGAACGGCATCAGGTGCCGCTTGTGGTAGCAGCCGACGATCCCCTCCGCGCCGTCCACCAGGATCGCGGATTGGTAGAGGTCGTGGGGCCGCTCGGGATAGCCGCGATAGATCTTGCCGCCGAACAGGAGCGGGCAGGCGGGGTCGGCCAGCGGCCGCAGGCCCCGTTGCGGCTCGCGCGACTCCGCGACGATCCGCGCGGGATCGGCGAACGAGCGGAGCGACTCCGCATACGAGCCACCGCTGCACTCGGGCCAGCAGATCAGGTCGGGCGGCCGGTCGCGGCCCGCGCAGGCCTGCCGCGAGAGGCGGCGCAGGTCGGCGATCGAGTCGTCACGGCTCGGGTCGACCTGCACCAAGGCCACGCTGAGTTTCGGCGCCGCGGCCATCCGCGCCGACCAGTGGTTCATGGCCCAGAGGCCGTAGGCGAGATTGGCCGCACAGACGACCGCCGCGGCCGTGCCAGCCGCCGTCCAGGCGGGGCCGATGTCGTCGGCCCGCCGCCACCACCGGCGTCGCAGCGTCTCCGCCAGCGCCACGAGCAGGCCGGCGTGGGCGTAGAGCACGAAGGTGGTCGCCTCGGGCCCGAGCAGGTCGACCGCCTGCACGAGCACCGGCCAGGCGTTCTGGCAGTAGCCCAGCTTCCAGGGAAACACGCCCGTCACGAAGCACTCGGTCGCCACGGCGACGAGCGCCGCCGGCAGCCAGGCCTTGCGGGGATCGCGGACGGTGCGGCTGACGAACCAGATCGGCACGCTGAGCCGCATGGCATCCCAGCACACGATCGGCACCGTGAAGGCCAGGCCGATCGAACGGCTGGTCTGCATGGCGTCGGCGAGCACCTCGGGCGACCAGTGGAAGGCGGTGGCCAGGCTGGCCGCCGCCCCGGCCAACACGAGCGATTCGCCCCGCCAGCCGTGCAGCCGGGGCACCAGCAGGAGCGTGGCCGCAACCCCCAGCCAGCCTGAGGGCACGAGTTCCTGCCTGAGCCACGGGGCCGCGATGAGCTGGGAGATCGCCAGGGCCGCCAGGGCCTGCACCCAGAACGAGCCCCCGATGGTGTGCGCCGCGCGCGGGTTCATCCACCGGTTGTAATCACCGTCCCGACGGCACACAAACGACCGCGCCGGCTTCGGGGCGGCGACAGAACGCTTTGTCCGCCGCTCCGACGGCGGACTGGCGTCGCGTGGGCAGGATAGCCCAATGCTCCTCGAGCTGTCGCCGACCCCTTCGCCTACGTCCCTTGGTGAACAGGTTGCCGATCCAGGTGGCTGGAAGAAGGCTTTAAAAGATCTTGCCCGGCGGGGAGAACGTCACCGTGGCCGTGGTCGCGTCGGCCGAGGCCAACAGGTACACGAACTGGCTCCCGGGGAAGCTGAAGGGCAGCGTCCGCGACGCGGTGGCGGCCTGGTTCTGGGCGAAGGCCTGGGCGGCCCCCTTCTTCACGCGGAAGACGGCGATGCCGTTGCCGGCGATCGTCTTCCCGCCGGCCGCGGTCGCCGTCCCGTTGATCGCATTCACGAGCACGGGCGCCGTGCCCGTGTTCTTGATGCGAACGCTCTGGATCTGGGCCTTGGTCGCGCCGCGGGCGTTTCCGCCCGCCAGCGCGGCATCGACCGAAAACGCCACGGCCACGACGGCCACGGCGATGAACGCACTGCGAATCATGGGAACCTCTCTTTAAAAGCCAGCTTCGAAGGACAGTCTCTCAGTCACGGCCGTAGCGGATACGACCGAATGCGGCAGGGAACCACAATGTTGGTGTCCGGGGGCAGGCCCGGCAGGGTGTGTTGTCATGGCGCGGGAGTTGGCGTCACAGCCCCGGGGCCTCCGGTTCGCCGCCGGCGCGGGTGCAGATGGCGATCAGCACCCGCACGTCGGTGCGGTCGTCGAGGAACGCCACGTGGCCGTCGCCGAACAGGCCTTTCAGGCCGCCGCTGTGCAGGCTGCGGAAGCCATCCACGGCGGGGTCGTTGAGCACGCGGGAGTTGAGCGGAAAACAGTTCGTGCCACAGGCCCAGCAGGCGTCGCCGTTGGTGTGGGAGTCGGGGCCGGAGGTGTCGCGGTCGACGGCCTCCGCGACCAGCAGCGTGCGGGACAGGCCGTCCGCGACCGAAGCGGCCGTCGCCGCCTGCCGCACGTCGGCGTCGGTGGCGTAGAGGATCCCGCCATGCTCGTCGGCCGTGGAGAGCGGCACGATGGCCTCGCCCGTGGGCCTGATGTAGGCCCCGAGAATGCCGCCGTAATCCTGCTTGCCGGGAAACTGCGTGATGCCCGACGGGCAGACGTACGTGGGAATGGTGATGTCGGCCGCGGAGAGGTTGCCGGAGGGATCGTCCCAGGGCCGCGCGTAGTCGATGCGGTTCGACACCTCCGACTGCTCGAGGAACGGCAGGATGAACGACGACCAGGCATGGAGCCGGTTGCCGAGTTGATCGTTTCCAGGTGGGAACCTCTTCTTCGCCTGCTCGTGGTTGCTCAGGGCCACGCCCATCTGCCTGAGGTTGTTCCCGCACTGGGCCTGGCGACCGGCTTCCCGCGCCCGCTGGATCGCGGGCAGCATCAGGCCGACGAGCGTGCCCACGATCACGAGCACGGCCAACAGCTCGACGAGCGAAAAACCGCACCGCACTGGGTTCGGTATGGGGCGGTTGGTCATGTGGCACGAACGGGCGGTGGGTGACGGTTTGTGACGAACGCAGGGGTCGCGGCGGTCGGGACGAATATCCGGACGTCGCGTTCGCCATTGTGAATCGCCAGCCCGGCGAGTCAAGAAAATCGCCACGGCCGCCGCCGAACCGCAAAAACACAGGGAAATACCGCTGTTTTTCTGATCGGCCCGGGAGCCTCTGCCCGCTGGACACGGGTGACAGGCCGGGCCTGTGCGGACGCCTGCGGCGAGGTATGATCGCTCGCACGATCATGACCATGCACGTTCTCGTCACCGGCGGCGCGGGATTCATCGGCAGCCACATCGTGGATGGCCTGCTGACGGCGGGCCATCGCGTCGCGGTGCTCGACGACCTCTCGACGGGTTCGTGCGACAACCTGCCGGCCGGAGTGCCCCTGCATCGCTGCGACATCGTCGACGCGGCCGCGGTGGCGCGGGTCTTCGCGGCCGAACGGCCCGACGCGGTCTGCCACCAGGCGGCGCAGATGTCGGTGAGCCGGTCGGTCCGCGAGCCCCTCTTCGACGCGCAGGTCAACTGCATCGGCCTGATCAACGTGCTCGAGGCCGCCGCCGGGCACGGCTGCCGCCGGGTCGTCTTCGCGTCGAGCGGCGGGGTGCTCTACGGCGACGTGACCTCACCGGCCCCCGAGTCGACGCCCGCCGATCCGGTCAGCCCATATGGCATCACCAAGTGGGTGGGGGAGCGGTATCTCAAGTTCTTCGCGGCGGAGCACGCGATGGCGACGGTGGCCCTGCGGTATTCCAACGTCTACGGCCCCCGGCAGAACCCTCACGGCGAGGCGGGGGTGGTGGCGATCTTCTGTCGCAAGCTGCTGGCCGGCGCGCCGGCGCGGATTAATGGCGACGGCCGGTATGTCCGCGACTACGTCTACGGCACCGACGTCGCGCGGGCCAACGTGCTGGCGCTCACCGCCGACCTGCCGCAGGTGCAGCCGGGGAGCCTCACGAGCCTGAACATCGGCACCGGCGTGGGCACGGATGTGAACGAACTCGAGGCCAAGCTCCGCTCGGCGGTGGCCGCCGTTCTTGCACGGCGGGGGGCGGCGGTGTCGCTGCCCGAGCCCGAGCACGGCCCCGCCCGGCCCGGCGACCTGCGGTCGAACCTCGTCGACGCCACGCTGGCCGGCCGGGTGCTCGGCTGGCGGCCGGCCGTCGCGATCGACGAGGGGCTCGTGCTGACGGCGGAGTGGTTCGCCGCGCACGCCGGGTAGCCGCGGCTTCAGTCGACCGACAGGCCCTCGAGGGCCCCGGACGCGATCCGCGCCCGCAGGGCGGCCGACTCCAGGTAGAGCGGGAAGCGATGGCTCTTGCCCACGATCGGGGCGGCATCCACCTGGACGAATTCCACGTCGCGGGGCAGCCAGCGGGCGGGCATGTTTTCGTGTCCCAAGGCCTCGGTCCGCAGGCCGGGGTCGATGAAGCGGAAGAACCGCAGCGCGTGGTCGCTCGAGTTGTTCAAGAGTGTCAGCCGATCGATGCAGGGGATCACCCGGCGGAAGGCACCGCCCGGGGCCAGTGCATCCTGACGCACCGCCGCCGCCACGAGCACCAGGTGGAGCCGCGCGGGCCGATCGAGCCACGGCGTGAGGTCGGACCGTCCCGATCGTTCGGCTCCCACGAGACAGTCGAGCGCCTCGAGCGCTATCAGTCCGCCGTAGCTGTAGGAGATGATCGCCACCGGCTGCTCGGGGGGCACCCTGCCGAGGAACCAGGCGAGGTAGCGGCCTTCCGACATCGTGCGTTCGTATTTGGAACGGCTGTCGCGGAGGAGCCGTCCTTCCTGGGAACTCGGCCACGAGAAGATCACCGTGCGCACCGGCGGGCCACCCGGCTGGCACGCCCTGCTCCCACGGGCCAGGAGCAGCCCCTGCGACTTCGCCGAGGCCGAGTCATAGCGGTTGCCATGGATGAAGATCACGAGCGGCCGCCCGGGGCTGTCGAGCAGGCTCTCGAGATCGGACGGCTGCCAGCGGCTCGCGCCCGCGGCGCCCGCCAGCCGTTCCACGCCGAAGCCGACGTGTGCCGGCAGGCAGGCGATGTCGGGCAGCCGCCGCGTGCTCACCAGCCAGACGTCGTCGTCGCCGGCGGGGCAGTCCGATGCGGCGATCGACGCCGCGATCGCCCCGTCGGCCACCGGGGCGGCGGCCGCCGACGGCGCGAGGCAGCAGGCTGCCGCCGACACGACCAGCGCCGGGACGAATGTCAGGACGAATGCCGGGACGAACCGGATCGCAGCAGAGAGGCGCACGGCTGGGGACGAACTTCGGGAACGTTCAGCCCGGGCCGCGACGCGGCGGCTTCTCCGCGGACTGTCCTCAAACCTAGCACGTGTTTCGCGGCTCATAGCGCCGCCCGCGGCCGTTTGCCGTCATTCACGCGGTGGTTCAGGGGGAAGTGGTGAAGTGGCGTGATTCTGCGGTCCCGTGGCGGCAGATCCGTTTCCGCCGGTCGTCGTCGGCACGATCGGCGCGGCGGCGGGCGAGCGGCGCGGATTTTTCATGAATGTTTTCGGTGGCCGCTCCGACCGCGTGCCGGATCGTGAGCTAAGGTTTGGAAGCGTCGTCGCGGACGACGCATCGTGTCCGACCGCGGGTCCAACCCGACGCGACGGTGGTGGAGATGCCAATCATGTGCCGGTCCCTGTGCCTCGTGATCGCCCTCGGCAGCCTGGCTGCCGCCCCGGGCTGCAGCAGTTGTTTCGGCGGCGCGAACAGCTGCCGTCGGCCATCGTTCATGGAGTTTCGCTCGCCGTGCCTCGGCGGGGCCGCTCCCTGTGCGGCGCCGCAGGCCCAGCCCTGCCAGCCCGCCTGCGCGGCGCCGATGCACGAGCCGGCCTGTGCCCCGGCGTGCGGCCCGTGCGGCGAGGGTGGGGCGGTGATCTCGTCCCCCGCCTCGGCGCCGGTCGTGGGTGAGCCGGGCACGTTCAGCTGACAGCCGCACGGATTCGTCCGTCCGCCCCTCCGGTGATGCGCCGCTCTTGCCGGCCAAGCGTCGGGCAAGCAGCACGCAGTGTGCCTGCTCCCGATTCGAGCGGCTCGTCACCGGCGGGGCGGGCGGGACAGGCACCTGTTCCTGCGGAACACGAGCCGGTCCCCGGGTTGCTTGGAGCGGCGTTTCCGGCCCGTATACTCCGGGGCTCCCGATCTTTCCCCACCGGAGCCGCCATGTTCGAGTCGCTCACCGCCTCGCTGTCGTCAGCCCTGAATTCCCTGCGGGGCCGCGGCAAGCTCACCGAAGCCAACATGCGCGAGGGGCTCGCGGGGGTGCGCACCGCCCTGCTCGAGGCGGACGTCGCCTACGACGTCGTGGAAACCTTCCTGACGCGGGTGGTGGACGACGCGGCGGGCGCGCGGGTGCTCGAGTCGCTCGATCCGGCCCAGCAGCTCGTGGGAATCGTGCACCGGGAGCTCGTCAACCTGATGGGGCCGGTGGACCACTCGCTCCACCTGCAGCCGGGCAAGACCACCGTGCTCATGCTCTGCGGCCTGCAGGGCTCGGGCAAGACGACCTCCTGCGGCAAGCTGGCCAAGCGGATCAAGCAGCAGGGGCAGGGCGTGCTGCTCGTGGCGGCCGACCTGCAGCGGCCCGCGGCCATCGAGCAGCTCGCCGTGCTCGGCCGGCAGATCGCCGTGCCCGTGCACCTGCCGGAGGGCGTCACCGACCCGGTTGCCGTCTGCCGCGACGGCGTCGCCCGCGCGCGGAAGGAGGGCATCTCCGTCGTCATCCTCGACACCGCCGGCCGGCTCTCGATCGACGAGGCGCTCATGGCCGAGCTGTCGCGGATCGACCGCACCGTGGGGCCCGACCAGGTCTATCTCGTGGTCGACGCGATGACCGGTCAGGACGCGGTCCGCAGCGCCAAGGCCTTCAACGAGGCGCTCGAACTCGACGGCGTCATCATGACGAAGCTCGACGGCGACGCCCGCGGCGGGGCCGCGCTGTCGGTCAAGACCGTGACGGGCGTGCCGATCAAGTTCATCGGCACCGGCGAGCAGATCGAGGCTCTCGAGGACTTCCATGCCGAGCGGATGGCCGGGCGGATCCTCGGCATGGGCGACGTCGTGACCCTGGTCGAGGAGGCGCAGCGGAAGTTCGACCAGGACGAGATGAAGCGGCAGGAGGAGCGGCTCCGGGCCGGCGAATTCACGCTCGACGACTTCAAGAAGGTGCTCCTGCAGACCCGCCGGCTCGGGCCCCTGGGCAAGGTGCTCGGCATGATCCCCGGCATGGGCGGCATGCAGGAGATGCTGGCCGGCGCGGATCTCGACAAGGACGTCAATCGCCTCTTCGGCATCATCGACGCCATGACGCCCGCCGAGCGGCGGAATCCCTCGCGGCTGGTCGACCAGTCGCGCCGCCGCCGGATCGCCGCCGGAGCCGGGGTCGATCCGCACGAGGTGGGCGACCTCGTCAAGCAGTTCGACGGCATGAGCGCGATGATGAAGGGCATGGCGGGGCTCGGCATGCGCGACCGGCTCCGCGAGGTGCAGCGGCTGCAGACGCAGATGACCAATCCCGCGGCGCGGTTCGGGCGGCCGAAGGGCGACACCGGCAAGCGGCTCACCGCGGAAGAGCGGCGGAAGCAGAAGAAGCAGCGGGAAAAAGAACTCCGCCGCAAGAAACGCGGCTGATTCCCCAAAAACCCGGGAAAAACCGGGGGCCGGCAGGTGGGCTTGGGTTCCGGAGCCGGTCGGTTACGATAAGGGGCTCGAACGATATCTTTCCGAGGAGACTCCGACCGTGGCTGTGGCGATTCGAATGAAGCGGATGGGCCGGAAGAACCGTGCCTTCTACAGGATCTGTGCGACCGACCGGCGGAGCCCGCGCGACGGCCGCGTGATCGAGGTGCTCGGCACCTACGACACTTCCGTTCCCGACACCGACGCCCGCTGCGCCCTCGACAACGACCGCGTGCAGTATTGGCTCGGCGTGGGCGCCCAGCCGAGCGACGCGGTGCGGGTGCTCATCAAGAAATATGGCGCGAACGGCACACGGCTCAAGGAGATGGAACAGGCCCGCGCCAGGCTCTCGCTGCCGAAGGTCGTGCCCGCCGCCGGCGAGCCGGTGTTCGTGCCCGAGCCCAAGGCCGAGCCGGCGGCCGCCGTCGCCGCGGCGCCGGTCGCCGTGACGGAAGCGTCGCCCGAGGCCGCCGCTCCCGTCGCCGAAGTGGCGAGCCCCGCCGCCGAGGCTGCCGAGTCGCAGCCGGAGCAGGCCTGATTCCGAGGCTGGTGCCAGCCTGATGCCGACCCGATTGCCCGTTCCGACGCTCCCATGCGCATCGACATCCTCACCCTCTTTCCCGAGATGTTCGCGAGCTTCCTCGAAGGAAGTCTGCTCGGCGAGGCGCGTCGCAGCGGGCTGGTGGACGTGCGGCTGACGAACATCCGCGACTTCGCCTCGGGCGTGCATCGGCAGGTGGACGACCGGCCGTATGGCGGCGGCCCGGGCATGCTGCTCATGCCGGGGCCGGTCGTGTCGTGCGTCGAGACGGTGCAGCAGCAGGAGGCGGCTCCCGGCCATATCGTCATGCTCACGCCGGG
Source organism: Pirellulales bacterium (assembly GCA_044346795.1). Taxonomy (GTDB): domain Bacteria; phylum Planctomycetota; class Planctomycetia; order Pirellulales; family UBA1268; genus CAMCQY01. Next base: position 17,336 of record JBIIYN010000026.1, read on the forward strand.
CGGTCGGCGGCTCGATCAGGCGGCGGTCGAAGACTTCGCCCGCCGGCTCACCCGCGGCGAGCGGCTCGTGCTGCTCTGCGGTCGCTACGAGGGCTTCGACGACCGCGTGCGGGAAATCCTCGCGCCCGACGAGGTCTCCATCGGCGATTTCGTGCTCTCAGGCGGCGAAGTGGCCGCGATGGTGATCGTCGATGCGGTGGCCCGGCTCCTGCCCGGCGTGCTGGGCGACGAAGAGAGCGCCCGGCAGGACTCCTTCTCCGGCGCCGACCGCCTGGTGGAAGGCCCCCAATACACCAGGCCGCGCGAGTTTCGCGGCCTGCGCGTGCCCGACGTGCTGTTGTCGGGCGACCATGGCCGGATCGCGACCTGGCGGCACGAACAGGCCGTCGACGCAACCCGACGCCGGGTCCCATCCTCCTCGTCCTCGTCCTCCTCCGCACCCCTTTCCCAGCATCTTTCCCCCCAGCGTTCCTGAAGGAGCCGTCGTGAGCCAGAAAATCCTCGCCAAGGTCGAAGCCTCCAGCCTCAAGTCGGAGGTGCCCCAGTTCGCCATCGGCGACACCGTCGACGTGCACACGCGGATTCTCGAAGGGGAGAAGGAGCGGATCCAGATCTTCAACGGCGTGGTCATCGCCAAGAGCGGCTCGGGCAGCCGCGAGACCTTCACCGTCCGCCGGATCGTGGCGGGCGAGGGCGTGGAGCGGAAGTTTCCGATCCATTCGCCGAAGATCGCCAAGGTCGAGGTGAAGCGGTCGGGCGTGTCTCGGCGGGCCAAGCTTTACTACCTCCGCGATCGCGTCGGCAAGTCGGTGCGTCTCCGCGAGAAGCGTGACGACGTCGCCGCCGATGCGACCGGGAAGAAGCCGGCCGGCAAGAAGGTCGCCGCGAAGTCCTGAAAACGTTTTGCGAAGCACTCGCGAATGTTCCGCCGAGGCCGTTCGACCTGCAGCCAGCCATGACGTCGCGTGATCCGAGGCAGGCGCTGGGCCGGCGTGGCGAGGCGGAGGCGGAGGCGTTTCTCCGCGGCCTGGGCTACCGGGTCGTGGGCCGTCGCGAACGGGTGCTGCGCGGCGACATCGACCTGGTCGTGCTCGACGGCCGCACGGTGGTGTTCGTGGAGGTGCGGTCGCGGACCGACACGGCCCACGGCCATCCGGCCGAGACCGTCGGAATTCAAAAGCAGCGGCGGATCGCCGAACTGGCCACCGCCTACATCCGGCGGCACCGGCTCGAGGACTGCCAGGTGCGGATCGACGTGGTGACCGTGACCTTCGGCGCGGACGGTGCGAAGCCACAGGTCGAGCATTTCCAGAACGCGTTCGACAGTCCGTGGTGACGGCCGGCCCGCGGTGCCCGGGGCGGGCGCGTGGTCACGACAGGTAGCGGCGGCGGTTGACGGCCGCCTGCCAGCGGCCGGTCTTCGCGACGTCGAGCAGCTGGTCCTGCGTGAATCGTTCGCCGTATTCGAGCACCGTCCGGCGGACGACCTCCTTCACGTCGGCGCCCGTCGCCCCCTCGAGCGCCCGCGCCACCGTGTCGTAGTCGATCGAGAGCCCGAGCGGGGCGAGGTGCCGCTCGAGGATCAGCGCCCGCGAAGCCTCGTCGGGCATGGGCAGGGTCACCACCATGTCGAAGCGGGCCGACCGCTGGGCGGCGGGATCGAGGGCCTTGGGGTCGTTGGTGGTGGCGATGGTGAGGATGTCCTCCCGTTCGAGCACGCCGTCGAGCGTGGCCAGAAAATCGGCGAGCGCCCCGTTGTCGCCGTTGGAGTCGCGGTGGCCGAGCACGAGATCGATGTCGTCGAGCACGACGAGCGTCGGCCCGAAGGTCTCCGAGGAGGCGTAGAGCTCGGCGATCATGTGCCGCATGGTGTTGGCGTCGGCGAGGATCGTGGTGTAGCGGTGCGCCGGGTCGCCGGCGATCAGTTCCGACGCGATCACGCGGACGAGATGCGTCTTCCCGACGCCGGGTGGGCCGGCGACGAGCATGCCGCGGTTGGTGCCCAGTCCCAGCCGGCGCATGAGTTCGCGGCGGGTGGTCGCGGCGGCCAGAAAGACGTCGACCTCCGCCCAGACGGGGGCCGGCAGGATCAGGCCCGACCGCGGGTTGGCTCGCGTCGTCGTGATGCAAAGCCGCAGGGAGCCGTCGACGACGCCGGCCTCGAGCACCCGCCCGCGCAACGGATTCTCGGGCGTCTTGAGCCGCGCACAGAACCGCCCGAGCACCTGCTGGGCCTGCGGCTTGTGGGCGGCGTGGGAGAGGATGGCGAACTCCCGGTTCCAGCTGCGGTCGTCGACGAGCACGCAGAGCGGCTCGGGGGCGAGCGAGTGGGCGGGGAAGAAGGCGATCAGGCGGCCGGGCACGGCGACCTTGTCGTCGCCGCCGAGATCGAGCTGCGACCAGGTCGGGGGCTGCCCGTCGCCGGGCGAGCCGATGATCACGGCGTCGGCGTGTCGTTCCAGTTCGATCCGCAGGAGATTGCCGAGGATCGCCAGCGACGTGCCGGGCCCGGAGAATTTGGTGCTGGCGAGGTGGGTGGCGTCGATGCCCAGGTGGTGGGTCGCAAACGACGTCGGCGACAGGGCGGAGGCCGGGTGCCGGCCGAGGATTTCCCCGAGCACCTCGATGGTCGCGCGGGTTTCCGGGCTGGCGTTGGCGA
>JBIIYN010000027.1:0-19920 GCA_044346795.1 Pirellulales bacterium
GGCGGAGCTCCTCGTCCGTCGCCGGCCGCGGCGGGATCGCCACGGTCCGATCGAGCAGGCCGTCGGCCCGGAGCCTCGCGAGAATCGCCCGCACGCGATCGGGCGACTCCGGGTGCCCTTCCCCGGTGAGGTGCGCGGTGTAAGCCTCGCTCGTCACGAGTCCTGTGCGATTGCTCACGCGATGCTTCTCCGCGGCCGGTGCTAGTCGTATTGCATATTTCGCTGGCGGGGCCGAGTGTACCACCGTCCCATCCAAGCCCGCAGCGTTCCCATCCAAGCCCGCAGCGTTCCCATCCAAGCCCGCAGCGCAAGCAAGGGACCGCGGCCGCAGGCCGCGTCGCTTCCCGACCCCTATCCCTCGCTCGCGCTTCGGGCTTGGATGGGAGGCTGCGTGCCCTGAGGCGGGTCGACCGGTTCGGCGGCGAGAAACGGCAGCAGCCGCTGCGGGTCCGGAGGCTCGGGCCTGCCGCTCGCGGTCGTGCCCGCGGCATCGCGCGCGAGCGACCGCCGCACGGGATCCTGCTGCATCGCGCCGCGGCGATCGCGGCGGCTGCCATGCCGCCGGGCCACGCCGCGGGCCTCTTCCCGCGCCTCGGGATCGCTCCGCACGGCGGCGAGCCGCCGCTTCGCCTCGCGGACCGCTTTCGTATGATCGACGAGCGGTGGCGGATAGTCGCGGCCGATCAGGCAGCCGGCCGCCTGCTGCACGTCGCCGGGCATGGTCCAGGGCATGTGCACGTGGGCCGGCGGCACGCCCGCGAGTTCGGGCACCCAGCGGCGGATGAAGACGCCCCGCGGATCCTGCTCGACCGCCTGCTTCGTGGGGTTGTAGATCCGCAGCGTGTTGATGCCCGTCGTGCCGCTCTGCATCTGCAGCTGCGACCAATGGATCCCGGGCTCGAAATCGAGGAAGTGGCGGGCGAGGTGCAGCCCCGTCGGCCGCCAGTGGAGCCAGAGCGAATAGCTGGCGAACGACACGACAAGCGCCCGCATCCGAAACGTGAGCCAGCCGGTGGCGACGAGGCTCCGCATGCAGGCGTCCACGAGCGGATAGCCCGTGCGGCCCTCCTGCCATGCGGCGAGCCGCTCGGCTGAGATCTCGTTTTCGCGGAGCCCGTCGGCCGCCCGCAGCATGTTGTGAAACTCGATCGCCGGCTCGTCCTCGAGCTTCTGCATGAAGTGGCAGTGCCAGTGCATCCGCGACTGCACCGCCTTCAGGCTCCGCTGCCAGGCCCGCAGTTCCGCACGGTCGCGCGGGCTCGTGGCCGTGGGCGTCGCGGCGGCCACTTCGATGCGGCGGGCCTCGCTCGCCTGCCAGACCTGCCGCATCGAGATCGCACCGAAGGCGAGATGGGGGCTCAGCCGCGAACAGCTCGCCGGGGCCGACAGCGGGCTCGAGATGCCGCCGGAATAATGCCGGCCCCGCCGCGTGAGAAAGTCTTCGAGCACGTCGGCCGCCAGACGCTCACCGCCGCGCTTACGGTCGGTGGTGTCGGGCGGCTGGCCCAGGTCGCGGCAGCCGAGGATGCCGGCTGTTTCGAGCCGCACGACGCGGCCAAGCCCGCCGCGGCCGCGGCTTCGCGGTGCGGGAGCCGTCTCGGCCTGCATCCGCGTTTCCCAGAGCCGGTTCCAGCCATTGCGAGAGGCGAGCCGCCGCACGACGCCTGTCTGCGGCAGTTCGAGAAACTCGACGCCCGCGGCCCGGGCCCAGCTCCGCACCCGCCGGTCGCGGGCATAGGTCATGCCCGTGCCGGTCTCCTCGTGGGCCACGAGGAGACGGAAGCCTGTCTCGCGGCGGAGCCGGTCGAGCATCGCCACCGCCTCACCGCGGCGGGTGACGAGCCGGATGCCGAGTCGGCCGAGTGCGGCCTCGAGTTCGACGAGGCACTCCCGCTGAAACTCGGTGTGGCTCGGATGCCACTCCGGCTGCGCGAGCACCTCGGGCTCGTAGAGAAACACCGCGAAGACGGCCGCCCCTTTGGCACGCGCTACGGCGACCGCGAGCGCTGGATGGTCGGCGACGCGGAGATCGCGCTTGAGCCAGACGCAGACGGGAGCGGTGAAATCGTCCATCGCGCTTTCACGAGGGCCAGGGGCATCTGCCGACGGGGCAGTGTAGGTGAGCGGCCCTCGCGAGGGAGTCTGCCGCATTCATCCGGGCCAGCTTGCCCATATTCGGTGGCTGGCACCTTGATCGATCTCGAGGTGCATTACGAGAACACGCTCGAGATGATCGACCGGCTGAGCCGGTCACCCTGCAGGCCGGGTGGAACGAACTGCTGCTGCGATACGACTTCACCCGGGGCCCCGGAGGGCTCTCAGCCTGCGTCTCGAAGGCAAGCCGGAGACGCTCTGGTGATTGCGGTTCTCCGCTACCCCGCCGGCGGCTGCGAAGCATTAGAATGGCGGACTGTTTGCCGACTGGCCCTTCTGGTGCCTGCGGCTGGCCGAAGCACCACCCCAACGAAGATCACCGCCATGAACACAGCCACGATCAAGATCACGGCCCCATGCGCCCCCGTATTCCTCGCTCTTCTGCTCTGCTCGCTGCCGGCGATGGCCGCCGAGTTTCGTGCCTACGCCCCTTCGGGTGAGCGGCAGGCGCTGCTCACCGTCGCCATCGAGCCGAAAGCCACGGCGGCCGGCGCGGCCGCCGTCCATGCCACGCCGCTGGGGTTCAAGGGCTCGACGATCGTCGCCCACCCCACGCAGCCCTGGCTCTATGTCAGCGGCGCGGCCGCGGCGCCCGGCGGGCCCAACGCGGCCGTGGTGCGGCTCGGGGCCGATGGCCTTCCCGAGCGCGTCGATGCCTGCACGCTCGACAGCGGCTACGGCTGGCTCTCGATCGATCGCACCGAGCGGTTTCTGCTGGGCTGCGATTACTTCACCGGCAAGGTCGACATCTTTCCCCTCGACGCCGCCGGCAAGCCCGGCCGGCGGTGCGGCGGCGCCGACCAGGGCCGCAAGGAGGGCCACTGCGTGCAACCGACGCCGGACAACAAGTTCGTCTATGTGCCGCACGTGAAGGGCAACAACGCACTCTTTCAATACGCCTTCGACGAGGCCACCGGCACAATCGTGCCGCTCAATCCGTTGGACGTCGGCCCGCCCGAGGGGAGCGGGCCCCGGCATGTCGCCTACCATCCCACGCTACCGCTGGCCTACTTCAGCGAGGAGCAGGGCCTGGGAGTGTCTGTGTACGAGCGGGCGGCCGACGGTCGCCTCGCGCTCCGCAGCCGGCCGCGGCCGAAGCCGGACGTGGCACCCGCGCCGCCGCTCGCCGGGGCCGATATCGTGCTCACGCCCGATGCGAAGCACCTCTTCATGAGCATCCGCGATTTTTCCGGCACGGGCGACCTGATCGCCCGCTACCGGGTGGCCGCCGACGGGAGCCTCGAACCGCTGCCCGTCACGCCGGCCGACGACATTCCCTGGGGCATGGCGGTCTCCGCCGACGGCCGGTGGCTCGCGGTCACGAACTACAACGCCAAAACGCTCTCGGTGTATCGCATCGATGCCGAAGGCGGACTCGAGCGGGTATCGACCGTAGACACGGAAGACCGGCTGATGGATGTCGTCGTGCGCTGATTTCGGTGCGCAGGCCGGCTCAACCCGATCGCTGCCGTAAACGGCAACGGCTCTCTTGCCGAGCGGGATCGTTTTCCTTACACTCAAGTAAGGAGTTTTGGAGACTGCCATGTCGACTGCAACACTTACCAGCAAAGGCCAGATCACCATTCCGGTGGAGGTCCGGCATGACCTTCAGGTCGATGCCGGGGATCGGGTCGAGTTCATCCAGATCGCTCCGGGCCGCTACGAATTCGTCGCGGCCAATCGAAGCGTCACCGAACTCAAGGGCATGTTCGGAAAGGCCCGTCGAAAGGTGTCTCTCGAAGAGATGAATGCGGCCATCGCCAGGCGCGGGGCGGCGGCACGATGATCGGTCTCGACACCAACGTCCTGGTGCGCTACATCATGCAGGACGACCCCAAACAGTCGCCGAAGGCCACCCGATTGATCGAGTCCCTGGATGCCGACGGTCCGGGCTTCATCACGGTGGTTTCGGTGGTCGAACTCTACTGGGTTTTGACGTCCGCATACGGTCTCGCCGGCCATGACGTCAAGCGGGCCCTTGAAGCGTTGCTGCGTGCCAAGCAGATCGTGGTCGATCGTGCCGATCAGGTGCTTCGTGCCTTGCGGGTCTTCGACGACGGGAAGGCGGATTTTGCAGACTGCCTCATCGATCGCATCGCCTCTTCGGCGGGCTGTGCCGAAACCTTGACCTTCGACGCGGGTGCCGCAAAACACGCCGGCATGTCGTTGGTTCGCTGACTGGTTCTTCCGAGCCGGGCCGCTTCCCACCATCGTGCGTCGGCAGAAACGTCGAGAGACAATCATTCCGCCCTCTGGAGACAGTTCACCATGCCCGGAACCTACGTGATCGCCGGCGGCAGCCACGGGATCGGCCTCGAACTCGTGCGGATGCTCGCCCCCACCGCCGACCGGATCGACGTCTGGTCGCGCACCGCCGACGGTCTGCCATCGGCCGCCTCCATCCGCCACGTGCCGTGCGACTTCGCCATCCCCGACGGCCCGCTGCCGGAGCCACCCGAGGAGATCCAGGCCGCGGTCTACTGCCCCGGCAGCATCACGCTGCGGTCCTTCCGCAGCCTCCAGCCCGCCGACTTCCGCCAGGATCTCGAGATCAACCTCGTCGGCGCCGTGCGGTTTCTGCAGGCCCTGCAGCCGCGGCTCAAGGGCCCCGAGGGCGGCACGGCCAGCGTCGTGCTCTTCAGCACCGTGGCGGTGGGGCAGGGCATGCCGATGCACGCGTCGGTGGCCGCCGCCAAGGCCGCGGTGGAGGGACTCACGCGGGCGCTCGCCGCCGAGTGGGCGCCGAAGATCCGCGTCAACGCGATCGCCCCCGGCCTCGTCGACACGCCGCTCGCCGCCCGGCTGCTCTCCTCGCCCGAAAAGCGCGACGCGCTCGCCGCCCGGCATCCGCTCAAGCGGATCGGCACGCCCGCCGACATCGCCGCGCTCGCGCGCTTCCTCGTCTCGGCGGAAAGCGACTGGGTGACGGGCCAGGTGTTCGGCGTGGACGGCGGCATGTCCACGCTCCGTTGCTGAGCGGCTGCCCTTCAGCCCGCCCGCAGTGCCGCCGTCGCCCGCTGGAGGGCGTCGTCTACCGCGGCCGCGTCGGCCGCCTCCGCGACGATCCGTACGATCGGCTCGGTGTTGCTCGCCCGCACGAGCAGCCACCCTCCATCCCAGTCGAGCCGCAGGCCGTCGAGCCGGCCCGCCCGCGCCTGCGGAAACGCCGCCGCGATGCGATCGAGCACCGCCACGAGCGCGGGGCCGCGGGTCTCGGGTGACAGATCCACCTTCGTCTTCTTCATCACCATCTGCGGGAGCGCCCGCGCGAGGCTGTCGATGCTCGTGATGCCCCTCGCGTTCCGCACACCGGCCTCTGCTCCGGCCGTGCACATCCGTTCGAGCACGAGCGCCATCGCCACGAAGCTGTCGCGGACGAGCACCACGCGGGGGTCGATCACGCCGCCGTTTCCCTCGCCGCCGAGGATCGCGTTCGAGGCGAGCATCGCATCGACGACGTTCGCCTCGCCCACGGCCGACACGTGGCAGGCCACGCCGCGCCGCGCGGCGATCGCCGCGGCCATGCCGCTCGTGGAGCAGTTCACCACGATCGGCCCGGATCGCTTCGCTTGCGCGGCCTTCGCGAGCACGCCCTCCACGGCCAGCGCGAGCGTGGCCTCCTCGCCGATGAAGCGACCCTCGGCCGTGGCGATCGCCAGCCGGTCGGCGTCGGGATCCTGAAAGAATCCCACATCGGCGCGGGCGAGCTGAATCCGCGGCAGCATGCCGGCGAGGTTGTCGGTGGTCGGCTCGGGAAGATGCTCGAAAAGGCCGTCGGGCTCATCCCCTTCGATCACCGACTCGCAGCCGAGATGCTCGAGCAGCGGCCGGGCCACGCGGCTGCCCGCGCCGTGGCCCGCGTCGAGCCAGACCCGCGGCCGGCAGCGGCGGATCGCCTCCACGTCCACGGTCTTGGCCACGAGCGCGACGTGGGCCGGTCCACCGTCGACCGTCCGCACGAGGCCCGCCTTCGCTCCGGGCCGGCCTGGTGACGCGGTCGCGGACTCAAGTGCTTGAAACCCCCGCAGCACCTCCGCGCCCGCCGCGGCCGGCAGCACGCGACCCTCCGCCGAAAACAGCTTGAGGCCGTTGTAGGGGGCGGGATTGTGGCTGGCGGAGATCTGCACGCCGCCGGCGGCACGCTCCTGCCGCACGACGATCCCCACCGTGGGCGTGGCGGCGATGCCACAGTCGATCACGTCGCGGCCCGCCCGCGTCAGAGACTCGGTGATCGCGGTCGCGAGAACGGGCCCGGTGGTGCGGCCGTCGCGGCCGATCACGACCGGCCCGGGAGGCAGCGTCTCGGCGAACGCCGTCACATACCGCACGGCCACCTCCGGCGTGAGGCTGCCGCCGACGATGCCGCGGAGGCCCGAGACGCTGACGATCAGGGTATCGCTCGGGGTGTCGCGCGTCGTTCCACTGCCAGGTTCGCCCATGACGCTTGCCGGTCCTGTTTCGAGGTGTGTGTTTCAGCGAGCCGCGGAGTATAAAACCGGCGGCGGAATTCGACACGCACGTCGTCAACTCGATCTCTTCCCACCGCGGTCCGGAGCTGTCCTTTCATGCCCATCGTCCCCGACGCCTCGTCCGATTCATCGCACGCGAACCGTCTCGCCGCCATCGATGCCGCCCACGCCGCCGGCACGATCACCGAACACTCCGCCCGCACGATGCGCGACTGGCTCACCCAGCCCCGCTACGCGGAGTTTGCCGAAGAACTCGCGACGCGGATCGACAGGGCCGCCGGAGAGCCCGCCCTGTGGAAGCAGCTTGACGACGTCTACTGGACGGTGATCCCGTTCGGCACCGGCGGCCGCCGTGGCACGATGTATCCCGTGGGCTCCAACGCCATCAACGACCGCACGATCGGCGAGAGCGCGCAGGGCCTCGCCGACTACGTGGGGAGCATCCTACCCGCCGGCGAAGAGCCCTCCTGCGCGATCGCCTACGACACGCGTCATCGCTCCGAGCATTTCGCGAAGCTCTGCGCCGAGGTGCTGCTCGCCGCCGGCTTCCGGATCTTTTTCCTGCGCGGCTTCCGGAGCACGCCCGAGCTCTCCTATGCGGTCCGCCACACGCGGAGCACCTGCGGCATCATGGTGACGGCCAGCCACAATCCGCCGAGCGACAATGCCGTGAAGGTCTACTGGGCTGGCGGCGTGCAGGTGCTCCCGCCGCACGACAAGGGGATCATCGACCGCGTCATGCGGTGCGACTCCGTCCGCCGCGAGAGCTTCGAAGCGGGCGTCGCGGCCGGCCGCGTGCGGTTCGTGGAGCAGGAGATCGACCCCGCCTTCGTCGCGGCCGTGCTCCGGCAGTCCACCGCCGGCCCGCGGGACGTCTCCATCCTCTACACGCCGCTGCACGGCGTGGGCGCGAGCGCCGTCGTGCCGGTGCTCGCCGGCGCGGGCTTCACGAAGCTGCGGCTCTACGGCCCGCAGGAGATGCCCGACGGCGACTTTCCGAACGTGCCCGGCCACGTGGCCAACCCCGAGAACCCGGCCGTGCTCGAAGGCGCGATCGCCGAGGCTCGGGCCCGCGGCGACGACCTCGTGCTGGCCAGCGACCCCGACTGCGACCGGCTGGGCGCCGCCGCGCCGCTCACCACGGCCGCCGGCAGCGGCTGGCAGACCTTCACGGGCAACCAGCTGGCGGCCCTGCTCGTCGACTGGGTGCTCGCGAGCCGCAGGCGGCTCGGCACGCTCGTGGCCACCGACCACGTGATCACCACGCTCGTGACGACGGGCCTCGTCCGCCGCATCACCGAGGCCTACCGGGCGACGGCCCTCGACACGCTGCAGGTGGGCTTCAAGTGGATCGGCCAGGCGATCGATCAGACCGGGCCCGAGCACTTCGCGTTCGGGTGCGAGGAGTCGCACGGCTACCTGGCGGGCACGCACGTTCGCGACAAGGACGCGAGCGTGGCCGCGCTCCTGCTGGCCGAACTCGCCGCCGCGCTCAAGGCCGAAGGCAGGACGCTTCACGAGCAGCTCGACACGATCTTCTGCGCGCATGGCTGCCACCTCGAGCGGCAGGTTGCGATCACGCTGCCGGGCGCGGCGGGCATGGACCGGATGCGGGAGATCATGGCGAGCCTGCGGTCGAGCCCGCCCGCGGCGCTCGGCGGCCTGCCGGTGGAGCGGGTCCGCGACTACGGCAGCCTCGTCACGTCGACACCCGGCACCGCGGCCATGCCCTTCGCCGGGGCGAAGGGGGATCTCGTGATGTTCGACCTGGCTGCGTCCGACGCAACGGCGACAGGAGCATCGCAGCCGGGCCGGTTCCCGGCGGTCGCCAACTGCGTGGCGGCCCGGCCGTCGGGCACCGAGCCGAAGATCAAGTTTTACCTGTTCGCGGCGGCGGCCCCGTGCAGCCAGCCGCAGCTCGCCGGTGTGAAGTCGGCACTCGTGCAGCGGCTCGACGCCTTGGAACGCGACCTCCGCGCGCTGGCGGGCGTGTAGGGATGGCCCGCGGGTTTTGGACCCGTCCCCCTCCCGCGGCTCCAATAAAAGCCCGAAGCGCAAGCGCCGGGATGGCGGCCGCGATACACTCACCATGTCAACTGCCCGATCCCCCGGCTTGCGCCGGGGGCTTTTATTGAATCGGCAGCGTCATCACCACCGGCGTGCGGCAGCGCACCGGCTAGAATGAGGCCGTGAGCGACCACGAACCACCCGACGCCGCCGAATCGAGCCCCGCCGACACCGATCAGGCGGCGACCACCGGCGATCGGGCCGCGGCGGCCCAGAAAGTGAAGACGTTTCCCCAGACGCCGGGCGTCTACCTGATGAAGGACGCAGCCGGCCGGGTGATCTACGTCGGCAAGGCGAAAAACCTCCGCGCGCGGGCGTCGAGCTACTTCCTCAAGGCCGCCGAGCAGGACCGGCGGACCGCCGATCTCGTGCAGGAGATCCGCGACATCGACTACCTCGAGGCCGACAGCGAGGTCGACGCCCTCCTGCTCGAGAGCCGGCTCGTCAAGGACGTGCAGCCGCGGTTCAACTCCGATCTCAAGGACGACAAGACGTTTCCCTACCTGCAGATCACCACCCACGAGGATTATCCGCGGGTCGAGTTCACCCGCACGCCGCGGCAGAAGGGGGTGAAGCTCTACGGTCCCTTCACGAGCGCCGGCAGCCTCCGCGGCGCGATCGTGGTGCTGCAGCGGATCTTCAAGTTTCGCACCTGCTCGCTCGACATCGACGCCGACGACGAGCAGTGGCGGTGGTTCAGGCCCTGCCTGCTCGCCTCGATCGACCAGTGCACCGCCCCCTGCAACCTGCGGATCTCGAAGGAGGACTACCGCCGCGACATCAACCGGCTGAAGACGTTTCTCGACGGCGGCAAGAAGCGGCTGCTCGAGGAGATGCGACAGGAGATGCTCACCGCGTCGGCGGCGCTCGAGTTCGAGAAGGCCGCACGGCTCCGCGACGAGATCCGTCTGCTCGAGACGCTCGACCAGCGGGGCGACCTCGAGGAACACGTGCAGCCGGAGGTGTTTCTCGTCGATCCGAAGAAGGGGCTGGCCGGGCTCGAGAAGGTGCTCGGGCTGCCGCGGCCGCCGCGGGTGATCGAGGGGGTCGACATCGCGCATCTCGCCGGCGACGAGACGGTGGCGAGCCTCGTGCAGTTCATCGACGGCCTGCCCTTCAAGCCGGGCTACAAGCGGTATCGCATCAAGACGGTGACCGGCATCGACGACTTCAAGAGCATCCACGAGGTGGTGTCGCGACGGTTCGCGCGGCTCGCCCGCGAGGGGGCGTCGCTGCCCGACATCTTCCTCGTGGACGGCGGCAAGGGGCAGCTCTCCGCGGCGATGGATGCGCTCGAATCGCTCGGCATCACGGCCCCCTGCGTGATCTCGCTGGCGAAGCGGGAGGAGGAGGTGTTCCTGCCGGGCCAGAGCGAGCCGCTCAGGCTTTCCCGCGACTCCTATTCCCTGCGGCTGCTCGAATACGTGCGCGACGAGGCCCACCGCTTCGCCCAGCACTACCACCACCTCCTCCGCAGCAAGCGGTCGTTCGAGGAATAGGTCGAGCGCAGCCGGGCCGGCCGCCCTCTCGCACCCAACCCCGCAGTCCCTCGCTCGCGCTTCGGGCTTGCATGGGAACCGGTTCAATCACGACCACCGCTCCGATGCTCCCATCCAAGCCCGCAGCGCAAGCAAGGGACCACGGCCGCAGGCCGCGTCTCAGTTTGAGACGCCGCCGGCTCCCATATATGGACTCGGGCATGGACGTTCGAGTAAACTCTCACGCGAGTTCGTTCACCCCGGGGAGGCTCTTCCATGTCGGGCTTGTCTGACGGCTTTTCGCCAGCGGGCGGCTGCGGCCCGGTTTCCGCCGGCCGCCGGGATTTCCTCCACGTCGGCGCTCTCTCGGTGCTGGGGCTGTCGCTGGGCGGCTACCTGCGGGGCCAGGCGGCCCGGGCCGACACCAAATCCTTCGCGCACTTCGAGGGCAAGGCCAAGAGCGTGATCCACATCTGGCTGCCCGGCGGCTGGGCACAGCAGGAGACGTTCGACCCCAAGCCGCTGTCGCCGAGCGAATACCGCGGCGAGATGAAGTCGATCGACACGAAACTCCCGGGCGCGCAGTTCAATGAACTGCTCGGCAAGACGGCGCAGATCGCCGACAAGATCACCGTCGTGCGGTCGATGACGCACGGCGAGGCCGCCCACGAACGCGGCACCCACAACATGTTCACCGGGTATCGGCCGAGCCCGGCCCTCACCTTCCCGAGCTTCGGCAGCGTGGTCTCCCACGAGTTCGGGCCGCGAGCCAATCTGCCGCCCTACGTGAGCATCCCGAGCCTGCCGGCACCCGACGCCGGGGCGGGCTACCTCGGCAGCGGCTACGGCCCCTTCGCGATCGGCTCCGACCCCGCCGACGGCAACTTCACCGTCCGCGATCTCGCGCTGCCGAACGGCGTCGATGCCGCCCGGTTCGCCACCCGGCAGCGGCTGCGGGATACGGTCGGCCGCCACTTCCAGCGGCTCGAGGGCTCGGAAAACCTCGCGGCGATGGATTCCTTCTACCAGCGGGCCTATGCGCTCGTGAGTTCGCAGGAGGCCCGCGCCGCCTTCGACATCAAGGCGGAGCCCGATCCGCTCCGCGACGAGTATGGCCGCAATCAGGCGGGCCAGCGGATGCTCCTGGCCCGGCGGCTCGTCGAGGCCGGCGTGCGGTTCGTGACGCTCTCCTACGGCGGCTGGGACATGCACCAGAAGATCGGCGACAACATGCGGAAGACGCTGCCCGCGTTCGACCAGGCCTATGCGGCGCTCATCCGCGATCTCGACCAGCGCGGCCTTCTCGATTCGACGCTCGTGATGGTGTCGAGCGAGTTTGGCCGCACGCCGCGGATCAACAACGACGCCGGCCGCGACCATTGGCCGAAGGTCTTCAGCGTGCTCCTCGCCGGCGGCGGCATCAAGGCGGGCTGCGTCTATGGCTCGTCCGACGCGATCGCGGCGGAGCCGCAGGACAATCCGCTCACGGTCGAGGACCTGGCGACGACCGTCTACCACTGCCTGGGCATCGTCGCCGACAAGGAGCTGATCGCCCCCGGCAACCGGCCCGTCGAGATCGTCGACGGCGGCCACGTCCGCGAGGACCTGCTGGCCTGACGATCCCCGGTCACCCAAGCCCCGATCATCCAAACGCCGCCACCGGCGGCCAACCGAGACGCGGCATGTTCACGCGACGGCTCACCAGCGATTCCCCGGGCACGGCAGCGGTGGCGTGGCTCTGCCTGATCTGGGTCGGTGTGATTTGGGCCTGCGTGGTCGCCGGCCAGGCCCGCGCGGAGCTCACGATCGACCGGATCGAGCCGGGGGGCGGCCCGCGGGGGGGCGACCTGGAGATCGTGCTGACGGGCAAGGAGTTCGCCGATCCCGAGCAGCTCTGGTTCGAGGAGGGATCGATCGAGGTCGTGTCGCTCACGGGCGTGAATGCCGGGCAGGCCAAGGCCACGATCCGCATCCCGGCCGACTGCCGGCTCGGCAACCATCGGCTGCGACTCCGCACGAAGCGCGGGCTGTCGGAGCTGCGCACCTTCCGCGTCGGCAGCCTGCCGCCGGGCGTCGCCCAGCGGACGGAGCAGGAGCCCAACAACGAGCCCGGGGCGGCGGGGGTGACCGGCCAGCCGCCGCTCTCGCCGGCCACACCTTGCACGATCAGCGGCGTGGTGAAGGGGGAGGACATCGACTGCTTCGCCATCCGCGCGGCCGCCGGCGAGCGGATCGCCGTCGCCATCGACGGCATCCGCCTCGATCAGGAGATGTTCGATCCCTGCGTGGAACTCGTCGACGAGCGGGGCTTCGTGCTGGCCTCCTGCGACGATCATCCGCTGCTCGGCCAGGACGCGATGCTCGCCGCCACGGCCCCGGCCGACGGCACCTACCTGCTGCGGGTCCGCGAGAGCGCGTATGGCGGCAACGACGGCTGCGTCTACCTGCTGCACGTCGGCCGGTTTCCGGTGCCGCATCTCGCCTGGCCGCCCGGGGGCGCGCCGGGCGCCGAACTCGAGGTCGAGTGGCTGGGCGACCCGGCCGGACCGTACCGCTCGAAGATCGTACTGCCTCGCCAGGGTGATCTGTCGGGCCTCGCCGAGGTGCGGCCGGAACGGGAGGCCGCGGTCTCTCCGGTGGGAGTGCCCTTTCGCATCTCGGACATTCCGCCGGCGCCAGAGTCCGAGCCGAACAACGAGCCGGGCAAGGCGCTTCAAGTATCCGCGCCGGCGAACATCATCGGCCGCATGGATGCCGCGGATGACGTGGACTGGATCCGCGTCGAGGCGCCGAAGGGCTCGTCATGGCGGATCCGCGGCCGGGGCCGCCGGCTCGGCTCGCCGATCGATCTGGTCGTCAACATCCACCGCGACGACGAGAAGCGGGAGAAGATCACCGGCAACGACGACACCGACGGCCCCGACAGCGACGTGCGGATCAAGATGCCCGACCAGGGCTCGTTTCTCGTACGGGTCAACGACCACCAGCGGCGGGGAGGCCCGCACTTCGTCTATTGGATCGACGTCGAGCCGGCCGAGCCCGGCGTGACGGTGTCGGTGCCGCCCGCGCGGTCGAATTCCCAGGAGCGGATCGTGGCCGCCGTGCCGCGGGGCAATCGCACGGCCCTCGTCTTCAACACCGCGCGGACCGACTGCGACGAGACGGTGCAACTCGCGTTCGACGGCCTGCCGTCCGGCGTGGAGGTGATCACGCCGCCCGCGATCGGCAAGGCTCCGGGCACCATCGCCGTCTTCCAGGCGGCCGCCGATGCGGTTGCCGCCACGAGCCTGGCGCAGGTCGCGGTCCGCGGCGTCGCCGCCGGCGACGCGCCGCCCCGGCGACTGGGCGGCCTGCGGCAGGCGACCGAACTGGTGATGGGCCAGCCGAACAATGCCAGTTACCGCACGAGCACGAGCGACCGGCTGCCGATCGCGGTCGTGGAGCCGGCCAGGATTCGGATCGACGTCGAAGAGCCCACCACGCCGATCGTGCGGCGGGGCCGGATGGACCTGCGGGTGCGGATCGCCCGCGAAGGCGATTTCGCGGGGAAGGTGCGGCTCACCCTGCCGTTCAGGCCGCCTGGAATAAATGCGCAGCCGAACGTCGAAGTGGGGGAGAAGGACACCGAGGCCACCTACACCATCAACGCCTCGCCCGACGCGCCGGTCGGTGAATGGCAGCTCGTCGTGCTGGCGACGGCGATGGACAAGGACGAGCCGCAGGTCTGGGTGTCGAGCCTGCCGGTGACGGTGCGGGTGGCCGAACCGTTCATCGAACTGGCCAGCGAGAAGGCCGTGGCGGAACCGGGGCAGGAGGCGCGGGTCGTCTGCAAGGTCACGAAACCCGGATCGTTCATGGGCACCGCCATGGTGAAGCTGATGGGCCTGCCGGCGAAGGCCGCGGCGCCCGAACTCGAATTCGCCGCGGATGCGACCGAGCTCGTGTTTCCCGTCGCCGTCGCCGCCGACGCCCAGCCCGGCCGGCACGACAACGTCTTCTGCGAGGTCCGCGTGCCGATGGCCGGCACCTGGGTGGTGCACGCCATGCCGGGCAACCAGCTCCGCATCGACAAGCCCCTCTCCACACCGGAGGGTCGACGGCCATGACCAACATTTCGATCCGGCTTCATCCAAGCCCGCAGCGCGAGCAAGGGACGGCGGAGGGCATGCACGTCCATCGAGAGTCCCTCGCTTGCGCTTCGGGCTTGCATGACATGATTCGATCACGGGGAGGTCCGAGGTCGCTCCTGCGGCTGGCGTGTGGCTGCGCGGCGTTCGTCTGCTGCGCCGGGAGCATGCTTGCGGCCGACGAGCCGGTCGCGATCGAGGTCTATCCCCCGGCCATCCGGCTCGACTCCTCTCGCGACAGCCAGCAGCTCGTCGTGCAGGCGAAGCTCGCCGACGGCCGCACGATCGACGTCACGAGCCTCGCCACCATCGGCCTCTCCGATCCGAAGCTGGCCGCGGTCGAAAAACCGGCCGAGGGCTCCGGCCGCGTCACGCTCCGCCCGCGCGCCGACGGCGACGGCTCCGTGCGGGTGAGCCACGCCGGGCACGAGCGCACCATCCCGCTCCGCGTGGTCTCGGCCACCTCCGACCCGCCGCTGTCGTTTCGACTCGACGTGATGCCCGTCTTCGCGCGGGGCGGCTGCAACATGGGCAGCTGCCACGGTGCCGCCCGCGGCAAGGACGGCTTCCGTCTCTCGCTCTTCGGCTTCGACCCGGCCGGCGACTATCACCGCATCACCCGCGAGCTGCCCGGCCGGCGGATCGATCTCGGCAAGCCGCAGGCCAGTCTGCTGTTGCTCAAGGCGACCGGCGCCGTGCCGCACACCGGCGGCAAGCGGTTCACGGCCGACAGCGACCTGGCCGGCCGCATCGAACGCTGGATCGCCGCCGGTGCCCCGGATGATCCGGGGCCCGACCCGGCGAAGAGCGTGCCGGCGCTCGTGTCGCTCGATCTCTACCCGCCGCAGGCGCTGCTCGAAGCGGGCGGGGAGTCCGCTGGGTCGGCGCAGGCGCTGGTGGCGGTCGCCCGCTTCGCCGACGGCACCGATCGCGACGTCACCGAGCTCGTCTGGTATGGCTCCAACAACGAGCCCACGGCGAAGGTGAGCCCGGCCGGCGTGGTCACGGCCGGCTCGCGCGGGGAGGCGTTCGTGATGGCCCGCTACGACACGATCACGACGGGTGTGCCGCTGATCGTCGTGCCGAAGAACCTCGACTTCAGCTTCCCGAACAACGGCGACTCCTCGGCGCCGAACACCTGGATCGACGACCTCGTCGATGCGAAGCTCGCCAGCCTGCGGATCGCCCCGTCGGCGGTCTGTGACGACGAGACCTTTCTCCGCCGGGCCACGCTCGACCTGGTCGGCCTCGTGCCCACGCCCGAGGAGCGGGCGGCCTTCCTGGCCGACGCCTCTCCCGACAAGCGGGCGAGAGTCGTCGAGCGGCTCATGTCCCGCAAGGAATTCGTCGAGCTGTGGGTGATGAAGTGGTCGGAGATCCTGCAGATCCGCTCCCAGAACGACGTCAGCCCCAAGGCCGCCATCCTCTACCATCAGTGGCTCGACCGCCGCATCGCCGCCAACGAGCCGATCGACCGGATGGTCCGCGACCTGCTCACCGCCTCGGGCGGCACGTTCGAGAATCCCGCCACGAACTACTTTCAGCTCGAGCGCAACACGCTCAAGCTCGCCGAGAACGTGGCCCAGGCCTTCCTCGGCATGCGGATCCAGTGCGCCCAGTGCCACAACCATCCGTTCGACCGCTGGACGATGGACGACTACTACGGCTTCGCCGCCTTCTTCACGCAGATCGGCCGCAAGCGGGCCGACGACCCGCGGGAGGCCATCGTCTTCGATTCCGGCGGCGGCGAGGTGAACCATCCGGTGACGGGCAAGCCCGTGCCGCCGAAGTTTCTCGGGGGCGAGCAGCCGAAGGTGGCCAACCGCGACCGCCGCGAGGCCGTCGCCGCGTGGATCACCGCGCCCGACAACCCGTTCTTCGCCCGCCACGTCGTCAACCTCACCTGGGCCCACTTCTTCGGCCGCGGGATCGTCAACGAGCCGGACGACGCGCGGGTCAGCAACCCGCCGTCGAATGCCCCGCTGCTCGCCGAACTCGGCCGCCGGTTCGCCGCCTCCGGCTGGGATTTCCGGGCGCTCGTCCGCGAGATCGTCGCGTCGCGGGCCTACCAACGCTCGAGCGACTGGAACGCCTCGAACCGCTCCGACGGCGTCAACTTCTCGCATGCCGCCGTGCGGCGGGTACGGGCGGAGGTGCTGCTCGACGTGCTGGCCGAGGTGACCGACACGAAGAACAAGTTTCCGGGGCTGCCGCTCGGGGCCCGCGCCGTGCAGGTGGCCGACGGCCGCACGACCAACTACTTCCTTACCACCTTCGGCCGCGCCACCCGCGAGGATGTGTGCACCTGTGCGGTGCGGATGGATCCGAGCCTGTCGCAGGCGCTCCACCTGCTCAACGGCGACGCCGCCAACGACCGCATCCGGCAGGGCCGGCTCGTCGAGCGGCGGCTCACGGCCGGCGCCGCGCCGACGGCCGTGATCGACGAGCTGTTCGTGCGGTGCTACTGCCGCCAGCCCACGGAGCGGGAACGGCTCGAGACGCTCGTCACGGTGCTCGACTCTCCCGACAGGCGGCAGGCCCTCGAGGACGTCTTCTGGGCCCTTCTCAACTCGCCGGAATTCATCTTCAACCACTGATGCGTGACGCGATGCCGTCCGAACGAGTATTCCGTTGCCTGCTCATCGCCGGCGCCATGGCCGTGGCGGCCGCGGACGCCCGCGCCGCCGACGCGCCGCCCACGTTCAACGAGCAGGTGCTGCCGATCTTCCGCGAGAAGTGCTGCGGCTGCCACAACCCCGACAAGAAGAAGGGCGGGCTGGACCTGACGAGCCATGGCCAGGCGCTGGCGGGGGGCAGTTCCGGCGAGGTGATCTCGGCGGGCGACGCCGACGGGTCGTACCTCTGGCAGCTCGCGAGCCATGCCTCCGAACCGAAGATGCCCCCGGAGTCGGACAAGCTGCCGGCGGAGATGCTCGACGTGATCCGCCGCTGGATCGCCGGTGGCGCGATCGAGCGGGCAGGCGGCGCGGCCGTGGCCCGCAAGACGAACGTTATCGCGGTCGACACAGCCGCGCTCGCCGCCCCCGAGGGCCCGCCGGTGATGCCGCCCCGGCTGTCCCTCGATCCGATCTCGCCGGCCACCCGGGCCACGACGATCACGGCGTTGGCCGCGTCGCCCCACGGCGAGGTCGCCGCCGTCGGCGGCCGCCGGCAGCTCCTGCTGCACCACACGGGCTCGCTCGAACTGCTCGGCGTGCTGCCGTTTCCGGAGGGCGTGGTCAAGACGGTCCGCTTCAGCCGCAACGGCAAGCTGCTCGTGGCCGCCGGCGGCGAGGCCGCGAAGTCGGGCCGGGTGGTGATCTGGGACGTCGCCACGGGGGCGCGGATCACGGAACTGGGGGATGAGTTCGACGAGATCCTCGCCGCCGACCTGTCGGCCGATCAGCGGCTCGTCGCCCTGGGGGGGCCGGCGCGGGTCGTGCGGCTGCTGACGACGGCCGACGGCGCGGTGGAAGGCGAGCTTCGCAAGCACACCGACTGGGTCACGGCGCTCGAGTTCTCGCCGGCCTCGTCGGCCGCGGGCGGCCTCCTCGCCACCGGTGACCGTGCCGGCAACCTGTTTCTCTGGGAGCCGCGTGGGGGCCGCGAGCACGGCACGCTCAAGGGGCACACGGCGGCGATCACGGGCATGGCCTGGCGGCCCGACGGCGGCGTGCTCGCCACCGTTTCCGAGGACGGGTCGCTGCGGCTCTGGAATCCGAAGGAATCGACGCAATTGAAAACCTGGCCGGCGCACGCCGGCGGCGCCGCGAGCGTGGCCTGGCTGCGGGACGGCCGGCTCGTCACCACCGGCCGCGACCGCAAGGTGAAGCTCTGGAAGGCGGATGGTCCGCTCGAACGGGAGACCGCTCCGCTCGCCGACATCGGCACGCGCGTGGCGGCGACCGCCGACGGCGCGCGGCTCTTCGCCGCCGATTGGAGCGGCGCGGTGACGGCGTTCACCACCGCCGACGCCAAGCCGATCGGTGCGCTCGACACCAATCCCCCGCCGCTCCGGAAGCGGCTCGAGGCCGCCGAGAAACTGCTGGCCGACGCCACCGCGGTCGGCCAGTCGGCCGCGGAGAAGGCGAAGGCCGCCACGGAGGCGATGCAGCTCGCGGAATCCCAGGTCGCCGCCGCCCGCAAGGCCTTGGCGGAGGCCGAGGAAGCGGCCGAGGCCGCCAAGACGCGGCAGGCCGAAACGACGCAGCAGGTCGACCGCTGGCGTGCGGAACTCGATTTTTCCCGCTCGCAGGCCACGCCGGCGAACTAGAGCAAGGCCGAGATGTCTGTAGCCATTTCGGCAAACCAGGTGAGATAGGCGAAGGGGTCGGCGAAAGCTCGAGGAGCTGTCCCTTCCGCCGTCGGAGCGGCGGACAAAGCCAGGGCCGCCCCGGCCCACGCGACGAGCACCTCCGCCGTCGGGGCGGCGGACAAAGTACTTTTGCCGCCCCGAAGCCGGTGCTACACAAAAGTCGGATGCGAACTAGACACCCCATCTCTCTTGATTCGCCGGCCCCGTTTCCCCATCATCCCGCCCCCGCGCAAGCCCGCGGGATGTTGGCCGGAGGAATGGCGCCGTGGTCGGATTCGGCTATCAACCGTCGTGCATCCAACCTGCTCGTGGCAGTCTCGCCGCGCGGCTGCTCACCGCAGCCGCCTGCCTCCTCTCCCCGACCACGGCCGCCGCCGCGCCGCCGACGCCGGCCCCGCAGCCCATGCCGGTCATCGAGGCCGGCACGGCGGTCGATGACCCGGCCCGCGACCGCTGGAACCGGATCGTGCTCCTCGCCACGCCGCGGTTCAAGAGCGGCGACACCGAGGCCGTCTCCGACTCGATCAGGAAGACCGTCACGGGATTCACCTTCGTCGTCCTCGCCACGGTCAAGCCGGTGCCGGCGGCCACCGACGGCGGCAAGGCTCTGCGGCACGAACTCGTGGAAGTCGGCATCGGCTATTCCATGCTCGTGAAGGATCGGCTGACCGTCATCGCCCCCGATGCCAGGCTCGAGGGACTCGCGCTCGACTTTCTCGGCAGGCAGATCCTCTCGGCCAAGCAGAAGAGCCTGGCCGACATCGCCTGTGTCGGCAAACACGGCACGGCGGTCGCCTTCGACACGCCCACCCTGATGCTACGGGGCGACGACCACGAGGAGCTCTTCGTCCGCCATCTCGTGCGGATCGACCCTGCGACCGGCGGCTGCACGACCTGCGCGTGGATGGTGGCGCCCGCCGCGGAGGGCGGCACCGTGCCGGTGGAGGAGCCGCTGCGGATCATCGAAGGCGGCACCCGGGAGGAGCGGCCGATCCACGTGGACGGCAGCCGCTTCACCTTCGGCTTTCCCACGAAGCAGGCATTCGCGGTGGAGGACCTGCCGCCCGGCCGCCGCGTCGACTGGTCCGCCTCCCTGCGGACCGCGGCCCAGGAGCCCACCTACTCCGAAACGGGGCTCGAGCGGCTCACGAAGGAGCTCGACACCGCCATCGCCAGCCTCCGCACGCTCCGCTCCGCGGAACGGTAGAGCGTCCCTCGCTCGCGCTTCGGGCTTGGATGGGACGGGGCGCAGTCGGTTGGATGGGAGGGGCGCAGTCGGTTGGATGGGAGGGGCGCAGTCGGTTGGATGG
>JBIIYN010000394.1:0-3210 GCA_044346795.1 Pirellulales bacterium
TGGTCAGCAGGGCGATCTTCGTACCCCCTGATCTCGACCGCGACGGACTCGAGCGGCATCGGGACGGCGTGGAGCGATTGCTCTCGCACCTCACGGACGACGCCGAGGCGTGGGCCACGTCGCGCACGCGACGACCGGGCGAGACGATCGTCCGCAAGGAGCCGTCTCGGCATGCCAAGCGATCGGCGCTGCTGCCCGGGCCGGCGGGCGTGCCGCTCGACGAAGAATTGGATCGCTTCGGGCTCGCCTCGCCCGGCTGCCACGCCGACCGGCCCGCGGCGTGAAGCGACGTCGCCTCAGCGGTTCGGGGCGAGGCGTTCCAGGCGGCGCTCGAGCTGTTCGAGGCGGCCATTGACGCGGCGGAGCACGTCTTCCAGTCGCGCCAGCGGGTCGGCGTCCGTCGTCTGGTGCGTCGTCGTCTGCACGCGCCGCGCGGCATGGGGTGCGGGCTCGAGTGCGGGGGCTTGGGCGAGCGGGGCGGGGGCGGTTTCGCCCACGAGCGCGCGTTCGAGCGGCTGCTCGAGCGCCTGCAGCACCACCTCCGCCTGCCGGGACTGGCCGCCCGGGAGGACGTAGTGGATCGGCAGGGGAGTGCCCACGGGGCCGCGGGTCACGAGCTGCGTGAGATCCTGCGGCGAGCGGACCGGCTGATGATTGATGGCGACGATCACGCTGCCCGGCGGCACGCCGGCTTTCGCGGCCGGCAGATCCTGCACGACGCCGATGACGAAGGCCCCGCGGGCGTCGGACAGATTGAACCGCGACTGCATGCCCGCATCGACCGGGACGGTGCGCACGCCGAGAGCCGTGCGGCCGGTCGTTGCCGGGACGGCGGGAATCGATCGCGGTGGGGGCAGCGGTTCCGCGGCGGGCGCCGTGGGCAACAGCGATGCCGGCGGGAGGCCGGGAGCCATCGCGAGCGGGGCGGCCGCCGGGGACGAAGACGCGACGACCACAGGCTGGGCCGTCGCCGGTGGGATGACAACGGAGGGGGCCGGAATCAAGACCGACGGGGCCACGACGACGGGGGAGGGGGTCGTGGTCGGGGCGGCCGTGGTGGCCGGCGGCTCGGCCTGCCGCCAGTCGCGGGATACGGCCGCCGACGGCCGCGTGGTGGCCTGAGCCACCACGTCTTCGACACGGTTGTCGCGGCCGATGGCCATCTTCACCCGCTGTCCCGGGCCGATGGCGGCCAGTGCCGCCGCCAGTTCGTCGCCGTTTCGCAGCTGCACGCCGTTGATGGCCAGCAGCATGTCCTGCGGCCTGACGCCCGCCCTGTCGGCGGGCCCATCGGCCGCGACCTCCACGACGACGAGCCGGCCGGTGACCACGGTGTCGTCGACGGCCAGCCCCAGCCAGCCGCTGCCCGGCGCCGCCGCTCCGGCAGGAGCTGCCGGCGAGGCCGCCGGCAGCGGCGCTGCCTGCGGCGCGGGCGATGTAGGCGGTGCGAGCGGTGGCGCGGAGGGAAGGGAGATCGGTTCCCCGATGGAGATGTCTTCGGTCTGGAAGGGAGTGTCGGCGGTCGCAGTGGGACCGTCGTCCGCAGCGTTCGCCACGCGGCAGGCCCGCGGCCCCTGCCAGAGCGGTGACAGCATGACGGCCCCGATGATGAGCCGGCGCACCGCGCACGACAAGACGTCGTGCATGCGAGAGCGATGAGCGGAGGGCACGAAGGGCATCGAACGCGTCCTGATGCGTGGCGGACGGCCTTGTTGGCCGGATTCACGAGGTCGCGAAGAGTATAAGAAATTTTTCGTCCGGGTGTTGACCGCGGAAATTGCGGGTCTTTCCCCAGTTCCGCACAGGTTATGCACCGGCGCCCTGCGCGGGTGCGAGGCGTGCGTTGATGCTCCTCGTGCAACGCCGTCGGCATCGAATCGGGTCGCTCTTCGCTCTTTCCGGCGGCGGTGTCGTCATGGCTTTGACAGCACTGCCAGCACTCCTATACTCGCCGCCCGACGAGCACTGGAAAGCAACGATTCAAGGATGAGCCTCAGACGACTCCGGGCAGCGGTCTATCGGCCGCTGTCGAGGGTGTCTGTGCACGGAGCAGCCATGGCGAAAGCAGCGGTCATTGCAGCGAAGCATGGCAATGAGCCGAACCGGATGCCAGATGTCGGGATGCCAGCGGGCGGGGCCGGCACTCGCGACGACTTCGATCAGGTCGCCGTGGCACGACGGATCGAGGAGGCCCTGCGGGCCCGCCTCGGTGCGGATCGATATGCGGTCTGGTTCGGCGACGCGGTGGCGATCGTCGCGGAGCCGGAGGCCGGGGCATCAGGGACGGCTGCGGCCGGTGGCTGCATCGCGCTGGTCGTCGGCAGCGAATTCCCGCAGGAATGGCTGAAACGCACGTTCCGCTCCGACGTCGACGCCGTCGTGCGGGCCGTCTGCGGCGGGGCGTGGTCGGTCGTGTGGCGAACCGGTCCGGCGACGGGACCGACGGCCCTCGCGGTTCGTCCGGCCGTCCAGGGCCTCGTCTCGGCCCCGGTCGAGCCGCCGAGGCAGCCAACGTGCCAGCCGGCGCACCAGCCAACGCAGCAGGGTGCGGGAGTTGCCGGTGCCCTCGGGGTGCGGCGGCAGGCCGCCAGCCTCGATGCCTTCGTGGCCGGGCCGAGCAACCGCATGGCGTTCGCGGCCGTCGAACTCGCGGCGTCGCGTCCCGGCGAGATGTCGCCGCTCGTGCTCCACGGCCCGAGCGGAGTCGGAAAGTCGCACCTGCTCGAGGGCATCTGCGGCCGGTTTCGCGACCTCCATCCCGGTGCGACGACGCTCCTCTTGTCGGCGGAGCAGTTCACGACCAGTTTCCTGCAGTCGCTTCATGGCAGCGGGCTGCCGGGCTTTCGCCGCACCTGCCGCAACGCCGACCTGCTCGTGATCGACGATCTGCAGTTTTTCGCCGGCAAGCGGGCGACGCTCATGGAGGTGCAGCAGACGGTCGATGCCCTCCATCGGCAGGGAAGGCAGATGGTGTTCGCCTCCGACCGCGACCTGCCGGCGCTCGACGGCCTCGGCCCCGATCTGCTCGCCCGCCTCCGGGGTGGCATGACCGCCCGCATCGAATCGCCCGACTACGACGTGCGGCGGGGGATCGTCGCCGCCGTGGCGGCCAAGCGGGGCCTCCCCTTGCCCGACGAGGTGGTGCACTACGTCGCCACGCACATGACGCGGCATGCGCGGGAACTGATCGGCGCGATCAATCGGCTGGAG
>JBIIYN010000050.1:0-16694 GCA_044346795.1 Pirellulales bacterium
GGGCATGGCGGAGGAGGCGCTGGGCGATCTCGTGCGGTCCAGCGCCCGCAGCGTGCGGCTGGCCGACATCGAGCGGGCCGTCTGCTCCGCGTTCGGCCTCGAGTCGGGCTGCCTGCAGTCCGCGCGGCGGGCCCGCACGGTGAATCACCCGCGGATGCTGGCGATGTTCCTGGCCCGGCGGCACACCACGTCGGCGCTGACGGAGATCGGCAGCTACTTCGGCCGCCGCAGTCACTCGACGGTGATCTCCGCGCAGAAGGCCGTGGGGGAGTGGGTGGCGCAGCGGTCGCGGATCGTGCTGGCCGACGCGTCGTGGGACGTGGAGGAGGCGATCCGCCGCGTCGAAGACGTCCTCCGCGCCGGCTGACCCAAAAAGGGGACATTCTGCTTTTTCACTTCGCTGACAGGTACCGCCAAAGGCCTGTTGCAAAAAAGCAGAATGTCCCCTTTTTACCCGGCTGACCCAAAAAGGGGACATTCTGCTTTTTCACTTCGCTGACAGGTACCGCCAAAGGCCTGTTGCGAAAAAGCAGAATGTCCCCTTTTTACGCTAGCGATTTTCCACGAGCCGTTCCTCGAGGCTCGACTTGTAGCGGACGCTCGACTCCGGCCCCTCGAAGCCGACGACCCGGCGGTCGATGCCGGTGGCCCGGCGGAGCACGCGGCCGCGTTCGATGTCGAACTCGATCGTGCCGTCCCAGATCCGCTCGATGAGCCGGGCTTCGAGGCGGGGGTCGTCGACGGGCGTGAGGACCGTCGTGTCGACCCGGATCGTCGCCACGCCGTCCCGAATCGCGGTGAGCCGGTACCGCAGCCGGGTGCGGACGGCCTTCCGCGCGCCGCCCGGAACGTCCACCACCACCTCCTGGGGCACGGTCCATTCCGCCCCCTCCTCCACCGGCTCCTCCGGCAGCGGCACGATCACGAGGTCGCCGGTGCTCGACGGCGGACAGGGGCGGAGATCGCGTCGTTCGAGCACGCGGCCGCTCCTGTCCACCACCAGCCGCGAGAGCGGCACGCCGAGGCTCGCCTTCACCTGTTCGTAGCCGGGCGGTGCGGGCTCGTCGCCCCGGCTCGTCCAGCGGATCTGCCCACGGTCGCTGGTGCGGGAGGTCATCGTCACGTCGTCCACGCGGTGCTCGAGCGTGGCGTGGCCGTCGGGATCGACGGCCACCACCGTCCAGGTCTTCCGCGAATCGGTCGCCGTTTCCGTCGACTGCGAGGTGGCGCCGATCGTGGTCTCCGTGACCGCCCGGTGCGAGACGTCCATGTCCAGCTGGTCGTGCGGCCGGAAGCGGTATGCGAGCGTGACCTGCCGCGGGGCCGCGACGGTGGTGTCGGCGGCCGGGGTCGGCCCGGCCCCGGCCACGAGCGGCGAGGCGAGCAGGCAGGCGAAGCACCGCCGCCGCGTCACCAGGCCCCGTGCCGTCGCCGGTCGCTCCGTCACGAGGCGTCTCCGAGCGGGGCCCGCGAACCGGCTCCGTGGATGCCGCCCCCCCACTGCAGCTTGTCGCGCAGCGTGCGGTAGTAGCCGTGGGTGCGGGTCTCGATGAGCGTGAACCGCGGCTCCGCCCGGCGGATCCGCACGCGGTCGGCGGCTGCGAGGCCGGTGATCGGGCGGCCGTCGACCACGCAGGCGGAGCCCTCGTTGGGCCGCGGCAGGAGCAGCTCGTAGTCCCGCGACGCGGAGTCGACGACGGTGCGATTGGTCAGCGTGTGCGGGTTGAGCGGCGTGAAGACGAAGGCGTCGAGATCCTTGCGCACGATCGGGCCGCCCGCCGAGAGGTTGTAGGCGGTCGACCCGACGGGCGTGCTGACGATGAGTCCGTCGCTGCGGTAGGTGGTGGCGATCTCGCCGTCCACGAACAGGCAGATTTCGATCATCGAGAAAGGGGGGCCGGCGAGGATCGACGTTTCGTTGAGCCCCAGTTCGTGATGGATCGTGACGCCGTCACGGAGGACCTCCGCCTCGAACATGAGATGATCGACGAGGCGGTAGTTGCCGGACGCGATGTCGGACAGATCGGCGTCCGCCTCGGTGATCGAGGAGTCGGCCAGGAAGCCGAGCGTGCCCAGATTGAAGCCCAGCACCGGCACCTGCTCGTAGCCCATCCAGCGGGCCGTGCGCAGGATCGTGCCGTCGCCGCCGAGGACCACGACCAGGTCGGCGATGGAGCCGTCGTCGGGATGAAACCGGCCCTGCCCCCAGTCGGCCCGCCCGACGAGCCGCAGCGACACGCGGTGCCCGGCCGCCTCCAGCGTGCCCTGCAGCCGCCGTGCCTCGACGCCGACCCGCGGGATTTCGGTGGGACCGACGATGACCACGGCCAGAGACTCGGGCGCGGGCTGCCGGGGCCGCAGGCGGGAGAGGGCTGTCGGGATTACCATGGAGGAGAACGCCGTCGTGGAGGGATCGCCGCGTCTTTCGGTCGGGACGCTGGAATGGGACGATGGGATGGGCCGGCGCCGGCCCGACACAGCATTACCTGTGGGTGGCGGCAGCGTCTACCGGCGCCCGACCCGACAGCAGGCGGCAGGCCGCGGCGATTCCGGCCGCATCGAGGCCCAGGTCGGCGAGCAGTTCGCCCCGTTCGCCGTGCTCGACGAACCGGTCGGGCAGCCCGAGACGCTTGAGCGGCACATGGATGCCGGCGTCGCTGACGGCCTCGAGCACCGCACTGCCGAAGCCCGTCTGCAGGGCATTTTCCTCGACGGTGACCACCCACGGGGCCCCCTCGATCCACTCCGTCAGCCGGGGATCGAGCGGCTTGACGAAGCGGGCGTTGACCACGCCGACCTCGAGCCCCTCGTCGCGGAGCCGGGCCGCAGCCTCGAGGGCGGCCCCGAGGAGCGTGCCGCAGGCGACGATCAGGCCGTCGTGCCCCTCGGCCATCATCTCGGCCCGCCCCAGCTCGATCGGCGGGCGGTCGCCGGGGTGGCGTTCGACCACCGACTTCGGGTAGCGGATCGCCACGGGGCCGCTGTGCGCGAGCGCCCAGTCGAGCATGGCGGTGAGGTCGCATTCGTCGCCCGGTGCCAGCACCGCGAGGTTCGGAAAGAGCCGCAGGTAGCCCAGATCGAAGGCGCCGTGATGCGTGGGGCCATCCGGGCCGGTGAGGCCCGCCCGATCGAGCATGAACACCACCGGCAGGTTCTGCAGGCAGACCTCCTGAAAGATCTGATCGAACGACCGTTGCAGGAACGTGCTGTAGATGTCGACGATCGGCCGGCAGCCCACCTTGGCCTGCCCGGCCGCGAAGGCGACGGCGTGTGATTCGCAGATGCCGACGTCGAAGAACCGGGCGGGGAATTCCTCGCGGACCTTCTCGAGCTTGTTGCCCTGGCACATCGCGGCGGTGAGCACGGTCACCCGCTCGTCGCGCCGCATGCAGTCGCCGATCGCGGCGCTCGCCACGTCGGTGTAGGCACGGGCCGACGATTTCTTGATCGAGACGATGCAGTCGTCGTCGTCGCATTCGAACGGCGCGGGCGTGTGGAAGAAGACGGGGTCGTCTTCGGCCGGCTTGAAGCCGTGCCCCTTCTCGGTGAGCACGTGCAGCAGGATCGGCCCCGGCTCATCCTTGACCAGGTCCAGGTAGCGGATCAGGTTCGGCAGCGAATGCCCTTCGACCGGTCCGAAATACCGCACCCCCATCGACTCGAAGAGCATCCCGCCGTGGAGCGTCGCCTTGAGCGAATCCTTCACGTTGCCGATCATCCGCCCCATCGACTCGCCCACCATGGGCATGCCCTTGATGAGCCCGCCCGCCTGGTTGCGGAGGCCGCGGTACCAGGGATTCGTGCGGATCACGTCGAGGTATTCGGCCAGCGCGCCGACCCGGGGGCAGATCGACATGCGGTTGTCGTTCAGGATCACGATCAGCCGCTTCTTGAGGAACCCCGCGTTGTTGAGCGCCTCGAAGACGATCCCCGACGGGAGCGCCCCGTCCCCGATCACGGCCACGCTCCGCCGGTCGCCCCGGCCGCAGAGGTCGTCGCCGCTGGCCAGGCCCAGGGCGGTCGACACGCTCGAGCCGGCGTGGCCGGTCATGAAGAGGTCGTAGGGGCTTTCGTCGGGATTGGGGTAGCCCATCAGGCCCCCCTTGGTGCGGATCGTCCCGAAGCGGCTGAACCGGCCCGTGATCAGCTTGTGCGGATAGATCTGGTGGCCCGTGTCCCAGATGAGCCGGTCACGGCTGAAGTCGAAGACACGGTGCAGCGCCAGGCAGAGTTCGACGACGCCCAGGTTCGAGGCGAAGTGGGCCGTGCGGCTGGCCGCCACCTCGCAGAGCGCCTTGCGCATCTCGGCGGCGAGTTGCTCCAGCTGCTCCATGGAGAGCCGCTGGAGATCGCGGGGCGACATGATCGAGGAAAGGATCTCGGGCATCTTTCAGGGGAACATCCTGTTCCCACCCTGGGGGGCTTGGCTGGGGGTCTTGGCGCTTCTTGTCGTCCCTGATCACTTTATAGGTTTCGCGGCCATTTTGACAGTTGCCGGCTTCGGGGCGGCTAGTGGTTGCGGCGGACGATCCAGTGTGCCAGCCGGGCCAGATCGCCGGCCTTTTCGCCCAGGCCCGCGACCGCCGCGACCGCTTCGCGGGCGAGGCCGCTGCCACGTTCGCGACTGGCCTCGAGGCCGATCACGGAGGGGAACGTCAGCTTGCCACGCTCCACGTCCTTCCCCACCCGCTTGCCCACCGCCTCCTCGGTGCCTTCCGCATCGAGGATGTCGTCGGCGATCTGGAAGGCGAGCCCGAAGGCTCGGCCGAAGGCGGCAAGCATCGCGAGATGCTGCTCGTCGGCCGCCACCGAGAGGCCACCCAACTCCAGGGAGGCGCTGAAGAGAGCCCCGGTCTTGCGGCGATGAATCCGCTCGAGCCACGCCACCTGGTCGGAGGGCGGCGCCGACGCCATGCCTTCGATCCAGCCGCGCTCGGCGGCCAGGTCGTCCGACTGCCCGCCCACGAGCGCCTCGCCTCCGGCGGCACGGGCCAAGCTGAGGCAGCCCCGGGCGGCGGTCGCCGCCGGCATGCCCGTCGCGAGTGTCTCGAAGGCGAGGGCCTGCAGGGCGTCGCCGCAGAGGATGGCGGTCGCCTCGTCGAACTGCCGGTGGCAGGTGGGGCGACCCCGGCGCAGGTCGTCGTCATCCATCGCCGGCAGGTCGTCGTGCACGAGCGAATACGCATGGATCATTTCCACCGCCAGCGCCGCCGGCGTGGCCGCCTGCCAGGCCCGTTCGACGTCGGCCCTGCCGTCCGTGCTGCACGCCGTCGCCGCCCAGAGCACCAGCGCCGGCCGCAGCCGCTTGCCGGGAGCCAACAGGGAGTAACGCATCGCCTCGAGCAGCCGGGGCGAGGCCTCCGGCGAGGCGGTGAGCGCCGCATCGAGCCGGGCATCGACGAAGGCGCGAACCCTTTCCAGGGACTTCATCACCGCCGCGTCGAGTTGCGGAGCATCGCTCGTGATGTTCATCGAAACCGCGATGTTAGCCGTCTTCTCCGGCATCGTCCATCCCGGGCAGACGTTTCGGACGGCCCGGACGGGCCTGGGCGCGAGCCGCGGCGCGCGGGCCGTTCGTCTCGGCATCGGCGGCCGCTGCCGCGGTCGATGGGACGGCCCTTTCGGCCGTCGCGGTCTCCAGGCCTGATCCCGGGATTGGTCCCAGGATCGGTCGGCCCTGTTCGTCGATCCGCACCAGCAGCCTCACGCGTTCCTCGACGTCGGCCAGTTGTTCGTGCAGCCGCCGCAGGATGGACACGCCACGCTCGTAGGCCCCGATCGATTCGGACAGGCCGAGCCCGCCCGACTCCAGCCGATTCACGAGATCATTCAGCTCGGCCAACGAAGTCTCGAAGGGCACGGCTGCGGACTGGGCAGGCTGGGCCGGGTTTTCGGCTGGATCAGGTTTGACAGGCATCATCCGCGGTCCTTTCCACTCGACTCCAGATTTTTCCATCGGACAGTTGCGTGACGAGGGTCGTCCCCGGAGTCAGGCCCGCCACCGACTTGAGCGCCGCGGGGACGGCTCCGTCGACGTCGGTCCAGGTCACCGACCAGCCGCGGGCGAGGAGCTTGAGCGGGCTGCCGGCCTCCAGCCGCGCCGTCGCCGCGGCGAGCCGTTCCCGACCGCGATCGACCGCGGCTCTCGCGAGGCGGTGCAGGCGGGCCGCCTGCTGCTCGACCACGGCGGCCCGGTCGCGGACCAGCCGCTCGGGATCGGCGAAGATGCGGGAGCGGGCGATCTGGCCGACGCGGTCACGGGCCGTGTCGATCCGCCGCAGCAGTCCCGCCTGCAGCCGCCCACCCAGCATGTCGAGCGTGGCGGCCACCTGCGGTCCGTCGGGCGACACGCGGACGGCCGCGTCGGTGGGCGTGAGGGCGCGGAGATCCGCGACGAGGTCGGCCAGCGTGACGTCGATCTCGTGGCCCACTCCCGAGACCACCGGAACCGGCGAGGCGAAGATCGCCCGCACGAGCACCTCCTCGTTGAAGCTCCAGAGATCCTCGAGGCTGCCGCCACCGCGGACCAGTGCGACGACGTCGACGGCCGGCGCGAGCCGGGCCGCGTCGGCCAGGGCCGCGGCCAGTTCCTCCGCCGCCCCCGCGCCCTGCACTCGAGAAGGCACGACGATCACCTCGGCGGACCGCCACCGCGAGAACAGCGTCGTGAGAAAATCGGCGATCGCCGCCCCGGTGGGGCTCGTGACCACCGCGATCCGTCGCGGGAAGGGAGGGATCGGCCGCTTGCGGCCGGGAGCGAAGAGTCCTTCGCGTTCGAGGGCGGCGTGCAGCTTCTTGAGGCGTGCCTCCAGGCTCCCCGTGCCGACGGCATGGAGACGGTCGATCGTGAGCTGGTAGGTGCCCCGCGGCGGATAGAGCTCGATCCTGCCGTGGCAGACCACCTGCAGCCCGTCCACGGGCTCGATCGCCAGTGACGGCATGGTGCCCCGCCAGACGACGGCGCGGAGCAGGGCGGATTCGTCTTTCAGCGACAGATAGACGTGGCCCGAGGAGGCCCGCACGAGGTTGCTGATCTCGCCCGTGATCCAGACGTCGGAGAACCGCGACTCGAGGTGCTCCTTGACGCGCGACGTGACCTCCGACACGCTCAGGGCGTTCTGCGGCGGGTTGCGACGGTCGGACACGTGGCTTTCGTCCATCGTGACCGAGTGTAGCAGCATCGTGCCGAGAGCGGTGCGACGGACCCGGCCACCGACTCCTTCACCACACCACGCATCGAGCACGCATGGCCCTTTCCTCTTCATCACCCGAGCGGGTTCCGGCGGCCGGCGACGCCGCCCCGCGGGGGGCGCTCCTGATCGTTTTCCTGACGGTGTTCATCGACCTGCTCGGCTTCGGCATCGTGCTCCCGGTGATGCCCAGGCAGGCGGAGCCGTACCTGGCCGCCCTCGGCCTGTCGCCGCTCGGAGTCGGCATCACCATCGGCATCCTGTTCTCGGTCTTCTCGCTCATGCAGTTCGTCTTCAGCCCGATGTGGGGGCGGCTCTCCGACCGCATCGGCCGTCGCCCGATGCTGATCCTGAGCCTGCTGGGCTCGGTCGTGTTCTACGCCCTGTATGCGGTGGCCGTGACGTTTCCCGCCGACCGGGCCGCGACGGCGATCGGTCTCATGCTGCTGTCGCGGGTCGGCGCGGGTATCGCCGGCGCGAGCGTGGGCACCGCGGCGGCGGTGATCGCCGACTGCACCACGCCGGAGAACCGGGCCCGGGGCATGGCCCTGATCGGAATCGCGTTCGGCGCGGGCTTCACGCTCGGTCCGCTGATCGCCTACTTCGGGTTGGCACTCTTCCGGCAGCAGCCGTGGGGCGTGGGGGCGTTGGCCTCGATGCTCTCGTTCGTCGCGCTCTTGATGGCGATCCTCGTCTTCCGGGAGACCCGCCGGCCGGGCGCCCGTGCGGCGAAGGAAATCCCCAGCATGTCGCGGACGGCGGCCGTGCTGCGGATGCCGCAGGTCGGGCCGCTCGTACTGATCTACTTCCTCTCCATCTTCTCGTTCGCCAACTTCGAGGCCACGCTGGCGCGGCTGACCGAGTCGGCCTTCCGGATGACCGACGACGACAACTTCCTCGTCTTCGCCTTCATCGGGCTGATGCTCCTCATCGCAGGCGGCCTCTATCGGCCGCTCGCCAAGCGGCTGCCCGAAGCGCGGCTGCTCACGGCCGGCATCGGCCTGATGATCCTCGGTCTCGGCGGCGTGGGGCTGGTGGCATGGGCCGTGCACGGGCTCGGGGCGGGGCACGGCTGGCTGCTCGAGAAGCTCTTCTATCTCGCGGCCGCCGTGGCGGTCGCCGGCTTCGCGTTCGTGAATCCGTCGGTGTCGGCGCTCATCTCGCGGAGCGCCGATCCCGACCGGCAGGGGGAGGTGCTGGGGGTGAACCAATCGTTCGCGTCACTGGGCCGCATCCTCGGCCCCTTCGTGGGCTCGATGCTGTTCGCGATGAACACCACGCACACGCTCCCCTTCGTGGTCGCGGTGGCGGTGCTCCTGGGAGTGGCGGCGGTCGTGTCACGGCTCGGCGGCCAGCCTGCGGCGCAGCGGTAGTGGTGGTCGACTCGGCCGCGTTCACCGCCCGCGTGAAGGCTGCCCCGCTCCGCCGGCCGGGGGCACGTGCTCGCCGCCGGCGGACTTTGACGGTGCATGTCCGGTCGGAATGGTGAGCCGAAAGTCTCAGTCAAAGTTCACCGGCGGCTGCGCGCGACCCCCTGGCCAGCTGCGCTCGTCCGATTTCGTCGTTTGGCCTGGGATTGCGGCCGCGAGGTCTTGAGGGAAGCCGCGCTCTACGGCGTGCGGGTGAGGCCGTAGACTTCGAGCTTGCGGTAGAGCGTCGCGCGGCTGATGCCCAGTTCGGCGGCGGCGTTCGGCACGCTGCCCCCCGTCCGCCGCAACGCCTCGACCACGAGCACCCGCTGCCAGTCCTCCAGCTTGAGCGTGCTCGTCTCGGCCACGAACGTGCCGATCCGGGCGGTCGCCGGTTCCTGCGCGGCCGTCGCCGAGGCGAGCCGCCGCAGGTTCGCCTCGTTGATCGCGACCGTGCCGGAGAGCAGGTCGTTGTCGCCCGCGGACATCGTCTCGGGCGACGCGTCGGCCACGGCGTCGAGCATGACCACCGAGTCGAGGCCGACCGTCGGCAGCGAGCCCAGGTCCCGCTGGCCGCCGCGGCCCGACGTGCCGCCGGCATGGCCGGCACAGGCGGCCGAGGCGAGGCTGGCCAGCGCGACGAGGAAATCAAAGTCGGCGTTTCGCATCGATTTGGCCGGAGCCGACGCGACCAGCGCCGCGTGCACGCGGTCCCCTTCCACGATCGGCACGCAGGCGATTTCCGGATCGGCGTCATGCGCGGCATCCGGCTGCCGGGAAGCCGCCACCCAGACGGCGTTGCCGTCGCGGGCGACCAGCCGGGCCGTCGCCTCTCCGACGAGCGTCGCCAGGGAGCTTCCCGGCGGCACGACACAGACCGGATCGAGCCGCGTTTCGTCGATCACGCGAAACCAGCCGACGCTCGCGGCACCCGAATGCTGCACGGCGAGTTCGAGCACGGCCTCGATCACCTCGCGGATGCTGCGCGAGGCGAGCAGCCGGATGCTCGCCTGATAGAGCAAGAGCGGCCGCCGTGCGTCGTCGGTCGAACCGACGGAGGAGCGCCGCAGCACGCTGCCCTCCAACTCCGCCACCGGGCCGCAGCGCACGATCTGGCCGTTTTCGGCGGGGGCCGGGACCGCGGCGGGCGGGAGCAGCTTGAAGACGAGTTCGGAGGTGCCCACGCGGATCACCGCGCCCTCCGGAATCGCCGCGGAACTGACCGGCGCGCCGTCGAGGCTGGTGCCGTTGCGGCTGCCCAGGTCGTGCAGCGTCCATGCGTTGCGTTCGGCGTCGAACCGCACTGCGGCATGGTTGCGGCTGGCGAGCCTGTCGGCCACGACGATCGTGGCCTCCGGCGAGCGGCCGAGCGTGTTGTCACGCGTGGCGTCGAGCACGAACGTCGGCCCGGGGCGGTCCGCGATCCGCAGCATGAGCGCGGCGGGCACCGGGCACCGGGGGCGGATGGAGACCGACTCGCTCGACACGGCTGGGGACTCGGGCGGGGGCGGGCAGGATCGGGAGGGAGGGCGAGGCGTGGCTTTTCCTGACCTCATCACTATAAAGCGGTTGGGTGTTCGTGGAACAGGCCCCCGCCGCCGTCACGCCCGCCGCCGTTGCCAATCCCCCGAAAGTGCCGCCGTGCTGCCGTCCCTCTCCGCCGGTGCCGCCAACCGCCTGGCCTCCCCCGTCCAGCAAGATGGACGGCGGCTCGGCCTCGTCGTGGTGGGGCATGGCACGGCCGATCCGGTGGGGGCCGAGGAGACGCGGCAGGTGGCCGCCTTGGTGGCGGGGCTGCTTCCCGGCGCGGCGGTGGAACTGGGGTTTCTCGAGGTCATCGGGCCCTCGATCGGCACTGCCCTGGAGCGGCTCGCGGAGCGTGGCTGTGCGGAGGTCGTGGCGGCGCCGCTGCTGCTCTTCACGGCCGGCCATGCCCGGCGGGATGTCCCGGACGCGGTGCGCGAGGCCGCCGACAGGCTGGGGCTCAGGGTGCGGCAGTCCGACGCTCTGGGCTGCCACCCCGGCATCCTGTCGCTCACCCGGCGACGCCGCCACGAGGCATGCGCGAAACTCGCCCCCGTGCCGCCGGAAAACACCGTGCTCGTCGTGGTGGGCCGCGGCTCCAGCGACCCGACGGCCCATCGCCAACTCCACGACTTCACTCTGGCCACCTGTCCGGCGGGGAACGAACCGCCCACGCATGCGCGGCTCGAACTGGGGTTCGTCGCCGCCGCCCGCCCGACGCTGGCCGAGGCGATCGCGCATGCAGCCGGCGCGGACGGCGGAACCGTCCGGGACGTGCGGCGGGTCGTGGTGCACCCGCACCTTCTGTTCCGCGGGCACGTAGAAGAGCAGGTGACGCGAGCGGTGGAGGAGGGCCGTCGGGCGCACCCGGCGATCGAATGGGTGCAGGTCGATCGGCTGGGAGCCGACCCGCTCGTGGCCGGGGCCGTGGTCGATCGCGCCGTCGAGGCGATGGCGGGGTGCGGCGGCACCACCGCCTGATTTTCAGGTTCCTGGCCAGGGATTCCGCCGGCAAAGAACGTCTCGTCAGAACGCTTCCGATTCGTCAGAATGGGGCACACAGGTTTGGACAGCACCGAGGGAAGGAGTCAACTCACGTGACCGGCAACCGCATCCCCCGCGCCGGCTGGCAAGTGCCGGCCATGATTGCACTCGTGGCGTTGGCGGCCTTCGTCGCGTCGAGCCGCGGCGAGCAGCCGCCCACGGCGGTGGGGCAGCAGCCTGCCGCCGGCAGCACCGCCGCGCCCGCGGCCGGCGGGAAGCCGGGGCCCAACGACCGCCAGATCACGCTCGCCGTCCGCAGCTACCTGGAGCGAGAGCACTTCCTGCGGCATCCGATCGACGACGACATCGCGAAGCGGTGGTTCACGATCTTCGTGGAGGGACTCGACCCCTGGAAGCTGCACTTCCTGCAGGGCGACATCGACGGCTTCATGCAGAAGCGGGATTCGCTCGACGACCTGGTGAAGCGCGGCGACGTGAGCTTCGCCTACGAGGTCTTCAACCGCTTCCTCGAGCGGGTCGACGCCCGCCTGCCGCTGATCGAGAAGATGGTCGACGGCCCCCAGGACTTCACGAAGCCGGAGTCGATCGTCATCGATCGCGAGGCCGCCACGTGGGCCAAGAGCGAGGCCGAAGCCGAGGACAACTGGCGGAAGCGGATCAAGTACGACCTGCTCGTGCAGAAGATGGAGAAGACGCCCCCCGAGGAGGCGAAGGACAAGCTCCGGCGGCGCTACAGGAGCTTCGCCAAGCGGATGCACCAGATGACCGCCGACGAACTGCTCGAAACCTACCTGACGGCGCTGACCAGCAGCCTCGACCCGCACACGAGCTTCATGTCGCCCGGCACGCAGGAGAATTTCGCGATCGCCATGCGGCTGCAGCTCGACGGGATCGGCGCCCAGCTCAAGGCCGAGGACGGCTACACGACGATCATGGAGCTCACGCCGGGCGGCGCGGCCGACCGCGACGGGCGGCTCAAGAAGAAGGACCGCGTGGTCGGCGTCGGCCAGGGGCAGCAGGGCGAGATGGTGGACGTGGTCGACATGAACCTCAACGAGGTCGTCAAGCTGATCCGCGGCAAGCGGGGCACCATCGTGCGGCTCAAGGTGATCCCGGTGGGGGAGACCGTGCCCAAGATCTACGACATCACGCGGGACAAGATCGAGCTGAAGGAGTCGGAGGCCCGGGGCGAGATCATCGAGGAGGGCAAGAAGCCGGACGGATCCCCCTGGCGGATCGGCGTGATCAACCTGCCGAGCTTCTACATGGACATGGACGGCGCCCGGCAGGGGCAGGCCGACTACAAGAGCAGCACCCGCGACTGCAAGCGGCTGATCGAGGAGTTTAGGCAAAAGGGGGTCGACTGCGTGGTGCTCGACCTGCGGAACAACGGCGGTGGCTCGCTCCCGGAGTCGATCTCACTGACCGGCCTGTTCATCGACACCGGCCCGGTCGTCCAGATCAAGGACGCCGACAAGCGGGTGCAGCAGTACGACGACGTGGATCCGGGCGTGTCGTGGGACGGCCCGCTGGTGGTGCTCACCAACAAGTTCAGCGCCAGCGCCAGCGAGATCGTGGCCGGCGCCATCCAGGACTACCGTCGCGGGCTCGTGATCGGTGACAAGGCGACGCACGGCAAGGGGACGGTGCAGAGCCTGCTCGACCTCGGCCGGCAGCTCTTCCAGCGGCTGCCCAACGCCCCGTCGCTCGGCGCCATCAAGATCACGATGCAGCAGTTCTACCGGCCGCTCGGGGCCAGCACGCAGCTCGAGGGCGTGAAGAGCGACGTCGAGCTGCCGAGCATCACCACGCACCTGCCCGTGGGCGAGTCGGATCTCGATCACGCGATCGCCTTCGACAAGGTGCCCCCGGCGGTGTTCCAGGCGAGCGGCCGAGTGACCG
The DNA here is from genome assembly GCA_044346795.1 of Pirellulales bacterium. Taxonomy (GTDB): domain Bacteria; phylum Planctomycetota; class Planctomycetia; order Pirellulales; family UBA1268; genus CAMCQY01. Next base: position 13,031 of record JBIIYN010000050.1, read on the forward strand.
ACGACATGCTGCGGGCGCTCCGCGAGCGGTCGACGGCGCGGATCGCGACGAGCGCGGATTTCGGCAAGGTGCGGAAGGACATCGCCCAGTACGAGAAGCGCAAGAGCGAGAAGACGATTTCACTCCTCGAGTCGGAATTCGAGCGGCAGTGGAACGAGGGCAAGGCGGCCGAGGACGAGGAGAAGAAGCTCGAGGAGGAGATGGACGCCCAGCGGCGGCCCGTCGTGAAGCGAGACTTCTACTTCAACGAGGCGATGAACGTGACGGCCGACTACCTCAACTCGCTGGCGGGCGGCGCGGCCGGTCTGGCCCGCGCCACCCGTCCCGCCGAGGCCCCGCGGCCCGTGCCGGTGCAATAAGGCGGCAGGTTGGAGAAAGCCGCGGCGGGGTTTTCCGAACGCTCCCCCGTCGTCTCATGGGGGTGACTGGGCGGGGTGCGGGGTTACCGGGCGGGCGTCGGGCTGGTCGCTTCTCGCGGCACGAATTCGAACATGTAACCGTCCGCACTCCTCGCGACCGGGCGAAAGCGTTTCTCCAGTTCCGCGACGAGCAGGGCGTTCGTCTGCTGATTCGTATTCGGGGTTTGAATCGCGAGCACAGAACGATCGGCGAAGATCCGCTTTTTTCCTGCGATCGTCCGCAGGAGATCGTCAAGGTCGCTCCGGAGAACGAGTTCGATCAGGCTGGTGGGGAGTTGTGACCGCGTGCGGGTCGCCGCATGGTAGACGCCCGCGTGGTTCGACAAAATCAGCGGGTCTTCGCCGGGCGTGAGCCGCTGTTTGACGAAGGCGATCGCAACCGGCTCCGGGCTTGCCGCCGCAGGCGTCGTGAAACCGCGCCATCGGTGCTGGACGAGCTGCCAAAAAAGCTTGTCGCTCCATGGCCCGACCGCTCCGCTGGCCATGACGACCACGAACGCCGCGGTCAGCACGCCACCCGCCAGTCGCCATCTGTGGGGCATTCGCCGGTCGAGGGAGGCTGGGAGAGCCAAGCGGGCGATCGCCACGGCCACGAGCGCCAATGCGATCGGCAGGACGACCGGAAACACCCAGTCGTGGCTCCGGCCCTGGTAGTAGGAAAACAGGCCGCACGCGAGAATCGCCCAGCCAAAGAGCGTCGAGCGAATCGGCTGGCGGTCGGCACCGTCCGATGTGGATAGGGGCCAGATGCCGAACGAGAGCGCTGCCATGATCACGGCCGCCCAAGCAACCCAGCTGTGCATGAGCCTCATCGGCAGCATGTAGAAACCAATCTCGTAAAATACCCTCTGATGCCGCCAATACATGGTGAGATTCGGCCATGCGCCTCCCTTCCAGGCCAAGAGTGCGAGCACGAGGGCCATGGCGATCGCCGCGCACAGCAAGGCCTCGACAGCTGCGGTGGCAGCGACACGAATCGCTGCGACGATCGACGGGGGATCCCCCTGTCGTCGGACCAGGGCTTGGTGACAGAGGCACATGACCCAAGCCCCGAGCGCCGGCACCCCGGCATCCGCGTTCCAAAGAACTCCCGCGCCGAGGATCGCGCCGGGTAGGCAACGTGCGGCACGATTCCCGAAACGGTCGCCCTCGCTGATCCAAGCCATGGCGTAGAGGGAGACGGCTGGAAAGAGGCTGCGGACCGGGAAATACTGAAAATAAGGGTCGTAGTAGGGGATGAAGTTCTGCCGAATCACGAACAGCGGCACCAGAAAACCGACCAGGGAAAACGCCCCCAGAAACGTGATCATGGCCAGCCACGGCGTCCGCATCACCCGAAGCAGGGCCGCGAGCCAGAGCATCGAGGCGACCGCCTGCAGGATCGCCATGACGACGGTAAATCGCTCGACCGTGATGCCGCCGAGCAGGTGAAAGACGGGCGCCAAAAACTCCGGATAGAGCCCGTATTGATGCGGCAGATCGACAAGCAGCGTCGCGCCCAGGGCGACCTGGGTCGAGGCGAAGAAGACGGCCTCGAAATGGTTGTCGGTCACGTATCGGTCGGCGCCGGAAATCACCCGAAGGATGGACGTCACCCCGGTCAATGCGACGACGGCCGTCGCCAAGCCGACGTCCCGAACCAGCAGCAGGCGGCGATGATCGGCGGCGGTCAGGAGTTCACCGAATGGAAACTGCGTGAGCGCAACGCCCGCGATGGTCGCCAGCACAAATGCAATCGGATTGGTGCGAAGCAAAGACCCGCTCCAGTAGAAACCGCCGTCACCGAGGGCCCCCCAGCCGATCAACAGAAGCATCGCGATGCACGACGCCAGGAAGCATCTCCAGATGACGTCGGCGGGCAGGCGCGTGACTTTCGCCCTCACGATCGGATGGATGAGCAACATGAAGACGGGAACGCACATCAGGGACAAGCAATAGGCAGTGCGCTCCGCAGGCTCCGGGGCGACGTGATCGGGCGGGACCGCGAGGGATGGCAGCAGATCCGTGACGCGCTTCTGATCGACCTTGATCGTGAGCGTGCATGTCGACGCGATCACCCACACGATCAAGAACGCGGCCGCAACCGTCAGGAAATGCGCAGCCCACTCCGCGGCCCAGGTGGGGCTTTCGGCGGTCGCATCGACGGTCTGTGATTCGGCAACCACTCCACCTATCCCGACGAAATTCTCGGCCACGGCCGCACGCCCGACGCGTCAGCATAACGTGGACGTCGGGACCGCGCGAACGATCATCTCTCGGGGCCCGCCGTCATCACGGCCTCGATGCCGCGGAGCGGATCGGGGTGGGCGAGCATGATCGGCAGGTCGCGCACGAGCAGCGCGGGATCGACCCGCTTGTCGGCGCCGCGGGTCCGCGGGAGCGAGAGATCCCACGTCGGAGGTGGGCTGCCCGTGATCCGCGCCAGGTGGCCGTACCAGTCGCGGCGCAGGACCGGATGGCCGTCCGACACGACGTAGAGCGGCCGCGGCGCGGCGGCGGCCGCGACCGCGCAGACGACGGCCGCGGCGTCGTCCACGTGGATCAGGTTGAGCCAACTGTCGGGGTCGGCCGCGAGGGGCCTGCCCGCCCGCAGGTCATCGAGCCGCGGCAGGCGGTCCGGACCGTAGAGCCCCGCGAACCGCAGGGCCACGCCCGGGCCCTTGGCGTGCGACCGAAGCAGCGATTCAGCCTCCACGAGCACGCGGCCCGCCTCGCGGCCGGGATGCGTGGGCGTCTCCTCCGTCACGACGCCCCCCTTCTCGTCGCCCCACACGCCCGTGGAACTCGACAGGATCACCCGCGGCGTGCCGGCGAGGGCATCGAGCAGCCGGCCGAGGCCGAGCACGTGCACGTCCCGATGCGTCGCGCCGCTCGCGCGGTCGAAACCCACGGCCCAGAAGACGGTGTCGAGCGACGGCAGCCCGCGGAGCGGATCGGAAGGAGCGGCGCAGGTGACGTCGTGGACGAGCGGCGTGATGCCGAGGCGCGCGAGCGCCGCCGCGCGGGTCGGGCTGCGGGTGATGCCGAAGACCCGGTCGCCCGCGGCGAGCCAGCGGGCGGCGACCCGCGTGCCGAGGTAGCCGCAGCCGACGACCAGCCGTGCCGCCCGCGGCGCGGAGGGAGAAGCGGTCGCGATGGGGGCGTGGTGCTGAGTCATGCCGGTGCCTGATCCCTCATGCGTCGAGCGGTCCTGGACGGCGATCGCCGCCGCCATGCGCCCGCGACTCGAGCCACGACGCCAGCAC
>JBIIYN010000224.1:0-6501 GCA_044346795.1 Pirellulales bacterium
GCGCAAGAGCCGGTGAATTCTGCGACTCACGAACGATTCACCATCGTCCCTGAGCCTCCTGTAGCAGAATCCGCCGGCGATGAGCATGCCGCAGCCGGCGAACTGGGTTCACGAAAAACATCGCCTCGTGCGATTTTTTCTTGGCGACCGCAGGTCGCTGGTGTTCACCCGGCCCTCCGGGCCTAACGCCACCGACGTGAAAATCCCCGATGCTGAGGAGCCGGTCGGAGGCACGCGCAAGAGCCGGTGAATTCTGCGACTCACGAACGATTCACCATCGTCCCTGAGCCTCCTGTAGCAGAATCCGCCGGCGATGAGCATGCCGCAGCCGGCGAACCACTGCGTCAAACTACTTGCCCGTGTTGCCCGTGAAAGCAGACGGGTCGTCGAGCACGAACAGGTGGCCGTGGTCCGAGGTCACGATCACCACCGAGTCGGCCCAGGCGTCGTGCCGCTCGATCCACTTCACCACCGCCTGAAACGCCGCATCGCCGCTCTTCACCGCGCCGATCGCGGCGTCGATGTCGTTGGCATGCGACGCCCAGTCGACGTCGCCCGCCTCCACCATCAGCCAGAAATTGCCGCGGCTGTGCAGCACGTCGAGCGCCGCGCGGGCCATGTCGGCCAGCGTCGGGTTCTCGGTCAGGTCGGCCTCCGTGTAGGGCTCGATGGGACAGTATTTCTTGCGGAGCCGGTCGGCCGTCGCCATCTGCTCGGGCCGGCAGCCGACCGGATCGAAGTCGCCGTCGGCCGTCTGATAGGGCAGGTTTCCCTCGGTCACGCCAAAGAGCCCGAAGAGCCGGAGCTTCCTGGCGATCGCATCCTCCGCCGCGGCGGCGAGCAGCTGGTCGCCGGCCCGGCCGGCCGTCCGCAGTGCCATGCGGTAGCGGCCGTCCCGCGCCGCGTCGATCGCGGCGAGCGTGGAATCGGCGACGTACTTGCCCCCCGGCTCGAAGTTGGCCCCCTGATCCTTGTCGCTCTCCAGGTCTCCCGTCACGCCGAAGCCCGCGCCGATCAGCACGTCGAGCCCGTCGAGGGGATCCGTGCGATGGGCGATCGAGGGCTGGCCCAGGAGATCTCGGGCGATGTCCTGGTAGTCGTCCCGCGTGACGTTGTTGGCATAGCTGCAGGCGGGCGTGGCGTGCGATACGGGCACGCTCGTCACCGCGCCGACGGCATAGCCCCGCTTCTGGAGCGTGCGGGCGATCGGCTCGAGGTGCCGTCCCTCCACGTCGACGTTGATCGCGTCGTTGTAGGTCTTGCGGCCGGTGCACAGCGACGTGGCCGAGGCGGCGGAATCGGTCACGGCGTGCGGCCGCGTGCGGTCGCGGCCGATCAGGTAGCGATGGTCCGGAAGCGGCGCCCACGGCGTCTGGCCGCCGCGGCGGGGGTCGTATCCGCCCGGGGTCTCGCCGCCGGGATTCCTGACGGCCTGCGCATCGACGTCGCACTTCGTGCCGCCGTTGGCGGGGCTCGTGACACAGAAACCGAAGTCGGTGGGAGCGCCGCGGTAATCCTGAAATGAAAACCCGGTGCCGCGGCCGGAGTCGTAGGCCACCCTGCCCTGCGCGGCGATCGCGGCCGTCCGCGTGGTCGTCCAGTCCATGCCGTCGAAGACCACGAGCACGATGTACTTCTTGCCGACGTCGGCAGCCATCAACTGCAGCCGGTGGACGTCGGTCTGATCGAAGTATTCGGCCGCGGGGTTGAGCGTGTCGTCGGGGAGCCGACCGTAGAGGCTCCGCAACCGCTCGGCGTCGCGGTAGGCGCTGTTGGTCCCCGCCACGGCGTCGAGCGACATGCCGAACGTGTACACCGGAATGAGACGGTTCGAGTGGTTCGACCAGGACATGTAGCGATCGGGCTGATCGCCCCAGTGCCCCCACGCGGCCTTGCCGGTCGCCTCGGCCCGGGCCTCCATGGCACGCACCGGATCGGCGGCCGTCGCAGCGGCCGGGGCCACGGTCGCCTGCACCGCCGACCGCTGGCAGCCGACGGTCGTCACCGCGAGCAACGACAGCGCCGCCAGCCCAAGAACTGCGCACCATTGCCGCTGTACTGCGCCATCCACAGGCCTTCCGAAACCGGCTCCCTGACACCAGCGACCGCGCATCGCCGCCTGAAATTCGGCCTGCGGCAGCCCGGACGAGTTTTTCAGGCAATCCTGGCGCACCGTTTGCTCCCTCGTCATTTTTTGGCGATGCGTGATCGCCACGCGTTCGCCGAGCGTGTTGCTTCTCAAGTTCCGCCTCGATTTGTACATTGCCCACCGCGCCCTTCCCACCCCCTGCCGTGCCCCACAAGACCGCTCCGGTGGCCAACGACGACCTGCTGCGTCGCGACATCCGACTGCTCGGCGACATGCTGGGCGGGGTCATCGTCGATCTCGCCGGCCGCGATGCGCTGGCCCTGATCGAGGAGATCCGCACGCTCTCCCGCGACCGGCGGGCGGGCCGCCATGATGCGGAGCGGGCGCTGGCCACGCGGATCGAATCGCTCGACACGGCCCAGGCGGAGTGTGTCGCCCGCGCCTTCAGCGTCTATTTCGATCTGGTCAACATCGCCGAAGACCGGCAGCGCGTCCGCGTGCTCCGCGAGCGGGAACGGGAGCGGGCGCCCGAGCCGATCGGCGAATCGCTCGCCGCCGGCATCGCCGAACTCAAGGCCCGCGGCCTGTCGGCCGCGGAGGTGCAGCAGGCCCTCGACCGGCTCGCGATCGAACTGGTCTTCACGGCCCACCCCAGCGAAGCGAAGCGGCGGTCGATCCGGGCGAAGCTGCGGCGGATGCGTCACAGCCTGCGGGAACTCGACCGCGCCGACCTGCTGCCCCGCGAACGCACGGCCCACGAAGCCGACATGCGCGGTGAACTCGACGTGCTCTGGCAGACGGAGTTCCTGCGGCCCACCCGGCCGACCGTGCTCGACGAGGTGGAACGCGGCCTGTCGATCATGCCCCGGCTCTGGGAGGCGGTGCCGCAGGTGCATGCGTCGCTGCGTCGCGGGCTGGCGGCCTGCTACCCGGGCGAGTCGTTCCGCATCCCGCCGTTTCTCACCTTCGGCTCCTGGATGGGAGGCGACCGCGACGGCAATCCCTTCGTGACCGCCGACGTGACGGAGCGGACGCTCCTGCGGCTGCGGGCCGCGGCGATCGAGCGTCACGTCGACTGGTGCACGCGGCTCAACGACCTGCTCACGCTTTCGCTCCGCGCCGCGAAGGGCTCGGGCCCGCTCGTGGCCCGGCTCGAGGCGCTCTCCGCCACGTGGCCCGATCTGGCCGCGGCGCTCGAGCCGCTCGCCTCCCACGAGGTTTACCGCCGCTGGATCAGAATGATCCGCTTCCGGCTCGAACGCTCCCGCACCGCGAGCCTGGCCGATCCACCCGCCGCCGCGGCGTATGCAACGGCCGGGGACCTCGAGGCCGACGTCGCCCTGCTGGTGGCCTGCCTGGAACGCGACCACGGCCTCGCCGGCCATTCTCCGGCGACCTCGTGGCTCGATCTGGTCCGCACCTTCGGCCTGCACATGACGCGGCTCGACGTGCGGCAGGACGCCCGGGCCTACGGCGACATCATGGGGCAGATCCTCGCCTCCGCCGGACGGGTGCCCGATGCGGCGGCCTACACGGCGCTCGACGAGCCGGCCCGGCGAAAGCTGCTCGTCGACTCGATGCCCGGCGGGGCCACGTCGACCGCCGTCCGTGGCGACATTCCCCGCGCCGGGCTCGCGCCGCTCGCCGCCGACACGCTCCTGCTCTTCGAGGTGCTCCACCGGGCGCTCGCACGGTTCGGCCCGGCGTGCGTCGGCACGGCGATCATCAGCCTCACCCGCAGCCCGGCCGACGTGCTCTCGGTGCTCTGGCTCTGGCGGTTCGCCCGCGGCCTCGCGGCCGCCCGGGGCGAGCCGGTCGCCGCCGACGACATCGACATCTCCCCGCTCTTCGAGAAGATCAACGACCTCGCACACGCCCACGACACGCTCGCCGCGATCCTCGACGAGCCCAGCTACCGCGAGCACCTCGCCGGCCGCGGCCACCGGCAGATCGTGATGGTCGGCTACTCCGACAGCACGAAGGACGGCGGCTACCTCGCGGCCTGCTGCGGCCTGCAGACGGCGCAGGGCAGCCTCCATGCCGCGGCGGCAGCGCGCGGCGTGAGCCTCACCTTCTTCCACGGCCGCGGCGGCTCGCTCGGCCGCGGCGGCGGGCCGGCCGCCCGGGGCATCCTCTCGCTCCCGCCCGAAACGCTCGACGGCAGCCTCCGCCTCACCGAGCAGGGCGAGGTGCTTGCGGAACGCTACGACGACACCGAGGTCGCCTGCCGCCATCTGGAGCAGGTGTCGTGGGCCACGCTCGTGGCGTCGAGCGTGCGCCGCAGCGAGCCGAAGCGGGAGTGGACCGAAGTGGCGGCGCGGATGGCGGAACGGTCGTGGGCCGTCTACCGCGAACTCGTCGACCAGCCGGGCTTCATCCGGTATTTCTCCGAGACGACGCCGATCGACGACATCGAAAACCTGCCGATCGCCTCGCGGCCGTCGCGCCGCCGCGGCGAGCGGACGCTCGACGACCTGCGGGCCATTCCCTGGGTGTTCGCCTGGACGCAGAGCCGCTGCATGATCCCGGCCTGGTACGGCCTCGGCACGGCGCTCGTGGAGGTGAAGTACGACGACCGCCATGACTGGCAGCTGGTCTGCGACATGTACCGGCAGTGGCCCTTCTTCCAGGCCACGATCGACAACGCCACACTGGCGTTGGCGAAGGCCGACATGTACATCGCACAGCGGTATTCGGAGCTCGTCGACGACGCCGAGGTGCGGCGGCCGATCTGGCAGCGGATCGCCGCCGAGCGTGACCGCACGCGGCAGGCGATCCTCGACATCGTCGGCGGCGGCGAATTGCTCGCCACCACGCCCTGGTTCCAGCGGTCGATCGAGGCGCGCAATCCCTCCATCGACCCGCTGAACCTCATCCAGATCGAGTTCATGCGCCGCCGCCGCCACGCCCCCGACGACGAATCGCTCCGCGGCCTGCTGCGACTCTGCGTCCAGGGCATAGCCGCCGGCATGCGCACGACAGGCTAGAGGGCATCCGATGACAACCGCCGCCGACCTGGTCGTGAAGACGCTCGGTCCCTGCCGGATCGACTCGCCGCTCAAGCCGATGCTCGAATCCCGCCGCACCACGGTGCACTACGTCGGCGAGGACGACCGGGTGCTCTTCCACGACACGGCCAGCCTCGTGCGGGCGAGCGGCTGCGCGCTCGACGAACTGCCCGGGTTCGAGCCGGCCGGCCCGCGACGGAAAATCTTCTTCGACGCCTCGAAGATGCGGGTGGGCATCGTCACCTGCGGCGGGCTCTGCCCGGGCATCAACGACGTGATCCGCGGCATCGTCATGGAACTCACCTTCCACTACGGCGTACGGCGGATTCATGGCTTTCGCAACGGCTACCAGGGCTTCGTCGCGAAGTACGCCCACGACGTGGTCGAACTCACGCCGAGTGTGGTCAGCAACATCGACGAGGACGGCGGCACGATCCTCGGCACGTCGCGCGGCGGCCAGGACCCGGAGGAGATCGTCGACTGTCTCGAGCGGATGAACGTGAACGCGCTGTTCGTGATCGGCGGCGACGGCACGCTCCGCGGCGCGATGCAGATCGCCGCGGCGGTGGCCGCACGGGACGGCAGGATCGCGGTGGTCGGCGTTCCCAAGACGATCGACAACGACATCCCCTACATCGACCAGAGCTTCGGGTTTCAGACCGCGTTCGCCGAGGCGACCAAGGCGATCCAGTCGGCACACGTCGAGGCGAAAGCCTCGCCCAACGGCGTGGGACTCGTGAAGCTGATGGGCCGCCACTCGGGCTTCATCGCCTGCTACGCGTCGCTGGCCGAGCCCGATGCCAACTACGTGCTGATCCCCGAGGTTCCCTTCAGGCTCGACGGCCCGGGCGGCCTGCTCGACCACCTGCTCGCGCGGGTGAAGCGGAGCGGCCACGCCGTGATCGTGGCGGCCGAGGGGGCGGGACAGGACTTGGTCGCCGACGCCGGAGACGGCCACGACGCCTCGGGCAACCGCAAACTGCACGACGTCGGCCTGCTGCTGAAGGCCCGGATCACGGAGCACTTCGCGGCGGCGGGCGTGGAGCTGAATCTCAAGTACATCGACCCGAGTTACCTGATCCGCAGCGTGCGGGCCAATCCATACGACAGCGTCTACTGTCTCCGCCTGGCGCAAAATGCCGTGCATGCGGCCATGGCCGGCCGCACGGAGATGGTGGTGGGCCGCTGGCACGGCCGGTTCGTGCACATCCCGATCCCGTTGGCGGTGAGCCACCGCAACCAGGTGGCCCCGGACGGCGACCTCTGGCTCTCGGTACTCGAGGCCACGGGCCAGCCGCGGTCGTTCGAGTAGCAAGTCGGCGCGGCGAGCAGAGGCCGGCCGCGACGCGATTTGCACGGCCTTCTCAGTCGTTCTACTCTTTTCTGAGCCTCCGTCGTCGCCGT
>JBIIYN010000225.1:0-6495 GCA_044346795.1 Pirellulales bacterium
AGACCACGCCAGACCAGGCAACGTTCATGAGGGATCTCATCAGCATCATCCGGACCGGGACCGCGCTGCGGGCTGCCCGCAGGCTCATGGTGACGGCGATCCTCGTTCTGGCGACCGACACGGGCCACGCCCGTGAGGCCGCCATGCCGAGGGGCGATTCCGCCGCCATGCATGCGACACCGGGAGCGATTGGCGCCACGCGGCGCCCGCAGTTCGGCCCCCGTCCGGAATCGATGCTGCCGCATGACGTTCAGCCGGTGGAGATCCGCGGCCCGGAGGGGCTGCGGATCTCGATCGAAACGGCCGATGGCTGGTCACCGGTGCGTGCCGGCCCGTTGCGGATGGGACTGGTCGTCGGTCGTCCGTACCGGCTCCGGCTCACGGGCATTCCGGGACACGAGGGGCGGGAGGTCTTTCCGTCGGTCCGCGTGCTGGCGAAGCTGGCCGCGCCTCCGGGCATGGCCTGGCGGTTTCCGGTGGAGATCGTCGTCGACGCCGATGATCTCACGCTCGCCCTGGCCGGATCGCACGTGCGCCGCATCGTCTACTCGGCCTGCGATCCCGATCTGCCGGACGTGGTCCCAGAGGGCTGGTTCGACGTCCGGCCCGGAGACGACTGTCTCGACGTGGCCACCACGCTCGGCGATCCGGTGGCCGAGGTGATCATCGGCAATCGCCTGCCGACCGGGGTCGCCCATGCCGTCGAGTACGGGAGCACGCCATGAGCGGTTCGCTCCCCCCCGTCGACCGAAGCCCGTGGCGTTGGCCGCGGCTGCTCGTCATCGCGCTGGCCGCGTTGATCCTGGCGTCGTGCCGGTCGATCACCCAGCCGCTCGCCGTGCCGCTGGCCGGCGTCACCGCGGCACCGACCGCGGCACCGACCGCGGCACCGACCGGCACGACGAACTTCGCGGCGGAACCGCGCGCCATCACCGAATGCCCTTCGTGCCAGCCGGCAGCCTGCGCGACCGTGGCCTGCATGCCGGCGGCCGCACCGGTGCCGATGGTCGGCCCGTGCCTCGTCTGCGACGGCGGCGATGCGCGGGCCCCGGCCATGCCGGTGGCCGGTCTCGGCCTCAAGAACCTCACGTCCGGCGACACCGTCGCCCGCTACCGTGTGGACGACGACACCCCCGACGCGTGCGACGTGCACGTCGCCGTGTCGAACTGCGCCTGCGTCTACGCGCCGCGGTTCGGGTCGGTCCGCCAGGTGACGCGGCCGCACGAGGACGCGCGACCGGAAGGTCCGCGCGGGCTGGCACGCGACACCGCCACCGAGGCACAGGTCGATCTGCAGCCAGTGTGTCGCAGCACGCAGGCGTTCGCCCCGGAGGCGGCGCGAAAGGCGCTGCCGGGCGTCGCCGTCGAGGAGCGGCTCGGGCCGCTGGCGGTGGACCAGGGTGATGTCGTGCACGAGTCGGACGGACTCGCAAGGCTCGCGGAAGACGTGCTGGACGACACGCTGGAACGGGCCGACAACGTGCAGTCGCCGCGGATGGTGGTCGGCTTCGACGTGCCCCTGGCATGGACCTGCGCCCGGGCCGCCATGGTGATGGTGGGCCGGCAGCAGGCCGAGGTGGTGGCCGCCGACCGCGGCACCGCCACGCTGCGGATCGAATCACCCGGCCGGGCCGAACTCACGCTCTGCAAGCGGGCCGGCAGCGACACGGCACGGCCCGGCGAGGAGCTCGACTTCATGATCTACCTCTACAACTCGGGCGACCGCCCGCTCACCGACATCGTGCTCGTCGACGCCCTGCCCGGCCGGCTCGAGTTCGTGCCCGGTTCCGCCGCGGCCAACCAGCCGGCCGCGTTCGTCACCGGTGAGGGCGACGACGGATCGGTGCTTCTCAAGTGGCAGTTCCAGCACACCTTCAAGCCGGGCGAAGGCGGCTTCGTGCGGTTCCGCACGATCGTTCGCTGACCGTCCGTGGCAAAAGCCATCCCCGGCGGTTTCTTCCGGACACGTTGCCGGGGCGGGCCGGGAGGGGGTAGGATTTCGGCTCGTGGTGACGGCCCCCTTCCCCTCCGCTTTCGAGGCATTCATGTCCCAGCTGCGTTTCCGTCTGTTTTCCCCGCCTTCGATCGCGGTGTTCACCATCGCCGCCGGACTGCTGATCGGTTCGACAACCCTCCTGATGGCCCGCCAGCCGGGAGCCACGGCGGAGGCGCCGGCGATGCCGAAGGTGCCGCCGCTGCCCGAGGGCACCCCCCAGGAACTCATGCAGTTCATCGCCACGCTCAAGCAGGCCAACGTCCGGCCTGCTTCGCGGAAGGAGATGATCGCCTACATGCGGGACGTGGCGGCGGTCTCGCTGCAGGCAGCCGACAAGATCCTGGCCCAGGTGAAGCCCGCGGATCCGCTCCACGACCCGGCCGCGAAGATGAAGCTCGAGAGCCTGCTGATGCTCGGTCGCTTCGGCGACGAGAAGGCGGCCGCCGACATGGCCGCCTACGCCGAGACGCTGATCAAGAGCCCGTCCCGCGACCTCGCCAGCGAGGCCCAGCGGATCATGATCGTGAGCGAGGCTCAGAAGGTGCTTTCCGCCGGCGACATGAAGGCGGCCGAGGGGGTCGTGGAAAAGACGACCGCGCTGCTCGCCGCGGATCCCGACGACATGCAGACGGCCGGACTCGCCATGCAACTGGCCAACGCCTTCGAACAGATGCCGGGTGGCGAGGCGACCGCGATGCTGGCCTATCGCGGTTTCGGCCCGTTGATGGCGAAGAGTTCGAACGAACAAGTCCGCAGGATGGGGGAGAGCTTCGCGGGCACGCTCCGCCGCCTCTCGCTCCCCGGCAATCCGATGGAAATCACGGGCACGCTCCTGAACGGCAAGAAGTTCGATCAGAAGTCGCTGATGGGCAAGGTCGTGCTCGTCGATTTCTGGGCCACGTGGTGTGGCCCGTGCGTCGCCGAGATCCCCAACGTGCTCGAGCAGTACGAGAAGTATCACAAGGACGGCTTCGAGGTGGTCGGCGTCAGCCTTGACCAGGATCGCGAGGCGCTCGAGAAATTCGTCGACGAGCAGAAGATTCCCTGGCCGATCCTGTTCGAGGAGAGCGAGGGCGAAAGCTGGCAGCATCCGTTGGCGACGTTTTACGGCATCAGCGGGATCCCGACGGTGATCCTGATCGGCCGCGACGGCAACGTGATCACGCTCAACGCCCGGGGCGAGAAGCTCGGCGAGCAATTGGACGCGATCTTCAAGAAAGCGGGCTGACGCCGCCTTGGGTGCACCGATTCTTCGCCGGGCTGCGGGCGGCGTCATCTCGAAACGGGCGGGAGCCTTCGATTCCTCCGGAATTCGCAAGGTCTTCGATCTGGCGGCCCGGCTCGACGATCCGATCAACCTGTCGATCGGCCAGCCAGACTTCGAGATGCCCCCGGCGGCCCGCGCGGCGGCCAGGGAGGCCATCGACTCGGGGAAAAACGGCTACACGCCCACGCAGGGCATCGCCAGCCTGCGTGAGCGGCTCGAGGAGCGGGTGCGGCAGGAGGTGGGTCAGCCGGAGCGGCGGCTCTGCGTGACGAGCGGTTCGAGCGGAGCCCTCGTGCTCGCGCTGATGGCACTGGTCGATCCGGGCGACGAGGTCATCCTCTTCGAGCCGGCGTTCGTGATGTACCGCCCGCTCGTCGAGTTCCTCGGCGGTCGGTGCGTGGTGATCGACACCTCGCCGACGTTCCGCATCGACCTCGATCGGGTCGCGGCCGCCATCTCGCCGGCGACCCGTGTGATCCTCCTGAACACGCCGGCCAACCCGACCGGCGTGGTGGTCGATGCCGACACGGTCCGCGACCTGGCACGGCTCGCGGAGAGCCACGGCATCACGCTGATCAGCGACGAACTGTACCGTTCGTATTGCTATGACGCGGCCTTCGCCTCCCCTGCCCTGCACTCCGAGTCGGTGGTGGTGATCGACGGGTTCTCGAAATCGCATGCCATGACCGGCTGGCGGGTGGGCTGGGTGCACGGGCCGAAGGCCGTCGTGGACGCCTGCACGATGCTCCAGCAATACACCTTCGTCTGCGCCCCGCAGGTGGGGCAGTGGGCGGCGCTCGCCGCGCTCGACAGCCCGATGGATCAGCCGCTGGCCGAGTGCCGCCGCAAGCGAGACCGGCTGATCGCGGGGCTCGAGGGTCATTTCCGCTTCGTGCAGCCGGGGGGCGCGTTCTACCTCTACCCCGAGGCTCCGGGCGGCTCCGGGAGCGCCTTCGCCGAACGGGCCGTGGAGAGGGAAAAACTGCTCGTCGTGCCGGGCAATGTGTTCGGCGCCGCCGACACCCACTTTCGGATCGCCTACACGGTCAGCGACCGCATGCTCGACCGGGGCATCGCGGCCCTCCAGCGGCTCGCCGCAACCTATCCGTAGGAGCGCATCCGCCTGTCAGGGCGGCAGGGTGCCATGGTTCGCGACACGTCAGCCGAGGTGCTCGCCTTCGACATCGGCGGCGCGAACATCAAGGCGGCCGACGGCCGCGGCTGGGTGCACAGCGAGCCGTTTCCGCTCTGGCAGCGCCGCGGGGACCTGCCCGCGACCCTCGCGCGGATCATGTCGCCCCGCCGCCCGGGCCGCGTCGTGGCCACGATGACCGGCGAAATCGCCGACTGCTATGCCTCGCGCCGGGAGGGCGTCGCCGACATCGTGGCGGCGGTCTGCGCGGCGGTGGCCATCGCCGCGGCCCCCGGCTGCACGGTGGGCATCTATCTCGTGGACGGCACGATCGTGCCGCCCGAGGAGGCCGTCGCCCGTCCGCTCTCGGCCGCGGCGTCCAACTGGCACGCGGTCGCCCGCCTTGCCGCCTCGGTGACCGGCGACGACCGGGCCTTCGTGATCGACGTCGGCTCGACGACCACCGACATCGTGCCGCTGCAAGACCAGAAGCCCGCGGCCAAGGGTCTGGACGACCTCGCCCGGCTCGACACCGGCGAACTCGTCTACACGGGCGTGGAACGAACACCGATCGCGGCGCTGGTGCGGGCGTTGCCCTGGCGGGGGCGGCTGCATCCGGTGGCGAGCGAACGCTTCGCCGAGTCGCTCGACGCCTGGTTGTTGCTGGGAGCAATCCCCGAGGATCCCGCCGCCACCCACACGGCCGACGGCGGCCCGGCCACCCGGGCGGCGGCGAGAGGCCGGCTGGCCCGGATGCTTCTGGCCGATCCGGAACAGGTCACAGAGGACGAGGCGATGGCGATGGCGGCATGGTGCGCCGCCCGCCAGGCCAGGCAGGTGGCGCGGGCGCTCGGCCGCGTGGCGGCCTCCTGCGGCTGGCAGCCCGCGACGATCGTACTCTCCGGCCACGGCGGCTGCCTGGCCCGGCGGGCGCTCGTGCACCTTGGCTGGTCGGCGAGGCTCGTCTCGCTGCCCGATCTGCTCGGCGCGGACGTCTCGCGTGCGGCCCCGGCGCAGGCCGTGGCCCTGATCGCCCGGGGTGAAATCGCATGACCGGCTTTCGCCCTGAGTTCGGACCCCGGCGGCCGGCCGAAGGCTGGCAAGGCGGCACCCTCCGCGAGCCACGCGAAGAGGCGACCGCGCCGTCGCTCGTGGTGCTCAAGTTCGGCGGCAGCCTGCTCTCCCGGCCGGACTGGCCGCGACTCTTGAAAGTGCTCGTGACGGCCCGACGACCGGCCGCCTGTTGCCTGGTGGTGGGCGGTGGTGCCGTCGTGGATGGGCTGCGGGCACTCGACCGGGCCGCGCCGCAGGAGCCACGTCTCATGCACGCCCTGGCCATCGACGCGATGCGTTTGACGGCGCGGCTCGCGGCCGCGGCCGTCGACCTGCCGCTGGTGGCGGTGCCGCCCGGCGACGGTGCCGCGGCGGTGCTCGACGTGCCGGGGTGGCTGGCGCTGGGATCGCGGGCCGGTCACCTGCCAGCGGCCTGGGACGCGACGAGCGACTCGATCGCGGCGCTGGTCGCGGCCACGCACTCAGGCAGCCTCCTGTTGGCCAAGAGCGCGCCTCCCCTCCCCTGCCCCGACGCCGTCGAGCCCGTGTCGGCCCTGGCAGAGGCGGGCTGGGTGGACCCGCACTTTCCCGTCGCCGCGGCATCCCTCGCCAGGATCACCTGGGCCGCACCGACGTGAATTACGGCATCCTCGGGTTAACACCCGGGGCTTTTATGAACAAGGTCTTGCTCGTTCCCATAAAAGCCCGGAGCGGGAGCGACGGGACGGGGGCAAAAAAACGCCCACCATTCCCCTCCAACCTCACTCCCACCAGCAGCCGTCGGCGGGGCGGGCGGCCAGCGCGGTCGTGCGGGACGCGGCGACGTCGGTGGACTCGGCCGTGTTCGCCGCGAAACTCCAGGGCTGGAAGATGACGCCCCCCGAGGCGCTCACCACCCACCGGTTCCCCTTCTTGAGGCCCTGGGCCACCGTCGGCACGCTCGCGGGCACGTCGTAGGATGGCACCGGCAGCTTGCGGGCATCAAGGAGCGGGGTCAGATCGAGCGCGGCCCGACCGGCCAGCTGCCGGCCGTGGATCAGCGCAGCC
>JBIIYN010000226.1:0-6490 GCA_044346795.1 Pirellulales bacterium
CGTGCAGCCGGTGCTCGACGCGGTGGCGTGGTACCTGCCCAGCCCGGCCGACGTGCCGCCGGTCGAGGGCGTCGATCCATCCAATCACGCCGCCGGCAAGAAGGCCGCCGCGCCGCCGGCGGTGATCATCCGCAAGGCCGACCCCAAGGCGCCGTTCTGCGGGCTGGTCTTCAAGATCGTGGCCGAGAAGCATGGCGACCTGTCGTTCGTGCGGGTCTATTCCGGCACGCTCAAGGCGGGCAGCCGCGTGTGGAACCCGTTGCGGCAGAAGAAGGAAAACGTCGCCCAGTTGTGGCACGTGCAGGCCGATCGCCGGGAGCAGATCGAGCAGGCCGAGGCGGGGGACATCGTGGGCGTGATCGGCCCCCGGGCGAGCATCACCGGCGACACGCTCTGCGACGCCGGCGAGCCGATCCTGCTCGAGCAGATCGAGTTTCCGGAGACGGTGATCTCGATGGCGATCGAGCCGGAAACCAGCCTCGAACGGAAAAAGCTCGCCGACGTGCTCGAGATGATGAAGCGACAGGATCCGACGTTTCGGGCCGTGGAAAGCGAGGAGACCGGCCAGACGCTGATCTCCGGAATGGGCGAGCTTCACCTGGAGGTGATCCGCCACCGGCTCGAGCGGGATTTCAACCTGCGGTGCCGCGTGCACAAGCCGCGGGTCAGCTACAAGGAGACCCTCGCCCGGGCCGTCACCGTGACCGGGCAGGTCAACCGCCAGGTGGCCGGCCAGACGCTCGCGGCCACGGTCACGATCCGAGCCGAGCCGACCACCGAGCAGGCCGCCACCGTCGTGGAGCAGGGCTGGTTTCCGCAGCACGAGGCGGCGGCGGCGATCGCCGGGCTCATGACGCAGTCGGTCCGCGAGAGCGCCGAACGTGGGGGGCTGAAGGGCTGCCCGCTGTGGGCGGTGCGGATCGTCGTCCTCGAAAGCCCGCTTCCCGAGCCGCCGCCTACGGACGTGGCGATCCGGATGGCCGCGGCCGACGCCGTCGAGCGGATGCTGAACGAGGCCGGCACCGTGCTGCTGGAGCCGGTCATGCGGGTGGAGGTGAGCGTGCCGGAAGAACACCTGGGGGACGTGATCAACGATCTCCAACAGCGGCGGGCGATCATCACCGACACCGAAATCCGGGGCGGGGTGAACGTGCTGACGGCCGAGGCGCCGCTGGCGAGCATGTTCGGCTATTCCGCGGCGGTGCGGAGCGTGAGCCAGGGGCGGGCCAGCTTCACGATGGCCCCCCTGAAATACGGCCCCGCCCCCGCCGAAACCGCGGAAGCGTTCGTGTAGGGAATGTTGAATCCTGGTCCGAATCGGCCGCGGAAATGCAGTGTGTTGACACGGGGCAGGGGCGACCATAGATTCGTGCCTTCAGCCGCAGCGTCCCCCCGTGGTGCCTTCCGGCCGTGGGTCGAGGACGCAGAAAAAAGCCTTTTCGGAGGCTTTTCTCCAGTGCTGCCGGGCGTCCAAGCCTGTGCGGGCCTGCGATGAGCTGCCGCCGAATCGTCCGTTTTGACCGCTGTTTCGCCTGTTTGTGCCGTCCGTTTCTCCGCCCTCGTCCGTGCCGATTGGAGTTTTTTCGTGGCTGGTCCGACACAAGAAATCATCCGGATTCGCATGGAGGCCTACGACCACGTCGTGCTCGATCAGAGCGCCGCGGAGATCGTCGACACCGCGAAGCGGACCAACTCCGAGGTGCACGGCCCGATTCCGCTGCCGACGCGGATCGAGCGTTACACGGTGCTCTCGAGCCCGCACATCGACAAGAAGGCCAGGCAGCAGTACGAAATCCGCACGCACAAGAGGGTGATCGACATCGTCCAGGCGACCGCGAAGACGATCGAGGCCCTCAACAAACTGAGCCTGCCCGCCGGCGTCGACATCAAGATCAAGGCGTCGTCAAGGTAGCCACCTGCGTGGCGATCGGTCGTCTCCCGGGTTTCCGTTCAAACTTTTCAATCGTTTACCACCGCACACCTCTCACCATTCAGGAGCGCACGACACGGCATGCTTGGAAGGCGTTGTGGGTAAGGCTCGGGCGGATTTCGCCCGGGTGCTCCCGCAGCCAACGGCTTCGAGCGTGATCGCGAGATGAATTCGGAGTCAGTGGCGTCGCCGCCCCTGGCTGATCGGAATGCCGTCTCGATGGCGATGCATCATATGGCTGCAGCAACGAAGGCTGATTCCGCCGGCCGCAAGGCCCTCCTTGGCCGCAAGGTCGGCATGACGCAGGTGTTCGATGCCAATGGTGCCGTGGTGCCGGTCACCGTGATCGAAGCCGGGCCGTGTGCGGTGACGCAGGTGCGGTCGGTCGATCGCGACGGCTATGCCGCCGTCCAGGTCGGCTTTCTCGACAAGCCCCGTCGGCTGGCCAGCCGCGCCGTTCGCGGCCACGTGGCGAAACTCGACAGCCGCCGCGCGAAGCGTGCGGCCGAGGCCGGTGTCGCCGCCGGGCCGAAGGCCGACTGCGAGCCGAAGCGGTTCGTCCGCGAATTGCGGGGCGTCTACGAGGGGGTCGAGGTCGGGCACGTGCTTACGGTCGGCCTCTTCGAGGGCGTCGAGGCCGTCGACATCGTGGGCACCACCAAGGGGCGCGGCACCGCCGGTGTCATGAAGCGGCACGGCTTCAGCGGCCAGCGTGCCAGCCACGGTGTCAAGAAGGTGCATCGCCATCAGGGCGGCACGAGCATGAACACCTCGCCGGCGCGTGTCTTCAAGGGCAAGCGGATGGCGGGGAGGTTCGGCAACGAGCGGTCCACGATGCGGAACGTCAAGCTCGTGCGGATCGACGCAGAGAACAATCTGCTGCTCGTCCGCGGGGCGGTGCCCGGCCCCAATGGCGGTTACGTGGTGGTGCGGCAGACCAACAAGGTGAAGCGTCGCGGTGGGCCGGCTCCCGCTGGTGGCGCCAAGAAGAAGGCGGGTGCCAAGTGAATCTTGCCGTATACGACATTTCCGGGAAGCAGGTCGGCTCCTACGAGATCGATCCCGCCGAGTTGGCTCCCGCCGTGAACAAGCAGCTGTTGCACGACGCCGTGGTCATGTACCAGGCGAACCAGCGGCAGGGCACCTTCCGCACGAAGAATCGCGGCGAGGTGGCCGGCTCCACGAAAAAGCTCTATCGCCAGAAGGGCACGGGCAATGCCCGTGCCGGTGCGCGGCGCAGTGGCACCCGCCGCGGCGGCGGCCACATCTTCGCCAAGCGGCCCCGTGATTTCGGCTGGCGGATGCCCAAGAAGGCGCTGCGGGCGGCGACGCGGATGGCCCTGGCTGCCCGGCTCGCCGACGACGAGGTGAAGCTCGTCGACGGGCTGGAGCTCGGTTCGCCGAAGACGGCCGTCGTGGCGAAGCTGCTCAAGTCGCTCGGCATCGCCGAGAAGACCGTGCTGGTCGCTCCGGCGAAGCACGACGACGCCCTCTGGAAGAGTGCGCGAAACATCGACGGCGTGTCGGTCTCGCCGGTGTCCGACCTCAATGCCTGGTCCTTGCTGCAGCCGCGTGCGGTGCTCATGACGAAGGCCGCCATCGACGCTTTTCGGGCGTCGGTCGCCAAGCTGTCCGCCGAAAAGGCTGCTGCCGGGAAGTCGGCCGCCGCCAAGAAGCCTGCCGCCCGTCGCGGGGCGGCGAAGGCCGACAAGCCGGTTGCGGCGAAGCGTGCCGAGGGCCGCAAGCCAGCCGGTCGGTCGGCGAAGAAGGAGAAGTGATCCATGGCCGTTCCAGTCCCACCACCGCCGGCGTTCACCCCGCGGCTCGCTCCGCACCACGTCATCCTTCGTCCGTTGGTGACGGAGAAGGGGATGCACCGCGCGACCCGGCACAACGCCTACACGTTCGAGGTGGTGACCGAGGCCACCAAGGCAGACATCCGCCGCGCCGTCGAGGAGTTGTTCAACGTCAAGGTGGAGAAGGTCGCCGTCCAGAATCGTGTCGGCAAGATGCGTCGCAGCCGCATGAGGCGCACCAGCACGAAGGCCTGGAAGAAGGCGGTCGTCACCCTGAAGCCGGATTCCAAGATCAATCTGTTCTGAAAGCAGTCGCACTCCCATGGGTATTCGCACCTACAATCCGACCAGTCCCGGCCGCCGCAACGCGAGCGTGTCGGACTTCGCCGAACTGACGCCCGGTGCGGCTGCGCCGAAGCAGCTCCGCCTGCGGAAGAAGAAGAAGGGCGGCCGCAACAACCAGGGGAAGATCACCGCGCGGCACCGTGGCGGCGGCCACATGCAGCACTACCGGCTGATCGACTTCCGTCGCAACAAGGACGGCGTCCCGGGGCGGATCGAGTCGATCCAGTACGATCCGAACCGCACCTGCCGCATCGCGCTGGTTCACTACGCCGACGGCGAGAAGCGTTTCATTCTCGCGCCGGAGGGGCTCAAGGTCGGGGCGACGGTGCAGAGCGGCGAAGCGGCGGCACCCGAGGTGGGCAACTGCCTGCCGATGTCGGCGATTCCGCTGGGCATGCAGATCCACAACATCGAGTTGCAGGCCGGCCGCGGTGGCCGCCTGTGCCGGTCGGCCGGTTCGTCGGCCGTGCTCGTGGCCCGCGAGGCGCAGTGGGCCCAGCTCACGCTGCCTTCCGGCGAAATCCGTCGCGTGCCGGCCGCCTGCCGTGCCACGATCGGCGCCATCGGCAACGCCGAGCACATGAACGTGGTGCTCGGCAAGGCGGGCCGCAAGCGGTGGATGGGCATCCGGCCCACCGTCCGCGGCACGGCGATGAACCCGATCGACCATCCGCACGGTGGTGGTGAGGGCCGCACGAAGGGTGGTCGCCACCCGGTCAGTCCGACCGGCAAGAGTTCGAAGGGTGGCGGCACCCGGAAGCCGCGGAAGCCGTCGGGGGCTGCGATCCTGCGCCGCCGGAAGAGTCGCCGATACGGTCAGTTGAAGCTCAGATAATCCAGTTCCGCATTCTTGATCCAGTTCCGTATTTTTTCGATTCAGCGTTCGATCCAGATAGCCATGAGGCCTTCGCAGCCAGTCGCTGGCCGGCGGGTCTCGCAACCACTCACGATGGAATCCAGCAGCCATGGGTCGTAGTTCCAAGAAAGGCCCCTACATCGATCCTCGCGTGTTCGAGAAGGTGGAGGCGCAACTCGCCTCGGGCAAGCGGGATCCCATCAAGACCTGGTCGCGGTCGTGCACCATCGTGCCGGAGTTCATCGGCCTCACGTTCATGGTCCACAACGGCAAGCAGCATCTGAAGGTGTTCGTCACCGAGGACATGGTCGGGCACAAGCTCGGAGAATTCTCCCCGACGCGGACGTTCCGCGGCCACGGCGGCAAGGTGAAGGAAGCAGCAGCCCCCGGCGCGGGCAAGTGACAGCCAGCGGACAGAGGTGACCCATGCCATACACAGCGACCCACAAATACGCCCGCATCAGCCCCCGCAAGGTCCGCCACCTGGCCAACCTCGTGCGGGGCAAGTTCGCCGACGAGGCGCTCGACATCCTCAAGTTCCAACCGCACCGCGGTGCCAGGATGCTCGAGAAGGTCATCAAGAGCGCCTTGGGCAACGCGGAGCACAAGCAGGTGGCCGGACTCGACGATCTCGTGGTCGTGGACGCCCGCATCGACCAGGGGCCGATGT
The DNA here is from genome assembly GCA_044346795.1 of Pirellulales bacterium. Lineage (GTDB taxonomy): Bacteria > Planctomycetota > Planctomycetia > Pirellulales > UBA1268 > CAMCQY01. The sequence goes on from JBIIYN010000226.1 coordinate 5,598, forward strand.
TCAAGCGGATCCGTCCCCGGGCCCGTGGCATGGCCTTCGGCATCAAGCGTCGGATGTCGCACATCAAGGTGGCGCTCGATTCGAGGATCGTCGAGGCGGCCGAGTAGGAACGCCGAGTAAGAACGCACCGCGATTCGCGAGAGCGGAGCACGGGAACGAACGAGAAGCCGAACAGAGAAAAAGGCGAATCATGGGCCAGAAAGTCAATCCAGTCGGATTCCGCACCGGCATCACCGAGCCGTGGAAGAGCCGTTGGTATGCCGCCAAGAAGGATTTTCGCGAGCTGTTGCTCGAGGATTTCAAGGTGCGCCGCTACCTCAAGACGAAGCATCGCGCGGCTGCCATCCCGAAGGTGGAGATCGAGCGGACCCGCGACGAGGTAAAGGTGATCGTCCATTCGGCGCGACCGGGTGTGATCCTGGGCCGCAAGGGCCAGGAGGCCGATCGCCTGCAGGATGAACTCCAGGAGCTCCTGGGCCGCAGGGTGAACCTGAAGGTCGAGGAGGTCGGTCGCCCCGAGATCCAGGCCCAGCTCATCGCCGAGGACATCTGCGACCAGCTCACGAAGCGGGCCGCCTTCCGGCGGACGCTCAAGCGGGCCCTCGACACCACCATGGATGCGGGCGCGAAGGGCGTGAAAATTCAATTGTCCGGTCGGCTTGGCGGGGCGGAGATGTCGCGGTGCGAGAAGGCGATCGCCGGCTCGATGCCGCTTTCAACGCTGCGGGCGAAGATCGATTACGGATTCTGCGAGGCACCCACGGCGCAGGGGCACATCGGAGTGCAGGTGTGGGTCAATCAAGGCATGTACGAGGAGAGCGGCGATGGCGCTGATGCCCAAGAGGGTCAAGCACCGAAAAAGCCAAAGAGGTCGTATAAGAGGTGACGCCTCG
>JBIIYN010000380.1:0-3451 GCA_044346795.1 Pirellulales bacterium
CCGACACGCACGAGGGGGTGACGCGGCTGATCCGCGAGGGCCTGCGGTTCGAGAACTATCTCGTGGCCAGTTCGTGCCGGTCCTGCCTCGATCCCTACTGCCTCGTCGGCTGTCCCGTCGACGCCATCCACCGCAAGCCACGGGAGAATCATCCCGGCGCGGTCGAGATCGTGATCGAGGATCACTGCATCGGCTGCGGGCTCTGCTCCACCAACTGCCCCTACGGCAACATCTCGATGCACCAGCTCGATCCGGACGGCGGTGAGCAGGGCCGCGTGGCGACCACGTGCGACCTGTGCCGCGACCTGGTGGGGCCGGAGGACGACCCCAGCTGCGTCTACGCCTGCCCGCACGACGCCGCCTTCCGCATGAGCGGCCAGGAGCTGCTCAGGATCGTGTCGAGCCGCCGCACGGCGGGTGTGGGTTAGTGCGGAAGTGCTTTGTGGACCCGTCCCCGGGTTGCCACTCGGGGCTCTCTTCAAACGGGGCGCAACCAGCAACAGCCGCGCCACCGTCGCATAAAAGCCCGGAGCGCGAGCGACGGGACGGGGCCACAACCGACACGCCACTTCATCGGCTTCAATCAGCACGGGCGCGAGCCCTGGCGATTTACCGCACCGCCTCGAGGGCGGTGGCGATCGCGTCGAGTTCGGTGGCGACGGCCTTGGCGTCATAGCCGTGCGGGCTGTCGAACCGCTCCGGGCGGCCGGCGCCCGACGCCGGGAATTCCAGCAGCCCGCGGAGCATTTCCAGGCGGCTGCGGGCGGGGCCGAGCGTGTCCGGCGGCACGCCGCGGGCGGCGGCGCGGTCGGCCATCGCCTCGAGGGCCGCGTGGGCCGCGGCCGCCTCGTCCCACGTCGCGGGATCGACCGTCGCGACCACCCGACGGGCCAAGGCCCCGGAGGACGGCGACTCGAGCGCGGGATGCACGTGGGCCCGAGCGGCGTCGATCGCAGCGAGGCATGCTTCGATCGTCGCCGCGTCGGGCCGCTCCCACCAGCGGCTTTCCATGCCGGTGCGAAAGGCGGCCAGCCGCGCCGCCGCGTCGGGAGGAGCGACGAGATCGAGCAGGGCCCAGTGCAGTGGTTCGAGCCGTGGCGTGCCAGGCGGCGGCCCCGATCGATCGCGGGCGTCGCCGCCGCGGTCGCCGGCCGCCACCGGCGGCCGATGGCAGCCGTAGCAGTCGAAGGCCGTGAACTCGGGCCAGGTGTCGGCGGTCGCACCGGGCCGCGGTCGCGTGGAGGCGTCGGACTGCCTGGCGATCTGGTCGACGAACACGTGCAGCGCGCCGAGCCGGCCCAGCGCCCATTCGTCGAGCGGGTCCAGTTGCGGAGCGGTCGCACCGGCCTCTGCACCTTGCGCTGCGCGCGTCGCGAAGCGATCCCGCCAGTGGGGCGGCTCGGCCTGCTTGAAGGAACGGAGTTCGAAGGCGAGGCGGGGGTGGCCCGCGGCGATCAGGTCGTGGCTCACCTCCCGCGGCAGGCCGTCGGCCGTGGGAGGACCGCCGACGTGGCAGCCCGCGCACTGCTGCCCGCAGATGAACGGATCGGCCAGATCCACCATGCCGAGCGAGTTGCCCGTCGCCCGCCAGCCGGGCAGGGTGTGGGCCACGAGCCAGTCACCGGCCGGACCGTGGCACGATTCGCAGCTTACCCCCTCGTGAGCGAGCGGGCCGCGGCCGGTCGCGTGGCAGCCGATGCAGGCGGTGTGTTCGTGAGCCGGCACCTTGCCCCGGGAGGGATCGCGGACGGAGAGCAGCGAGACGATCTGCTCCGCCAGCGGTTCGTGGAGCACCCGTTCGGCCCGCGCGTGGGGATCACGAGCCGACCAGACCGTGTAGCTGCTCTGCCAGGCCGCATGGCCTTCCACCGCGGCCGCGTGGCAGCCCGACGACGTGCAGCTGCCGGCGCCCAGCAGGGTCCGTGGCGGCTGCACCGTCCGGCTGGGACTGGCCGCGGCCATGACACTGCTCCCGGCTGGGGAGTGCTCAGCGGCGTCGCGCCGGCATGCGGCACCCACGACGGCGATCGCCGCCACCAACGCCAGCGCCGCCGCGGACGGCAGAGTCGGGGAGTCGAGCCCGCAGGCAGGCGGTGTGCCCGGCTGCCGCCACCGGCCGCGGTCACTGGGGGCGGGCATGCGTCAGCGCTCCTGGCGGCGATCCGGCGGCAACGCCGCCTACAGGGACGGCGGGAAGAGCCTGATGCGGGCCGAGCCCGTGATAGCCGTGGCACTCGACGCAGTCGAACCGAGCGCCACCGGTCGGCTTGTCGGTGAAGCGGTCGTGGCCCGGCGGTGCGTGGCACGCCGTGCACGATTCGCGGCCGGAAATCATGACGATGCCGTTGTCCAGTGGCGAGCCGACGGGGAGCGTGGCAACCTGGCCGCCGCCAGCGTCGGGGGCGGCCGCGGCGTGGCACTCCAGGCAGTCGTAGGCCCGATGTGGTCCGTGGTCGAATCGGGCCTTTGTCAGCCAGATGACGGGAACGCGGGTCGGCTCGGTCTCGAACCAGGGCAGCCTGGCACGATCGTCCGTTCCGGCTGCCAGCAGGTGCGCCGCCTCGGGGACGGGCTTGTCAACGGTCTCATGGCACTTTTCACACGTCCCGCGGGTGAAGGCGAGGGCCCGGCCGACTTGGGCTTCGACGACGGATCGCACCTTGGAGGCGGCGGCCTCCGCCGGCCGCGCCGCCGGGAGTGGGCGGCGCACGAGCGGCTCGTCAAGCGGCGAGGGATCGTCCGCGAGGGCCTCCTGCAGATAGCGTGACTCGAGAAACCGGGCCATCCCCGCGGCGTCGAGGCCGTGTGGGAGGAGCGAGTCCGGCTTGACCATCACCAGGTCGGCGCCGGCTGCCGGCTGGACCGCGAGACCCTCGAAGGGCAGTTGGTGGCAGGCCGCGCAATGCCGTTCAAATTCGACCGGCAGGGCGTAGGCTCCCGGCGGGCTGCCGGCGAGGGCGGCGGGCAGCGCCCGCACCGCGTCCGGCGGCAGGGAGGAGCCGAACTCGTGGCAGGACGCGCACGACAGCTGCACGAGATCGTCTGCTCCTGCCGCCGTGGGCTGGTACCGCTGACGGTCGGCGGCCGCGAGCATCCCGTAGGTGAACGCCCGCGCGGCGCCGGCCTCCGTGGATGGCGGCCCGAAGGTCAGGCCGGCCCGCATGTGGCGGCCGTGCGAAAACTTGAGCCGGCCCGGATCCGCAGCAAGCCCTGCGAAGGCGGGATGGTGTTCATCGTCGAACCGCGTGATCGGAGACGTGACCGTGGCGGGCGGCACGGCCACATCGACGATCCGGTGGGCGGCGATGTCGGCGTGGCAGGCTGTGCATGTCCGATCGGCGACCCGCGAGATGTCCGCACCGCGGCCGCGATGGTCGACGTGACACGACGCGCACGAGCCCACCTCGGCGGCCACCTGCAGGGGATGGTGGGCCGGCCCGCGGTGGCAGGC
>JBIIYN010000411.1:0-2985 GCA_044346795.1 Pirellulales bacterium
AAAAGGGCACGTGGCAGGCGTTGCAGTCGTTTTCCCACTTGGCGTGCACGGCGGCCACCGGGCCCGGGGAGTGGTGCAACGGCACGTCGAACGCGCCCCAGGCGGCCCAGGCGATGCCGAGCCCGAGGCAGGCGAAGGTCAGCCAGCGGCGGGTGAGCTGAAGACGGTTGGGACGGTGGAAATACGAGCGATCGATCCGCGACACCTTGCCGCGGGAAGTCTGTCGCTGCGGGGTTGATTCGACGGGGTCGGGCATCGCTCACCAATACCATAGCGCGACGGGAACATGGATCGCCAGCAGCACGCCGAGGGCGACCGACAACGGCACGTGCACCAGCAGCCACGCGTGCAGCCACCAGTGCAGTCGCTTCTGCAGGTCGAATTGCCGCCGCCGCTCGCAGGCCTGCTCGAGCCGGTCGATGAGATCGGCCGCGGCCGCGGGGCTGACCGAGCGCAACTTCGCGAACATCCGCGCGGCGGCCTGGGGCTGGGCGAGGGCGGCACCCGCAGCCCGCCCGTCGAGCAGGTAGGGGCGGATCTCGGCGAAGAAGCTGCGGCGGATCGGCAGCGTCCCCGGAATCGCCGCGTAGATCGCGAGCGTTTCCACCACCTTGCCCTGGATGCCGGTCATCGAGCGGAATCCGGTGACGACCGCATGTTCGTCGTCGTCTGCGGTGTCGTCTGCCGCGCCTGTCTCGGCATGGTCTGCATGGCCGTGGAGCGGGTCGCGTTCGCAGAGGGCATCGACCAGCTTCTCCGTTTCGTGGCACTGCTGGCGGGCAACGTGATCGATCTGGTCGTGGATGGTCTCGGCGGGCACGTCCTCGAGCAGGGTCCGCGGCAGGTATTGCTGCATCACGAGCCCCCAGACGCCGCTGGCGATGACGAGCAGGAACAGCGTCATGAGGGCCCAGTTGAGCAGACCGCCGATGAACAGCAGCCGGGCGTGCATGAGCACGAGCGGCAGCGCCAGGACGCCGAGCCAGATGTGCGCCCGCAGCCATGACTGCGCCGAACCCAGCCGCCACGAGCGGACCCTTTTCCGTGGCCAGAGCAGCAGTTCGAAGACGATGATCAGGCCGCCCGCGATCCCGGCCACGAGGCCGGTGCGACTGCTGCCGCCGGGCATCCGCCCCTCGGCAGACCATTCCGCGACATAGGCAGCCGCCGTCGCCAGCGTGGCGATGGTGATGGCGATGATCCACCGTCGGTCTTTCGGCCACGTCCTGCCACCGATGATCACTCGCGCCTCCGAATCCCTGCCACGCCCATGAGCCATGCCGGTGAGATGGCCCCGCAGGCCGGTGCGACCGTCGGACGGCCTCCAAGCGTCACAAGCCCTAAGAATGTAATGACCTGTGCGACTGTCTTCAAAGCGCAGGAGTGCCGTCCGGGCCTCCTGCCCGTCCGTGGGGCGACCCGGCGTGGGAAACCCCGCGGAATATCGGGATGGCAGCCGGGCGTTCCCCACGGCTCCACTCGCCGGCATGGAACCGCCGACCAGAGAAGGGCAGGAGGTGCGGCGGCATGAGAGGGATGAACCAGCGCGGCTGGGCAATCGCGTGCGCGGCGGCGTTGGCGGTGGCGCACGGCCACACGGCCGGCGCGGCGGTTCGCGATCGCGGTCCATACGAGTCCGTGGGGGCCGCCCCGGAAGCGGTGCCCGCGGTGCCGTCCGATGCCGCCGCTGCCGTACCGACACCGGCGGGGCCATGCGGAGCATGTGGGCCGGCCGGCCCGGCGCCCGAGTCGTATGCGGGCATGGTGCCAGGGCCGGTGGTGACGGCGCTGGGGGCCGCGTCGTGCGCGACGGTGAGCTGCCACGGAGGACCGCCGGCGGGCAACCATGCCGTGCAGACGTTCGCCGCCACGATCTGGGCGGCGCACGACCGCCATGCCCATGCCTACGAAGCGTTGCATGAGGAACGGTCGGTGCGGATGGCGCGGCTCCTCGGCATCGGGCCGCCGCACCGGGCGCAGCAGTGCCTCGTCTGCCACTCCGTTCAGGACATGTCCCACGAGCGGCTGCCGCAGGAGGTGCTGGCCGACGGCGTCGGCTGTGCCGCCTGCCACGGCGACGCGACCCACTGGCAGCAGGTCCACATGCTGCCAGAGTGGCGGGGATTGTCGCGCGAGGACCGCGCGGCGCTCGGCTACCGCGACCTGGGCACGCCCCTGGCGAGAGTGACCACCTGTGTCCGGTGTCACGTCGGCGACGCGACGCACGAGGTCAATCACGACATGATCGCGGCCGGTCACCCGCGGCTGTTCTTCGAATTCGCCGCCTACCAGCGGCTGGAGCCGAGGCACTGGAGCCCGCTCGACAAGGCGGAATCGGCGCCCGACTTCACGGCGCGTTCGTGGGCGGTCGGGCAGGCCGTCACGCTCGCGGCGGTCGCCGACCTCCTCGCGGATCGCGCCGAGCGGGCGCGGGAAGCCGAGGCCGCCGGCCATCCGCGACGCTGGCCCGAGTTCGCCGAGTTCGACTGCTATTCGTGTCATCGTTCGCTCGGTCCGCTCACCCATGCCGCCGCCCGCGAACCGGCGCTCCGCAGCCCGCGGCCGGGGCAGCCCGCCTGGCAGCCGTGGCAGGTGGCCGGCGCGCGGCTGCTGCGGGCCGGGCTCGAGGGCCCCGTCGCGCGGGCCGGCTCGTCGGCCGCGGAGTTGGAACGCCACACCATCGACATCCGCAGACTGCTCGACACGCAGTGGGCGGCGGGCGACCGCGAACGGCTCGACCGGGTGCTGCTGGAGGCCCGCGGGCTCGGCACGGCGGCCCGGCGGATGGTCGGCGACATCGACGCCCTGCCGCTGGTCGTCGTGGATAGTTCGCACGAGACGCTCGACGCGCTCGTGGCCGCGCATCCCGCGGAATGGCAGACGTGGGATGCCGGTGCGCAGACGTCCCTCGCCCTGGAGGCGGGCCGGGCCGGCGGCCCGGCGACGATCGGCGTCTGGCGGTCTGGCGGCCGGCGGGCGGCGGCG
>JBIIYN010000227.1:0-6418 GCA_044346795.1 Pirellulales bacterium
CGTCTTCACGGCAAGGCTCGGCATCGTGCCGACCTTGCCTTGGCCGACCTCCGTCGGCTGGTGCTCACCCGGCCCTCCGGGCCTGGCGTCTTGGGTGACGCAACCATGTGCCGTCGCTTCCGTTCCGCGCTTCTATTCGTGGGTAGCACGACCGTTCCCGGCTGCGCCGCCTATCAATAAAAGCCCCGGGTGGAAACCCGGGGACGGGTGCTCCCTACGGCGTCAGGCCTGCAGTTCCGACCGGACTCGCTCGAGGAGCTTCTTCGTGGCCAGGATTCCCTCCGGCTCCGAGAGGGCCTTGCCCTCGTACTCGATGCCGACCCAGCCGCGGTAGCCGGCGTCCATTACCAGCTTCATCATCCGCCGGTAGTCGGTGCGGACCTCGTTGCCGTCGGCGTCGAACTCGTGGCTCTTGGCGCTGACTCCCTTGGCGAACGGCATCAGTTCTTCCACGCCCCGGTAGCGGTCGTAGTCGTGGAAGTTGCCGAAGTCGGGCAGCGTGCCGCAGTTCGGCTTGTCCACGAGCTTCATCACGCCCGACAGCCACTCGCCGTTGCTCGATAGCCCGCCGTGATTCTCCACGATCACCGCCATCTCCATCTGGGCGGCGTAATTCGCGAGCCTGGCGAGCCCGTCGGCCGCGAGCTTCTGCTGCTCCTCCGGCGTGCCCTTGCTGGCGGCGTTCACCCGGATCGAGTGGCAGCCGAGCCGCTTCGCCGCCTCGACCCACGGGAAGTGGTTCTCGATCGCCTTCGTGCGGGCCGCCGCGTCGGGATCGCCGAGGCTGCCGAGGCCGTCGCACATGATGAGGACGTTCGTCACGCCCTCGTCGGCCGCCCGCTTGGCCAGGTCGGCCAGGTAGGCCGCATCCTTCGCCTTGTCCTTGAAGAACTGGTTGACGTATTCGACGGCCGAGATGCCGAACTGCTGCTTCGCCGCCTGCGGGAAGTCGAGGTTGTCGAGCTTCCCCGCGAAGAGGGTGCGGTGGAGCGACCACTGCGCGAGCGAAATGCGAAACAGCGGTGGCTTGGGGACGGCGGGGGCTGGGGCATCGGCGGCCAACGAGCGGGATGCGGCGCACGCCGCCGCCGCGGCGGCGAGAAACCTTCGCCTGCCGACACTCGGGGCGAGCGACGGAGATGACGATGGGGAGCACTGCATGGCGAAATCCTCGGCCACAGACTGCGATGCTCAAAGCGTACCAGACGCCGTGGCTTCGCCACCATCGCGGTCGGCCGCGTGTGCATCGTCAGCCCGACGGCTCGTCCTGCAGGTATTCCCGGGGGCGGTAGGTCCAGAGCAGCGGCAGCAAGAGGACCGTGGCCACGGCCATGCAGCCGCAGAAAAACCAGTAGTAGGCCGCCCCCGCCAGCAGGGCATTGCCGGCCGCGTCCTGGGCGAAGGAGTTGACGAGCGCCGTAAACAGGTTGCCGAGCGACACGCTGAGCAGATAGAGGCTCATCACGAGCGACTTCATCTGCGGTGGGGCCTGGGTGTAGCTGAATTCGAGGCAGGTGATCGAGACGAGGATCTCGGCGGCGGTGATCACGACATAGGCAAGCAGCTGCCAGCCCACCGTAGGCCAGCGGGCGGAGAGCCGCGTGCCATCCCGCTCCACCGCCAGGCCGGCGCTCACCATCGCCGCCACGCGGCCGTCGCCCCCCGGCGTCAACGTATCGGCCTGTGCAAAGGTATCGGACTGCGCAAAGGTGTCGGCAAGGGCGTTGAGCCCCGCCTCCCTCATGGCGGCCTCCGTCGCGGCGGGGTCCACCCGGTCGGCGGCTGCCACCGGGGCGATCACCTGTCGAAAGCGGGCCGCCTCGGCGTCGATGAGCCGCTGGGCGTGGGCCGTGATCGCGAAGGCGAGGATCGTGAGCAGGAAGCCGGCGAGAATTTTGCGGAGCGGCGTGGGCGTGAACAGCCTGCCGACGGCCGGATAGACCACGAGGCTGAAGAACGGAATGAACGCCAGCACCAGCAGCGGATTGACCGCCTGGATCTGGCTTTCGAGCCACTCGACACCGAGAAACCTGCGGTTCATCTGCTGGGCCTGCTGCACCCACGCGCCGCCCGACTGGTCGTAGAGCGACCAGAACACGGCCACGAGCAGATAGAGCGGCACGAGCTTGAGGATGGCGGCGAGCCCCTCCGGCCCGAACGTCTCGGCGAAATACCGCGGGCCCCGCGGCGGCACGTGGATGAAGCGGTGCCGGCCGAGCCAGAAGACGAGCGTGGCCACCGCCATCAGGATTCCGGGCACGCCGAAGGCCCAGCCGGCGCCATGGTTCTTGAGCAGCCAGGGTGTGAGGAGGGTGGAAAAAAACGAGCCGAAGTTGATGGCGAAGTAGAACCAGCCGAACACGCGCTCGAGCAGGTGGCGGTTCGACTGGCCGAACTGGTCGCCCACGTGGGCCGACACGCAGGGCTTGATGCCGCCGGAGCCGATCGCCACGAGGGCTAGGCCGGCCAGCAGCCAGCCCCGCGGCGCGAGCGTGGCCTCGAGGAGCGGCTCCGGAAGGTCCATCAGAGCCAGGCAGAGGTGCCCGAGGCAGTAGACGATCGACAAGAGCAGGATCGTGAGATACTTGCCGAGGAAGGCGTCGGCCACGATGCCGCCGATGATCGGGAAGAAATAGGCGCTGGCCACGAACAGGTGCATCCACTCCCGCGACTCGGGCTCGGTCATGAAGTCGGGCCCGCCGGCGGCGGAGTGCAGGAACTGGGTCATGAAGACGACGAGGATCGTCTTCATGCCGTAGAACGAAAACCGTTCCGCGGCCTCGTTGCCGACGATGTAGGGAATCCCCGGCGGCATGCCGGTGGTGGTGGCGGACGGGTGCGTGGCGAAGCCGCGCCGGGGGCCGTTCGTGGAGGGCATGCGTGTCTCGCGGGCCGAAAGGGGCGGGCCTGAGAATGTGGCACACCCACCACGGACGTGGCAACACCTCTCGCGCTGGCGGAAACGGCCCGCCCGGCAGACAATCTCGAGTCATGACTCAGCTCCAGCCACTCCATGCGACCACGCAGGGACGTCCGTCGCCGCACCGGCCGGCCGGGCTGCTGGTCGTCACCGTCGATCGGCTGCCGGCCTGGATGCTTTCGTTTTCCGGCGCGACCTGGATGGCGACCCCGGCCCTCGATGCGCTGGCGGCGCGGGGGATCGTGTTCGATCGCGTGATCACGCCGTCGCTCGAGGTCCGCGACACGCTCCGCGATCTGGCGGCGGATCCGGCGGGCCGGTCGCTCTTCGGGGCCGCCAAGGCGGCGGGCTGGCGGGCGGCGGTGGTGACGGACGACGCCACGGTCGCGGCTGGCATGGCCTTGGAGACGGCGTCGGCCGGCGGCGACGCCCCGCGGCTCGTCGAGGCGGTCGCGAAGGAGCGGTTGGAAGCGGACGAGGCGGGCACCTGCATCGCCAGGCTCGTCGATGCGGCGGTCGCCGTGATCGCTGCTGGGGAGCACCGTCTCGTGTGGTGCCACGTCGGCAGCCTGGGCGTGGCCTGGGATGCGCCGCCGTCATACCGCGAGCGCTACGTCGATCCCGAGGATCCGCCGCCGCCGAGCGGGGCCGGCGTGCCCGGGTTTGCGGTGGATGCGCGGACCGACCCGGATCTCGTGGTCGGCGTGCGGCATGTGTTCGCGGGGCAGGTGACGCTCCTCGACAGCCAGCTCGGCAGGCTCTTTGCGGCCGTCGGGCAGGGCGGATCCACGGCCGAGTCCGGGGTTGAAGAAAAAGAGACTCGAGTCCGGCCGTGGGCGGTGCTCGTCGTCGGGGTGCGTGGTCTGCCGCTCGGGCTGCACGGTTGGGTGGGAACCGGCGGCAGAGAACTTCCCTACGGCGAATCGATCCACGTGCCGTCGATCCTCGTGGATGCGGCCGGCCGGATGGCGGCCCAGCGGCACGGCGGGCTCGTGACGCCGGCCGACCTGGGCGCGACGCTGCAGGCGATGCTCGATGATCATCATCGGCAGCCGCAGGCCAAGGCGACGCAGGCAGCCGCCATCGGCCCCGAGGCACCCTGGCATGGCGCGAGCCTCGCCGGGCTCTTCGACGATTGGTCGGCGCCGGTTCGCGACCGCGTGGTCGCCGTCGGCCGCGACGGAGCCGCGACCGTCACGCCCTCGTGGCACGGGCTGCTCGTCCGACCGGATCTCGATGCCGCGGAGCCGGCGCCCGATGGCCAGGCGGCTGAGCGGTGCCGCCTTTTCGCCAAGCCCGACGACGCCTTCGAGCTGGCCGACGTGGCCGACCGGTGCGGCGAAGTGGCCGACCGGCTGACCTCCCTGACAGACTCTGCCCTGCGTGGCGACCGGGATCGTGCGTGGCTGGGGCCGCCGCCTGCGGAAGGAACGCCGTGACCCAAGTGCCGTCGTGTGCGGAAGTGCGGGCATTGGAACCGGTTTTCTGGCGGTAAATCCCGCTTGGTTGCGCTGCCGGGGCCCCGCTACCATCCCCGGATGGTGCCCGCGAAGCCGATCCTTGTTCCCGCCACCGCCGCGCTGCTGATCGCGCTGTTTCTGATTCCGGCGCCGTGGGGAGCCGGCCTGTTCGCCGCGCCGGACGGGGTGCCGCCCGACCGTCCCGTCACGATCAGGGTGACCTGGGGCGGCGGCAAGCCCCGTGCCTGGTCGGGCTCGATCCGTCTGGTCACCGCCGACGGAGATCTCCGCCCGGCGGAGCACTTCGACTGGCAGACGCTCTGTGCCGATGCCGATGCGGCCGCGACCGCCCACGCCACTGGCGACACGATCGTCGTGCACGAGCCGAGCCGCCGCAACGCCGACGGGGTGGAGCTCACGATTTTCCGTTGGCGCGGTGCGAAGATCGCGGTGCGGCTGATCGCCGACGGAAACGAGCAGGCGGCCGCGGTCGTCGAGGCAGAGGTCGCCGACCTCGTGCTCGATCCACGCCAGCAGCCGCTCGATCGCGACGGCAATCGGCTCATGCTCAAGGCCGCCCCGGGCGATGGGCTGCGGGTGGCATTCAGTTCCCGCGCCGCAGCTCCCGGCGGCGAGATCGCTTCGGCCCTGTTTCGCCCGGGCGAGATTGTGCGGCTGTTCGTCGACCCGCTCCTGCCGAAACGATCACCGGGGGCGGGCATGGTCGAACTGCGGATGCGGCTCAAGGCCGCGGCCGAGCCAGATCCGCTCGCGGTGCAGTCGGTCGTGCTGGCGGAAGCCGCCGGACCGGCCGCGGCGGTTGGCGAACCGCGGCTGCAGCCATACGACCGGGTGTTTTTCGACGTGCCGTTGCCGGCCCGGGAGGCGGCCTACGACATCGAGTTCGAGGCGGTCGAGCGGGGCGGCCTGCGGTGGTCGCGGCCGCTCGCGACGCGGACGGTGCAGGTGGCGGCGGTGGCCGATGTCGCAGCAGATGCCGGGATCGGCGCAGGCGACGAGGCGTGGAAGGTGGTCTACGAGCTCGACCCGGGCAGTCCGCGGCTGCACGAGCGGCTGCGAAGACTCCCCGGTGTCGGCATGTCGTACGTGCCGATGCCGGCCCTGCCGATGCCGTCGATGTCGCTGCCGAGAGTCTCCATGCCCACCATGCCGCTGCCCAGCGTGCCCATGCCCAGCATGCCCAACATGCCCATGCCAAAGCTGCCGGCCGTGCCACTTCCGGCGGTGTCGTTGCCCTCGGTGTCTTCGATGGTGCCGAAGCTGAGCGGGCTGTTGGCCACGGGCCATTCCACCGTCGAGGCGCACGTGCTGGGGCCGATGCTGCGGCTGCCGCCGGCGCGATCCGCCACCGAGCCGGCCTGGGAGGGGATCGTGGTCGCGGGAGTGCAGCCGGGAGTGCCGCACCTGGTGGAGGTGGAGTTTCCGAACGATCAGCGGGCGGTCGTCGGCGCGACCGTGCTCGAGGCCGATGCCGCGGCCGCCACGGTCGAGGTCCGCTGGAGCGGAGGCTTCGAGACGGCTGTCGCTGCGGAAGCCGCAGCGACTCCGAAGCTGCGGCGTCATGCCTTCATCTTCTGGCCCACCACCCGCAATCCCCTGATCCTGCTCTCCAATCCTTCGTCGCAGCGGCCGGCGGTGTTTGGTCGCGTGCGGGTGTCGGCGGGGCCGGCGCGGCTGCCGCCGCGCCCGCTCGGCGCCGGCGGAAGCCTGACGGCGGCGATCGGTCCCGGTCGCCGCGTGCATGCCTTCCTCCCAACCCCCGATTTCTCGATGTTCGGCGCGGTCGAGCGGGCGGCTGCCGGCTCGGGCCGATCGTTCACCGATTGGAAGACGTTTCTCTCGGGCGGCACCCACGCGGCCGAGTGGTTTCGGTGGCAGGGGGCCCAAGGCGCGATGGTGGTCGCATACCGCGACGGGGCGGCGATCTGGCCGTCACGGCTGACGCGGGGAGCGCCGCGATGGGACAGTGGCGCCACCGCCGACGCGGGCCTCGATCCGGTCCGCAAGGATCTCCTCG
>JBIIYN010000228.1:0-6400 GCA_044346795.1 Pirellulales bacterium
ACGTGGCGGCGGCCATGGAGTTGGGCGTGGACGGGGTGCTGCTCAACACCGCCATCGCCCATGCTGCGGAGCCGCTGCGGATGGCGCAGGCAATGCGGGCCGCCTGCTTCGCGGGCCGTCAGGCCTGGCTGGCCGGCCGGATTCCCAGGAAGCTCTACGCCACCGCCTCGAGCCCCGACGAGGGCCGCATCGTCCGCTCGAACTGAACACGCTGCCATGCTCGCCAAACGCATCATCCCCTGCCTCGACGTCGAACGGGGGCGGGTCGTGAAGGGCACGCGGTTTCTCGATCTCGTCGACGCCGGAGATCCGGTGGCGGTGGCCGCCCGCTACGAGGCGGAGGGGGCCGACGAACTGGTGTTCCTCGACATCACCGCCAGCCACGAGGGCCGCGCCATCATGCTCGACGTGGTGCGGCGGGTGTCGGAGACCATCTTCATGCCGTTCACCGTCGGGGGCGGCATCCGCACGCTCGACGACGCCGTGCGGCTCATCCATGCCGGCGCCGAGAAGGTGAGCATCAACTCGTCGGCCGTGCGGACGCCGGAGCTGATCACGGCGGTGGCCGACCGGCTCGGCAGCTGCGCGACCGTCGTGAACATCGATCCCAAGCGGGTCGAGCGGGACGGCCGCGAGATCTGGGAGGTCTTCGTCAACGGGGGCCGGGTGCCGACGGGGCTGGAGGCGGTGGCCTGGGCCCGACGGGTCGAGTCGCTCGGAGCCGGAGAGATCGTGCTGACCTGCATGGATCGCGACGGCACTCGCGACGGCTACGACCTCGAGATCACGGCCGCGGTCAGCCGGGCGGTGGGGATTCCGGTCGTCGCCAGCGGCGGGGCGGGCCGGCCGGAGCACCTGGCGGATGCGATCGCGGTCGGGGGAGCGGACGCGGCGCTCGCCGCTGGCATCTTCCACTTCGGAGAGTGTACGATCCGGGAGGTGAAGGAACTGTTTCAGCGGCGGGGCATCCCCGTCCGTCCCCTGAATATGACGCATCCCCCGGGTGATTCCCGGACGCATCCAGAGACGAATCATGGCGAATCTCGACCCCACATCCGCCCCGTCTGAGCCGGCTTCGGCCGGCGGCGTGTCTGGATCCTCGACTGCGGCAGCCACCCCGACGCCGACAGTGGCCGCCGCCCCGGTGCCGATCGAGCCGGGCGGCCTCGAGATCGACCGTCTCTTCGAGGCGATGGTCAAGCTCAACGGCAGCGACCTCCACCTCAAGGTCGACAAGCCGCCCTACATGCGGGTGAAGGGCTCGCTGCAGCCGCTCAAGTATCCGCCGATCAACGCCGAGCAGATGAAGAAGCTCTGCGGGCCGATCATGAACGAGCGGCAGCGGGCGATCTTCGACACCGACGGCGGGGCCGACTTCGCGCACACCTGCATGGTCGACGGCGTGCGGTGGCGGTTTCGCATCAACATGCTCACGCAGCAGGGGGCGTGGGGCCTGGTGGCCCGCCGCGTCAACAATACCATCCCCGATTTCGAGAAGCTCTACCTGCCCCCGTCGATCGAGAACCTCTGCAAGCTGGACCAGGGCATGGTGCTGCTCGCGGGCGTGACGGGCTCCGGCAAGAGCACGACGATCGGCTCGATGCTGAATTACATCAACCGCAACTACCGCAAGCACATCCTCACGCTCGAGGACCCGATCGAATTCGTCTTCACCGAGGACAAGTGCCTGATCAACCAGCGGGAGATCGGCAACGACGTGCGGAATTTCGAGATCGGCATGAAGCACGCCGTCCGCGAGGATCCCGACATCATCCTCGTGGGCGAGCTCCGCGACGTGGAAACCTTCAAGACGGCGATCCACGCCGCCGAGACGGGGCATCTCGTGTTCGGCACGATCCACGCCGCCAGCGCGTCGAGCTGCATCGGCCGCATCCTCGACCTGTTTCCGCAGGAGGAGCATCCCTCCATCCGCAGCGCCATCGCCTTCAACATGAAGGGGATCGTGGCCCAGAAGCTGCTCAAGTCGATCAAGCCGGGCGTGAGCCGGGTGCCGATCGTGGAGATCATGTTCCTCGACGTGCTCATCCGGAAGTACGTCCTCGAGGAGCAGGATCACCTGATCGCGGACCACATCAAGAAGTCGACGAAGGACGGCATGCAGGACTTCACGCAGAGCCTCAAGAGCCTCATCGACCAAGGGCTCATCGACCGGCACGATGCGCTCGAGATCGCGCCCAACCGCGAGGCGCTGATGATGGCCCTGAAGGGGATCATGTGATGCGGGCTTGCGCGAGGGGGCTCGCCGTCGCCGTGACCGCGTGCTGGGCGGTCGCCGCGCGGGCCGACGACGCCTGGCCGTCACAGAGCCCGGAGTGGCTCTTGCCGGATGCGGCCGGTGGCGTGGCGCTCCTGCCGCTCGTCTGCTGGTGGGCGTGGGTCGCCGCCTGGGCGGCCACGAGCGACTGGGTGTTCCGCGACGCCAACCGCTTCAAGGTGCGGCCCGAGTTCTGGACGGCACTCACCATCTTCCCCTTCGCGGCCGTGGCCCTGCTGGCGTGGTGGATTCCGTGGTCGGCCGTCGGCCAGGCCCTGATGGCGGTGGCCTGGATCCTGCCGCTCTTTCTTTACGGCCGCGAGCGGAACCCCAAGGCGCCGCAGGCGGAGAGCATCTTCACCCGCGTGCACCTGCGCCGGGCGACCAGGGCGATCCTCGGACGGTTGGGCGTGAAGCTCAAGGTCGAACAGGCGGCCGACACCGGCCTGCCGTGGGTCAAGCTCCTGGCCACGTCGGCGCAGACGCCCGAAGAAAACCAGAGGTGGCAGGCGGAGGCCGCGGCGCTGCCGGGGTTCGAGGAGGCGACGAAGCTCCTCCAGCTGGCGGCCGCCGCGCGGGCGACGACCATGGTCGTGGAAACGACTGCCGAGGGCTTCCGGGTGGGGCACGAGGTGGACGGCATCGCCGGGCCTGCACGGGGCGTGACGACCCGGGCGAAGGGCGTCGGGAAGGCGAAGCAGCCCGAGAAGTGGGGGGAGGCGCCGCCGCTCGGCGCGAAGGCGGGCGCGGCCGCCGTGGAGGCGCTCAAGATCGTCGCCGGCTCGGCCGCCGCCGCGCTCGGCGGGGAGCGCGACGCGGGCTTCACGATCGAGGTGGACGGCAAGAAGCGGGCCTGCCGGCTGGCGGAGCGGGCGACGAAGACCGCCAAGCAATTCGTGATCACGCTCGAGGTGCCGCCGTTCACGCCGAAGAAGCTCGAGGATCTCGGCATGTCGTCGGCGGTCGCCAGCCGGGTGCGCGAACTCATCGCGCTGGAGAAGGGGCTCTTCGTGGTGTCGTCGCCGCCGGCGGCGGGCTGCACCACGACCTTCGACATGGTGCTGTTGTCGACCGACCGGCTCGTCAGGGACTTCGTGTCGATCGAGGACAGCGGCAGCCCGGCCAAGGAGGTGCAGAACGTCAAGCCGGTGCGGTATGCCGCCGCGGCCGGTGAGAAGCCGGTGCAGGCGCTCAAGGCCGCCATGCTCGAATATCCCCGGGCCGTCGTGACGCGCGACCTGACCGACGGCGAACTCGCCGGGAGGCTGATGGAGCTGGCCGACGACCAGCAGATCGTCATCGTGAGCATGCGGGCGACCGACGCGATCGACGCCATCCAGCGGCTGCTCGCCCTGGGCATCGACCGGGAGCAGCTGGCGCGGTGCCTGCTCGGCTCGCTCTCCCAGCGGCTCATCCGCAAGCTCTGCCCGCAGTGCGGGGATCCGATCGCGACGCCGCCGGAACTGCTGCAGCGGCTCGGGCGGACCGCCGAGGAACTGCCCCAGATCAAGCGTGCCTCGCCGCACGGCGGCTGCCCGGCCTGTGCGGGCCGGCAGTTCGTCGGCCGCACGGCGATCTTCGAGCTCGCCGCCGGCCCGACCGTCAGGCAGGCCATCGCGAAGGGGGTCGATGCCAAGGTGCTGCGTCAGGCGGCCGTGAAGGACGGCATGCGGTCGCTTCCCGAGGAGGGGCTCGGGGCCGTGGCGGCCGGCGTGTCGTCACTCGACGAGATGCAGAGGATCTTCGCGGCGAAGCCCGCCAAGAAGGAGGCCGGCGTCGCCGTGACGAAGAAATGACCATCACCCTCGTGCTCCTGGCGATTCTCGCCGCCGTCACCGGCATGCTCGTGCGCGAGGGGCTCTGGCGGGCGCTCCTGATGTTTTTCAACGTGCTCGTGGCGGCGACGGCGGCCACAGCCTGGCACGCGCGGCTGGCCGGATGGCTCGTGGGCCAACTGCCGAGCTACACCTACCTGCTCGACTTCCTCTCGATCTGGGGGATCTTCTGCATCGTGCTGGCGCTCCTCCGCGAGGCCACCGATCGGCTGGCTCCCACGAAGATCGAGTTTCCCCAGCTCGTGGAGCGGATCGGCGTGGGGCTGCCGGCGTTCCTGGCGGGCTGGATCATGATGGCCTTCACGGCGGCGACGCTGCACACCGCTCCCGTGCCCCGCGACTTCGTGCAGCCGACCCCCGAGGCGCGGATGTTTCTGGGCCTGGCGCCCGACCGCAAGTGGCTCTCGTGGGTGCGCGGCACGTCGCGATGGGGGGCGTTCTCCCGACCCGATTCCCCCTTTGACGAACGGGCGGACTTCATCCTGCGGCATGCCGACAGGCGGCTGAAACTTCAAGGCGAGGAGGGGCTGCTCACGGCGGCGGAGTGAAGACATGGAAGCGACCGGTGAGACGATCGGGTATCGGCCGGTGAGCAGGCTCGCCGTCGCGGCGGCCGTGGCCGGCGTGGTGGCCAGCCTCGCGATCACCACGCCGCTGCTCTGGATTCTGCCGCTCGTGGGGGTGGCCATCGCGGTCGCGGCCCTGGCCGACGTCGCCCGGCCGGGAGCGGAGAAGGACGGGCGGGCGGCGGCGCTCGTGGGACTCGCCCTGTCGGTGGGGTTTGGCATGCAGGCCGTGACGATGTCTCTCGTGTCGCGCTGGATCATGGAGAGCCGGACGAAGGCGACGGCCCGCGTCTGGCTCGACGCCCTGCGCGAGAACCGGCTTACCGACGCCGAGGGCATGATGGCACCGCACCTGCTGCCGGCATCCGGCGCCGGCAAGAATGGCTTCGGCGGTCCCGGACCGGTGCACGACCACGATCATGAGCATGAGCATGGTGCCGGGGCGGAGCACGGCGTCGAGACGCTGCCGGCCGTGAAGGCGATTCTGGAGTGTGGCGGGACGGCGGCCGCCGACGTGCGGGCCGCGGGCCGCGACGAGGAGACGGGTGAGAACTGGTGCGCGCGGGTGAAGCTCGGGCCCTGCGGGAATGGCAACGCCGTGGAAGTGCGGCTGGAACTGCAGCCGACCTCCGTCAGGGAGGCGAACCGGCTCGTGGAGCGGTGGACGATCGTGAAGCTCGAGCCCGGCCCGTAGCGTCGGCTAGCCACGCACCGCGTGGATCGAGTCGGCGCCCGCCGCGAGCATCACGAGCCGGTCGAATCCGAGCGCCACGCCCACGCCCTCCGGCATCGCCGGACCATGCGCGTCGAGCAGACGCTTTGGGACGGGCAGCACCGCGCGGCCGTCCGCCGCACGGATCCGGTTGGCGGCGGCGATCCGCGATTCGAGCAGGCTGCGACCGGTGTCTTCCTCCCAGCCATTGGCCAGCTCCACGCCACGCACAAAAAGCTCAAATCTGCGTGCTGTTTTCTGCTCGTCCGGATCGATCCGGGCGAATGCCGCCTGCGACACGGGCCACGCCTCGAGCATCGTGGGACGGTCGTGTCCCAGCCGCGGCGTCACCACTTCCGCGAGCAGCCATTCAAACCACCGATCCCACTGCTGGTCGGCCGGCAGAAGGTTGTTCTGCTCAGGGATGGCAAGCCCCGCCCGATGGCCCGCGGCGGCGAGGTCGGCGAGGCTCGCGCCGAGCGGATCGACGCCGGCCAGCGCGGTGAACGCCCGCGAGCAACTGATCCGCTCGATGCCGCTCGTGCCCAAGGCCGCATGGCAGAGGGCCTCGAGCAGCACCGCCGCATCGGCGAGCGTCGTGCCCGGCGCGTACCACTCGAGCAGCACGAACTCCACGTCGTGTCGGCTGCCGCGTTCGCCGGCCCGAAACGCGCGGGCGAACTGGTAGATCGGCCCCGAGCCGGCCGCCAGCAGACGCTTCATCAGGGCCTCGGGGCTCGCCTGCAGGTAGTGCGGCGGCCGATCCGGGCCGTCGACCGGCACGGCGATCGGATCGATGTGCGCCTCGGGCAACACCTCCGGCGCGAGCACGGGCGTGTCGACCTCGACGAAGCCCCGGCTGTCGAACACATCCCGCAGCGCCCGGCGGATGCGGCTGCGGAGTTCGAGGATCGGCCGGTTCGTCATATGCAAAAGGTGCCAGCCACCAAAAATGGGAAATCTGCAAACCACCCAGATTTGGTGGCTGCACCTTTTTCTGGTTACAGGCGGA
>JBIIYN010000028.1:0-19503 GCA_044346795.1 Pirellulales bacterium
GATGGATCCGACCCTGCTTCTGCTCCGTTGGGCCCACGTGCTCGCCGCCATCGTGGCCATGGGCGGACTCGTTTTCGCCCGTTTCGCGCTCGTGCCGGCCCTGTCGGACCTGGATGCCGCGACCCGCGACCGGATTCACGATTCCATCCGCCGCCGCTGGCTGCCGTGGGTCATCGGTGCGATCACCGTGCTCCTGGCGAGCGGCTTGGCCAACTTTCTGCTGTTCAACGGCCGCGTCAAGGCCGAAGGCTGGGCGGATGGCGGCTGGATGCGTCAGACCGGCTACCACGCCCTCTTCGGCGCAAAGTTCCTCCTGGCGATGGGAGCCTTTTATTTCGCCAGCGCCCTGGTGGGCCGAGGGGAAGGCACCCAGTGGGTGCGGAACGACCGGGCCAAGTGGCTGTCGGTGACACTCGGCCTGTCGTTGGCCGTCGTGCTGCTCTCCGGCTGGATGCGGCAGCTCCACACCGGCCCGAATCGTGTGGAGAGCGGTGGCGTGGGCATGCCCCTGTCCCCCCGAGACGCGGCGGATGAAGCGGACCGCGAGGCGTCTGACGCCGGGGATCGTGAAGCCGACCGCTACCGCGACGGCCGTGCCGGATCGGCCTTCCGCCAGCCCGCACCGGCGGACGCGGAGACCGTCCCGGCCCCGTGACGGCCCGGGTTTGGCATCGATCGCCGGCTCGTCCGCGCCTTCGATTGCAGCCCGTCCGCCGACTTCCATCAGCATTCGCTGGAGCCAATCCGCTGGAGCCAATCCGATGGACAAGAAGGAAAAGAAGCGGCTTGAAGTCCTGCAGCAGAAGATCGCCAAGCTGCAGCACCTGCTGGCCGGCGCCAAGAAGCAGCCGGACGATCCGACCGAGGTGCCCCGCTTGGAGAAGGAACTCGCCGCCGCCCACGCCGAATTGGCCGCCCTCAAGAAGGGCTGAAGCCGCCGGTGAGACGGCGCTGCGGCGATCTCCGCTGCCGCCGGCATTCGCACGCCGCCCGACGAGACCAATGTACGGGAGACGAGTCACGGGAGACCACGCATGAACATGCTCGACGCACCCTATCCGCTCAGCGACCTCCAGAAGCGGCAGTTTCTCGACGACGGGTTCATCAGGCTGCCGGGCGTGTTCGACGCCGCCACGCTCGGCGGGTTCAAGGACGAGATCACCCGGCTGACGAACGAGCACAACCCGCTGGCCAACGTGCCGCTGGAGCGCCGCGACACCTACGGCAAGGCCTTCATCCAGGTTGGCAACCTCTGGGAGAAGAGCGAGCAGGCGCGGAGGTTCACCTTTTCGAAGCGGCTGGCGCTGATCGCCACCGAACTGCTCGGCACGCGGGGCGTGCGGCTCTGGCACGACCAGGCGCTGTACAAGGAACCCGGTGGCGGGTTCACGCCGTGGCATACCGATCAGCAGTACTGGCCGATGGCCAGCCCGCTCAGCGTGACCGCCTGGATCCCGCTGCACGCCGTGCCGCTCGAGATGGGGCCGTTGTCGTTCGGTCGTGGCAGCCATCTCAAGCGGATCGGCCGCGACCTGGAGATCTCCGACGAATCGGAGCGGGTCATTCGCGAGGCGATCCGGGAACACGGGGTGCTCGAGGTGACCGAGGCCTACGCGGCCGGCGACGTGTCGTTTCACCTGGGCTGGACGCTCCACCGCGCCGGCCCCAACACGACGGCCGCGGCCAGGCAGGTGCACACGGTGATCTTCATGGACGTCGACATGCGACTGGCCGAGCCGAAGAATGCGAACCAGCGGGCCGACCACGAGAAATGGACGCCCTCGACGCGGGTCGGCGAGATCATGGACGATCCGCTCAATCCGGTGCTTTATCCTTGAGCTGCCTTCTCCCTGAGCGAGCGTGGCGGCCCTGAGCGTGCGAGCCAGTCGGCCGCCGCGTGGTATCCTGTGTGACGCCGGGCGAATCGGCGAGCTTTCGCCGACGGCCTGCCGCCGTCACCACCGATGCCCACACCCATGGCCTTGCCCGGATTTCTCTCCCGTTTTTTCGGTGGGAAGCGTCGCATCGATCTCTGGCGCCGGTTCGAGCGGATGCGGGAGAGCGTCTCCGGAACCATGTCGAAGTTCTACAAGGTGCGTGAGATCGCCACCGGAGAGGTGCGAGGCCTGAAGATCATCGACCGCAAGAAGAGCGATCCGTTCGAGGGCCGCTATCGGGGCCTGAACAAGCCCGGCGAAGGAGAGATCGGCAGCCGCATCGGCGGTGCGAACATCGCCAAGACGTTGGAATGGGGGGAGTCGATCGACGGGGAATCCTTCATCGTGATGGAGTTCGTCACGGGAACCCTGCTGCACGCGGTCCTCTCGACGGGGGCGGCGTTCCCTCCGTCCCAGCGGCTCGATCTGGTGCGGCAGGCCGCTGCCGCGATCGCTGCCGTGCACAACGCGGGGTTCATCCATCGCGACATCTGTCCGCGGAACCTGATGCTTTGCCCCGAGGGCCGCCTCGTGCTGTTCGATTTCGGGCTTTCCGTGCCCGACAAGCCGGCTTTTCTCCGACCTGGAAACCGCATCGGCACGCCGAGCTACATGGCCCCCGAGGTCGTCCGCCGGCGGCCGATCGACAGGCGACTCGACATGTTTTCCTTCGGGGTGACGGCGTACGAACTCTGCACGCTCGACATGCCGTGGCCCCGGGCCCCCGGCGGCAAGGCGGCCCTGCGGCACGATTCGACGCCGCGGGACATCCGGGAGTTCTGGCCGGACATACCGCCTCCCCTGGCGACGGCCATCATGGCCTGCATCGCGGCCGAGCCCGACAATCGGCCCGATTCGATGGAGAAATTCCTGGCACGGATTGCAGCCGTTACGTGCTGAGGCGGCCTGTCGGGGCCGCGTCGAAAGGCTTTGTCAGCCGCGTCTTTCGGCGACTTGGCCCGCGATTCGCGGGGAAGGGCTTGAAGCCAGGACGGGCTGTTCTTAATCTCTGGGGTTTCCGGGAGACTCCTGCGGCTGCCCGGATACCCGCGACGGGACCGTTCCCCAAGCTGGCTTTCAGCGCTGCTTTCAGCGCTGTTCTGCGAGTTGTCGTTCGAGAGCGTTCGAGAGAAGGATTCACGCCGATGACCATGGACAAGAGCCTCCGCGTTCGCAAAGGATCCTCCAGCGCCAGGGGCGTGCTCTCCCGCGGCGAACGGATTCTCAAGCTCAAGGAACAGGACCGCTGGGAAGAGGGCCGCAGCCCCCTCGGTCTCCCGAAGGTTCGCGTCATCAAGACGGCGATGAAGAAAAAGAAGAAGGCCAAGGAAGAAGGCGAGGCCGCCGCGGGCGGCAAGGCTCCTGCAGCGGCTGCCGCCAAGAAGAAGTAGCGGATGCTTCACGGCACCCGCGCTGCCGCTGCCTGCCCCGACGCGATCACCTGGGGAATGCCCACCCCTTCGTAGGCGGCCCCGGCCAGCGCGAGCCCGGCGTGGGCGGTGGCCAGCCGTTGGATGGTGGCGACGCGGTTCGTGTGGCCGACCGTGTATTGCGGCATGGCCCCCCGCCAGCGATCGATCTGCACGATCCGCGGCCTGCCTCGAACTCCGAGGACGTCCCGCAGCTCCGCCAGCACGAGAGGCACGAGCCGATCATCGTCGAGTTCCGCGGTCTCCGGATCGAGGGCGCCTCCCACGAATGTCCGCATCAGCACCGCGCCCGGTGGCGCCCGATCGGGGAACTTCTGGCTCGAAAAGCTGACGGCGAGGATGCGTCGTCCCTCGCACCGCGGCACCACGACCCCGGCGGCGTCGAGTGGGTGGGCCACGTCTTCCCGGGAGAATCCCATCGACACGATCGATGAACCGGCGTACTCGATGGCCGCCAGCGCATCGGCCAGCGCCGGCGCGGCGCCACGGAGAAGCGCCGCCGCGATGCCGGAAGGCACCGCGACGACGACGGCGTCGGCCTCGAGCGCGGCCGGCGGCAGGCAGGATGCCGTGGCGGCGCGGAGGCGAACCTGCCAGCCCTGGCCGCGGCTCCGTTCCAAGCCTTCGGCGGCGGCCGTGACGACACGCACGCCGCGAGCGTCGAGCAGGGCCGCCAGTTGCCGCGGCAGGGTTTCCATGCCGCTGGCGAGCGTCAGGAACTGGCCATACCGAGCCCCGGCGGCCGGACCGCCTTCCGCGGCGGATCGCGTGCGGCGCTGCTCTCCGGCCCAGAGGCTGCCACGCTGAAGTTCCATGGCAAAAAATTCCGGGCAGGCGGCGGCCATGCTGAGGCGAGCCGGATCGGCGGTCCAGATGCCGCCGGCGAGCGGCTGAACGAGCCGTTCGAAGGCCTCCCGGCCCAGGCGTCGAACCGCAAAATGCTCGAGCGACTCATCCTCGACGCTTCGATCGCGCGCCGGCATGAACCGCTCGGCGACGAGACGCAGGCGGCCGCCCGGCGAAAGCAACGGCGTGGTCAGAATGCCGTGCAGCCGACCGGGGGCGAGCAGCCTGAATCCGGCGGGCACCGGTTGCGTGCGACCGCGGTGGTACACCAGTGCCCGTCTGACACGGGGATCGACCCCGATCAGTTCACCGGTCAGCCCAGACCGTTCGACGAGGTCGACCGCCTCGGGCCGTGCCGCCAGGAAACTGTCCGCCGACCGCTCGATGAGCCAGCCATCCTGGCGTTCGGTGGCGATCACGCCACCAAGGCGCCCCGACGGCTCGATCAGCGTCACCCGTCGTCCTGACGGGACGCCATCGGTGGCCCTCGTCAGGGTCTCTGCGGCCGACAGCC
The DNA here is from genome assembly GCA_044346795.1 of Pirellulales bacterium. Lineage (GTDB taxonomy): Bacteria > Planctomycetota > Planctomycetia > Pirellulales > UBA1268 > CAMCQY01. The sequence goes on from JBIIYN010000028.1 coordinate 4,728, forward strand.
CGGCCAGGCCGCCGCCGATGACGACCACATGCTGCGGGCGGTTGGTGTTCATGGTCGTGCGCTCGGCGGCCGGAAGCAGAGGGAAGAAGACGTTTCCTGCGATCGATCAGCATGATCCGCCGGTGCCGCGAAGAAAAGGGGGCGCCGAACGAAGCTGGGTCGCCGGCGCAGGATGGGCAGGCCCACTGGTGAAGACCGGCGGGGCGGATGGAACGCCCGGGGAGCATTGGGGCACGCCGGTGGAAGCGGCATGCGCGAGTTCCCATCTGCTATGGACTCGGCCAACCCCGACGCCTACGCTCCCCGCGCCTTCGGGCGTTTGCCGTCCGCAACCAATGGAGGATTCTTTCGTGGCCACGCTGCGGTGCCTGACTCGCTGTGTCTCCCGTTCCCTCTTCACGGCCGCCGCCATTGCGGTCGCCGGCGGCGTGCATGCGGATGAAGGTCCGCGGACCGAACCGCCGCGGGCGATCATGCGTCTGCCCCGTTGGATCGAATCGATCGCGGATCCCGCCGGCAAGGAGAGGGCGGCCCGCCAGTCGGCCGCCACGGCCGCGGCCAAGACCGAGGCCAAGACCGAGGCAGCCGTCGCACGCCCCGCCGCCGCGCCGTCAGCCGAACCACGGCCCCTCGCCGCGACCAAACAGCCCGGTCCGGCCCGTCAGAATGCCCGCGAAGCGGAGCCATCCGGCCGGCTCACCGCCGAATGGACCGACCTCGTGCCGACAGGAGCGCCCGCGGCGACCCCGGATGCCGCACCTGCGGTCGAGGAATCGGCTGGCAAGAAGACTGAACTCGGTCCGGAGAGCAGCGTGCTCAAGCGGTGGCTCACCGACAAGGTCGCGGTGCTGCCGAAGCCGGGCGCAAAGCCTGCAGTTGCGGCGGCCGCGCGGCCGAGCAGGACCGACACCGCGAAGACCGACACCGCGAAGACCGACACCGCGAAGACCGACACCGCGGACGCGGACCCGGATGCCGAGCCCGCCCTCGTCGCGCCCGCCGCCTCGCGGCCGGCGCTGGTTCCCGCCGCTGAGCGGGCCCCGCAGACAACCGTCACGGCACCCGTGGCCGCCACGCCCGACGAGATGCCCACGTTGTCCATCGACCCGGCGAGCTTTCGCGGGGTCTATCCGGGCAAGACCACGGCTGACGAACTCGGGGCCGGCTGGGGAACGGGCGAACCTTTCACCCGGGAGGACGGCACGCGAGGTTTCTTCTGGAAGATCGAACCCTTCGAGCGGGTCGAAGTCACGGTCGACGGGGATGTCGTGTCGGCGATCCGCATCAAGCTGGCCGAGCCCGTCGCCGTCGGCGAACTGGCCAAGCAGCTCGAGATCGCCGACCTGCGAACGGTGTCCATCCTCGACGAACAGGGCGTCTCGATCGGCGAGGTGTTTCCCGAGCGGGGCGTCATCTTCAGCGTGAAGCCGGGCACGCAGTCGGCCACCGCCGTGATGATCGAGCCGCTCGATCCGGAGTCGTTCGTGCTGCGGGCCGAGGGCGAGATCGACACCTGCATCGCCTACGCCGTCGCCGATCTGCAATATGCGACCGAGATCGACCCCAGGCATCTTCGCGCCCACCGGCTGCTGATGGTGCTCATGTGCGAGCAGGGCAAGTGGCAGCAGGCCCTGCAACTGGCGGAGGCGGCCGGTCGGATCGACCCCACCGACGTGTGGACGAAGATGAAGCACGCCGGGATTCTCGTGGCGCTCGACCGCCACACGGATGCCCGCACGGTCGTCGAGTCCGTGAAGGCCACCCCCAACGTTCCGCCCCTGGTGACGGCACAGGCCGAGCGGCAGTTGGGACGGATCGAACTCGCCGGCGGCTCTCCCGACCACCAGAAGGCGGTGGAGCACTTCGCCGAGGCCATCAAGCGGTCGTCATCGCTCCTGACCAAGCGTTCCGCTCCGGTGCAGCAGGCGGCCAGGGAGATCATGCTCGACGCCCATCTCGGCACCGCCCAGGCCATCGCCCAGGGCACGTGGCAGCAAAAGAGCCGCGTGATCCCCAAGTGGATCGCGCGGAGCGAGGCCGTCGTCGCGGAGTGCAAGGCGGAGGAGTCGGTCCAGCGGACGCTCGAACTGCAGCTGTGCCGCGGTGCGCTGGCGGTTGCGGCGGGATCCGCCGACTCGGTGGAGCCGCTCCCGTGGGTGAAGCGGCTGCTCGAGCTTCGCGACCGGATGAGCGAATCGGTCAAGGATCCGTGGCGCCGCCGCGAGATCGACTGGCAGGTGGGGCTCGGGCTGCTCGATGCCCTGGCCGCAGCCCAGCTCCGTGGCGACGCCGCCGACATGCTGGACAACGCGACGCTCACCGCGGCCTACCTCGAACGGGGTGGCGAGCACCGGCAGCTGACCGACACGGAGCGGAAGAACGTCGGCGACCTGCTCTTCCGGATCGGCATCATGCACAGTCTGCAACGCGGCGATCATGCCACGGCGGTGACCTGGTTCGACCGGGTGATTCCCATGTGGGAGGGCAATCCGCGGCTCGACCGCGAGGGCGAGGCCGGCCAGCTCGGAGAGTCCTACGTCAGCATGGCGATCTCCTACTGGCAGGTCGATCGTCGCGACGACGCCATGGCTCTCAGCCGCCGCGGGGTGGACCTGATGGTGGCCGCGGTCGATGCCAGGCAGCTCGAGGAGCGGTCCCTCGCGGTCGCCTACGGCAACCTCTCGACGATGTACGCGGAACAGGGGGACGACACGCAGTCGCAGGCCTACGCCGAGATGGCCAGCCGCGCCGAAGCCTCCGGCTCCACGCTGCGGTAACGCCGGTCTACAGCACGCTTTCGAGCAGCAGCCGCATCTTGCGGAGTTCGGCGACCTGGTCGACGTTTTCCAGCGGCGGCATGTGGGCGCACAGGGCCCGCTTGTACCCGACCCGCTCCAGTTGCCCGTGGATCTTGCCGTACTCCACGCAACCCTGGCCGATCCGCACCTGCAGGGCGTCCGGCTTGGTGTCACGCAGGTGGACGTGGCAGACGTACTTCAGGATCGGCTCCCAGGACGCCTGCTTCTTGTGACCGTGGATGAAGTGGCTCGGATCGAGCGTGACGCCGAGGCCCGGCACGTTGCGGCAGAGCGAGGCGGTCGTCTCGGCGTCCTGGGTCATCCGGCCGGCGGTGGTCTTCACGCCGACGATGATGCCCAGCCCCGACGCGATCGCGACCATCTTCCTGAGCCGCTCGATCTCCCCGTTGAACGGCGTGCCCAGCTCGGAGGCGTCGACCACCATGGTCACCACGGCGAGCGACTTGGCGAGGCGGCAGCAGGCCGTGAAGCGGTCGTAAAGCTCGGGCGTCTCCGGCGAGGAAAACGAGATCGCGACGGGCCGGAGCCGCTGCAGGTCGCTGCAGGCCGCGATCGCCGCCTCGGGGTCGGCGGCCACTCCGCCCGGCTGGAGATGGGTGCCGCCCTCGTGGACGTCGATCTCCACGGCGGTGAACTCGAGTTCCGCCAGCCGCTCCATCGCCTTGGCCAGCGGCAGTTCGGGAAAACACTCGGTACTGACACACACGAACACGTCGCCACACTCCTCTCGGTCTGTCAAAGCCGCCGATCGACGTCGCCGATTCGGCCGGGCCAGGGGCCCCGCGGCGCTGCCGCGACCGGAAATTCGATCTGGCAGATCGGTCAGAGTAACGGGCTGCGGAGAAAAATGGCAAACTGACGGTGTGTTCCGCGTTCCTTCCCGGGAGCGTTTCCGTTCCCGCCAGCCGCCGGAGTTTTTCCGATGCAGATCGATCAGATGCCGCCGCCCGCCGTGATCCCGACGCGAGTGATCCTGGAGCAGGGCGGCCTGTGGGGCCGCTGGAGCGGCTGGATCGCCTGGTCGATCACGGGCCTTGCCGTGCTGTCGGCCCTGGCCAGCGCCGGGGCGGCCGCACGGTATTTCCAGCGCGACGCGCGGGTCGTGGAACAGCATCATTCCCTGTCGCGGAAGGCGGCCGACAAGGTGGCGATCATCGACATCGCCGGCGCCATCATGGGGGGCAGTGGCTTCGCCCGGGCGCAGATCGATCACGTGAAGGACGACAAGAGCGTCAAGGCGATCGTGCTCCGCGTCGATTCGCCGGGCGGCACGGTCAGCGGCAGCGACGAACTGCACTACCGGCTGGCCGAGCTCGCCAAGGATCGCGACCTGCCGGTGGTGGTGAGCATGGGGGGGATCGCGGCCAGTGGCGGCTACTACGTCGCCATGGCCAACGGCGGCCGCGACGACGTGATCTTTGCCGAACCGTCCACGCTCACCGGCTCGATCGGCGTGATCATTCCGCACTTCGACGTTTCCAAATTTCTCAAAAAGTTCGACATCGAGGACGATTCGATCGCCAGCGGACCGCTCAAGCAGATGCTCAGCCCCACCAAGGACCGAACGCCCGAACTGGCGGAGCGGGAACGGCAGGTGCTGCAGAGCCTGGTCGACGAGATGTTCGCGCGTTTCAAGCAGATCGTGAAACAGGGGCGGCCGAAGCTCGACGACGAGAAGCTCGCCGGCGTGGCCACGGGGCAGATCTTCACGGCCCAGCAGGCGCTGGATGCCGGGTTGGTCGACCGGATCGGATTCTTGGAGGATGCGGTCACGCGGGCGGTAGAATTGGCAGGCCTGACGAAGGACACCGCCCGCGTGGTGCGGTACTCGAAGCCGCGAGGGCTGCTCAAGGACGTGCTCGACGGCGACCTCTCCGCGGGCACCCGCGGCACGGACGGCCGCACGGCCCTCGAGGCTTTCGCGGAGTGGACCACGCCCCGCGCCTGGTATCTCTGCAGCTGGTGGCCGGCACTGGTGGCGAGCCGGTAACACGCCTTCGTATCACCGGTGCCGCCGGCCGGGTCGGACACGCTCCGCTCGCTACGGCGGCTCGGCGACAGCGTCGCCGGCGGTGGACCGTCCTTTCCGCCGAGGCGCCTGAGGCTCGCTTCGCGTGCCCGGCCCGGCCTCATCGCTTTTCCCATGCAAGCCCGGAGCTCGAGCGACGGTCAGCGGGACCCGCATCATTTGCACCATGCGTCCCGCTCGACCACCAGCCGTCCGAGCGCGGCCAGGGCCTCGTGGTCGGCGGCCGAGAGGCGGCTGCCGCGCGCACGAGCGAGCGCCAGCCGGCACCAGCAGTCGGCGGCCAGCAGGTCGGACTCTTGGCCGGCGGCGTCGGCGTGATGGGCCACCGCCAGCACGCTCACGAGGTCGCGGACTTCGGCCGACCAGCCGCCGACCAGCAGCTGCCGGCTTGCGAGACCCTTGCCATGCCGCCGGATGCCGCGGTCGATGCGGACAGCCGCGCGGCCGAGCAGCCGCCGTGCGGCGGCTGCATGATCTCGCAGCCGGCGGTCGAGGATCGCGGCGTGATCACCGCGTGGATGCCTTGCGAAGAGTCCGGCCCGCCATGCCAGCCACGCCGCGGTTCGCCTGAAGGTGGATGAGTCGTGACCGCGGGCCGCGAGTGGATGATGCCTGGCGAGGCCCTTGAAGAGGGCGAGCCCGAGCAGGTCGCTCTCCCCCTCGTAGACGGTCACGGCGAAATGGTCGTGGAAGGAATCGCCGAGCGGATGGCCGACGAGAAACGCACGGCCGCCGTGCACGCCGAGGCTGTCGATCGCCCCCTGCCGCACGCACTCGCTCGCGACGATCTTCGCGATGATCGCCTCCAATTCGGCCGATTGCCCCGCGTCGATCGCCGCCGCCGCCCAGGCGGCGAGGCTGTCGCAGGCCGCGATGCCGGCGGCGATCCGCGCGAGCCGTCCCTGGACGAGTTCCCGGGACGCGATCGGCTCGCCCCAGGTGCGGCGGGCGAGCGCATGGTCGCGTGCCTGTCGCACCAGCAGCCGCAGGGTGCCCGCCGCCTGCGCGGCGAGCGTGACGCGGCCGCGGTTGAGACCGTGCCAGACGATCGGCATGCCGTCGGGCGAGCCGGCGGGCGGACCGGCGGTCGAGCCGGCAAGCGGCTCGAGGATGTCGGCCGGGTCCACCTCGTGGCGGTCGAACGCGAGCGCCGCATTGTGGGCGTGCTTCAGCGGATGGAGCGCATAGTGCCTGAGTCGAAACGACGGCGTGTCATGGTCCGGCAGCCGGACGAGCACCACCGTGGGTCGACCATCGAGCAGGGCCAGCAGCTTGACGAGACGGCCGTGGGTCGCGCCGGTGATGAACATCTTGGTGCCCGACAGCAGCAGCCGGCCGGCGTGGCGTTCCAGCCGGGCGGCGATCGCGTGCAGGTCGCAGCCCGCGCCGGGCTCGGTGGCGCCGAAAATGGAGAGCGGTCGGCCGCGGGCGAGGCCCGGCAGATGCCGCGCCTGCTGGCTCTGGCTACCGAACGTCGTGACGGCGGCCACCGCGCCGATCGACGAGTGCACGGAGAGCATGCCGGCGGCCGTCGGCACGTTCGCGGCCAGCCGGGTGACGACGCGGGCCAGTTCCAGCATGGTGCAGCCCGTTCCGCCGAATGCCTCCGGCACGAACAGCCCCCAGAAGCCCGTCTCGCCGAGCGCCGTCTCCGCGGCCGCCGAGAACGTGCCGAGGGGCTGCGGAGACGCGTCATCGAGCGGCGCGGTCTGCCAGCCGCCGACACCGGCCGCGGTCGGGTCGTACAACTCGTTCTGCCGACGGAGTGCGGTGATCGCCCGTTCGGTTCTCTCGACGACGTCGCCGACCGCCGCGCGAAGCGGCTCGGCCGCCGCCGCGGCCGCCAGTGCGAAACTGGTCGGCAGCGCCGCATCCGGCGGCAGCCCGCCCCAGAGTGCCGCCGCCGCCCAGCCCGTGTCGTCGGCCGTCGTCCGTCCGCGTGTGTCGGCCACGGATGGCGGTTCACGGCGGGGTCGTCGCGGCACGGCAGCCATCCACGCCGGCGGGCGCGGGGCCGCCGCCGCGGAGAGTTCGGCGCCGAAGTGCGCGGCGATCGCCGTGCGTTTGAGCTTGAGCGACTCGGTCGCCTCGCCGTGGGCGGCGTCGAACGGCCGGCCGATCAGCGCGGCCCGGCCCACCCGCCAACTCGGCGGCAGGTGCGCCTGGCGTCGCGCGAGCCGCCGCCCCAGCCAACGCAGCACCCGCGGGTGCCGCAGGGCGGCCCGCCGGCTCCAGACCCGCAGGCCCATCCGGCGGAGTTCCGCCCGCAGCACGCCGGGCTCGGGCACGATCAGGGCCAGCGGCGCCGCGAGGCCGTCGCCCAGCACGCAGACCTGCGCCACGACCGGGTCTTCCGCGAGGGCCGCCTCAACCTCGGCGGGCGGCAGCTTCGCGCCTCCCGAGAGGACGATCGTATCGGCCAATCGGCTGGTGATCCGCACGTGGCCGTCGGCCTCGATCGTGGCGAGATCGCCCGTTTCGAGCCAGTCGACGCAGCCCGTGCATGGCTCCTGCCGCGGCGCGTCGCCCGCACCGCCCGTGGGGTCTTCGATCACGCCGATCGCGCGACTCGCCGTCCGTACGAGCAGCTGCCCGCGGGTGGCGGGCCGGTCGTCGATCTTCAGTTCGACGCCCGCGAGCGGCTGCCCGACGCTGCCGGGCTGCGCGGTGCGGGGATTGGAGAGCGTCACCACCGGGCCGGCCTCGGCCAGGCCGTAGCCCTGCACGAGCGGCAGGCCACGGGACGCGAAGGCGTCCACCGTGCGTTGCCTCAGCGGGGCCCCGCCGGACACGCACACCCTCACGCGGCCCCCGAGCGCCGCCCGCAGGTCGGCGATCCGCCCCGATTCGACGCCGTGGGCGAGCCGCTCGAAAAAAGCTGGCACTCCCAGCACGACCGTCGGCGGTAGCACCGCGCAGGCATCCAGCACCCGCCGCCGGTCGGAGACCACGCTCAGGCAGCCGCCGCGAACCAGCGCCGTGACCAGATCGCCCGTCCGTGCCAGCGAGTGGCTCATGGGCAGCCAGGCGAGCCGCACGTCGTGAGGTTCGTCCAGGAAGACTTCGGCGGCCGCGGTCGCGTTGGTGACCACGGCCCGCTGGGAATGCATCACGCCCTTCGCCCGGCCGGTCGTGCCGGAGGAGAGCAGGATCGTGCTGCAGGCATCGGGATCGCACGCCCCGACATGCCGCGCGATCTCGTCGCGAAGCGCCTCGAGGTCGGCGTGCCGCGGCCTCCAGCACTCGGATCGCAGCACGCCGTCGGCCCACGGCTCCCGACGCGGCAGCAATCCGCAGCGCAGGTCGATCGCGATCGAGCCCGCGGCCGTGCCGCTGCCGGTACCGACCGCGGGGCCGGACCGCACGATTCCGCGTGGCTCGAGCCAGGCGAGTTGCCTGGCGTGCTCGGCGGCCGACGCCTCGGCGTGGAGTGGAACATGCACGATGCCCACCAGTTGGCAGGCCAGATCGACGACGAGCCAGTCGGCGGAATGCGGGCCGACGTGGACGAGCCGGTCGCCGCGATCCATTCCCGTGCGCAGGAAGAAATCGGCGAGTTCGGCGGTGGCCGCGATCAGCTCGCTCCACGTCCACGTCCGGCCGCCGTCGAGCGGATCGCAGAGGGCGGGCCGATCGGCCGACGCCTCGAGCCGCTCGAGCACGAGACCCGCCAGCGAGGTGGCGGCGCGGGAGGGGGCCGCCGCGCCGGAAGTGGAAATGATCGCGGTGGGCATGGCGAATGTCAGTCGATTCTTTCGAACAGCACGGCGATGCCCTGCCCGAGGCCGATGCACATGGTCGCGAGCCCGACCCGTGCGGCCGTGTCGCGCAGCGCATGGAGCAGCGTGGTGGCGATCCGGGCACCGCTGGCGCCGAGCGGATGGCCGATCGCCAGGCTGCCGCCACGGACGTTGACCCGGGCCGGGTCGAGGCCGAGGCTGTCGATGCAGTGGATCGCCTGGGCCGCGAACGCCTCGTTGAGTTCCACCAGGTCGATGTCGCCGATACGAGCGCCGAGGCGGTCGAGCAGCTTGCCCGTGGCGGCCACCGGTCCGGTGCCCATGAGGGCGGGCGGCACGCCGACCACGGCCGAACCCACCACGCGGGCCAGTGGTTCGAGACGCTGCCGCCGCGCCTCGGCCAGCGACATCATGACCAGTGCTGCGGCGCCGTCGCTGAGCGGTGCACTCGTGGCGGCGGTGATCGTGCCGATCTTCGGCAGGAACGCCGGCTCGAGCGCGGCGAGCTGCTCGGCCGTGCTGTCCCGCCGGATCGACTGATCGCCCACCACCTCCAGCACCGCGCCCGCCTCGTCGTGGCCGAGCACGGGCACGATTTCGTCCTCGAACCATCCGGCATCGGCGGCCCGCGCCGCCCGGGCGTGGCTTTCGAGCGCGTAGGTCTCCTGTCGCCGCCGGCCGATGGCATGGGCGGCCGCGAGGTGCTCCGCCGTCATCCCCATGGAGAGCATCGCCCGGCTCGACCGGGTGAACACCCGCGGATGGATGTCGATCGCGGAGTCCATGGGTAGGTGATGCATGTGCTCGACGCCGCCGACCACCTGCACGTTCCGGGCGCCGGCGACGATCGCGTGACTGGCCTGCGCGACCGCCTCGAGCGACGAGCCGCAGAGCCGGTTGACCGTGGTTCCGGCCACCGAAAACGGCAGGCCGGCCAGCAGCGCGACGCATCGCGCCGCGTTGCCCCCGAGTTCGCCCCGCTGCTGCGTCGCGCCGAGGATCAGATCCTCGATCGTGTCGGGGTCGACCCCGCTGCGGGCCACCGCCGCCTGCACGGCCGTCGCGGCCAACTCGTCGCCGCGGACACGCCGGAACACCCCCCGGTCTGCATGGGCGCGACCGATGGCGGTGCGGCAGCAGCCGACGATGACGGGCGTGGTGGCGGGTGACGTCGCGGAAGGGAGCGGCATGGCGAGGCGGGTGTCCGGCGGGTCGGGGAAACGGGTGCGGGGCTCAGGCGGCAAAGGGTTCTCCGCCGGCCGCCATGGCGAGCAGCCGCGGGGTCGGGTGCATGCGGACGCCGAGATCGGCCAGCGGCTCGAGCCGCCGGACCACCTCGGCCGCGCCGAGCGAGTCGCCCCAGGCCAGCAGGCCGCCGCGGAAGGCGGGGAAGCCGAGGGCATGGATCACCGCGAGGTCGACGTCGCGGCCGTCCCGGACGATGCCCTCGTCGAGCACGCGGAGCGCCTCGAGAAGCATCGGCAGAAGCAGCCTGTCGGCGATCGTCGCGTCGCTGGTATCTCGGCCCGGCAGCGCATAGGGCCTGATCAGCCTGGCCACGCCTTCGTCGGGACGCTCGACGCGGGCCGCCTGCCCGCTCTTCGGGAGCCGACCCCCCGTGCCGTAGTGATAGAACCCGGCGCCGCTCTTGCGGCCGAGCCGCCCCGACTTCACCAGCGCCGGAATGAGCGGGGAGGCTTCGATTCGATCGCCGTAGGCGGCGCTCAGCACGAGACCGGCGTAGAAGGCCGTGTCGAGGCCGATCATGTCGTAGAGCTCGATCGGACCCATCGGCATGCCGAAGCCGCGGGCGACGCGGTCGATCCGGGCGGCCTCGACCCCCTCGCGGAGCATCTCGACCGACTCGTGCAGATAGGGCATCAGCACGCGGTTGACGAGGAAGCCCGGGCTGTCGCGGACCACGATCGGGCATTTGCCCAGCCGCTTGACGTGGGCCACGGCGGCGGCCACGGTCCCGTCGCTCGTGGCCGGTCCGCGGATCACCTCCACCAGCGTCATGCGGCGGACGGGATTGAAGAAGTGGATGCCGCAGAGCCGGGAGGGGTCCCGGAGCGGTTCCGCGAGCTTCGCGATCGGGTTGGTCGAGGTGTTCGTGGCGATGATCGTCGCGGGCCCGACCGTCCGCTCGATGTCGACGAGCACCTGCCGCTTGATGTCGGCGCGCTCGAGCACGCTTTCGATGACGAGGTCGCATTCGGCGATCGCCGCCATGCGGGTGGCGGTGTGCAGCCTGCCCGACAGCGCGACGGCGCGGGCCGGATCGGTCCGCTTCGTGCCGCGGTCCCAGGCGGCTTCGTCGAGGATGACGGCGACGCTGGCGGCCAGCGTGTCGGCCTGCACGTCGACGAGCGTCACGCCAAAGCCGGCCCGGAGGTGGCTGGCCGCGATGCCGGCCCCCATGATCCCGGCGCCGATGATGGCGGGCCGCATGCAGTGCCGGGGTTCGATGGCGGTGCGCGCTCCGGCGCCGACGTCGGTCGCACGGTCGTCGAGCCCGGTGTCGCGGCGGTTGCGCTCGCCCAGCCGAAACACCCTGATGAGCTGCCGCGACACGGCCGACGTGGCGAGCTTCGCGAAGGCGGAGGCTTCGATCCGCACCGCCTGCTCCGCCGGCACGTCCAATCCGGCGAGAATCGTCTGCAGGATGGCCAGTGGTGCCGGGTAGTGGCCGCCGCTGCGGCCGAGGATCACGGCCGCCGACATCGCCTCGAGGAACTCCCGTTCCGCCGGCACGAGCGGCACCGCTCCCGCCTGCAGCCGCCGCCGTTCCAGGTGGCTCCGCCGTTCGGCTGCGATCTCCGCCAGCCGGCAGGCCGAAGCAACCGCCTGCTCCGGCGGGACACAGGCATCGACGAGCCCGAGGCGGGCGGCGGCGGGGCCATCGACGGGCTCGCCGGACGCGGCCAGTTCCACCGCGGCGCCGGGGCCGATCAGCCTCGCGAGCCGAACCGTGCCGCCCCAGCCGGGCAAGAGCCCAAGTTTCACTTCGGGGAAACCGAGCGTCGTGTGGCTCGCATCGGTGGCGACCCGCAGATCGCAGGCGAGGGCGAGTTCGAGGCCGCCGCCCAGGCAGATCCCGTCGATGATCGCCACACTCGGCCAGGCGTGGGCGGAGAATCGCGAAAAAATCCGCCGGCCCGCAACGCAGAGCTGCTCGATTTCGTCCACAGGAGTCGCGTGGAGCCGATCGAGGCGGCCCACGTCGGCGCCGGCGAAAAAGGAGCCTTCCCGGTTGGATCGGATCACGACCGCCGTCGGCGGCGGTCCGGCCGCGATCCCATCGAGCGCCTGCGACAGTTCCGCCAGGGTTTCACCCGTGAGGACGTTCTGGGCATGGTCGGGCACGAAAAACGACAGCAGCGCGACGCCGTCTTCCCGTCGCTCGACGGTGAGATTCCGGAAGGGCGGGGCTGTTTCCCCAGGCGGAGTCGGCATGGCAGTGGAAGCGTCCGAGCGGTTGGGCAATGGTTTTCGCTTGCTCGAAACCCAAAAACCGGTAGTGTATCGGGGGTTCCGCGCTGGTGTTCAACCCTCCAGCCGATCCACCGCCCGCGGGAGTCATGCCGACCTATGGAAAATGTCGCGGAAAACGTCTCGGGCACGATAAAGTCCGGTCCGTCGATCCCGATGCTCTGCGGGGTGTGGTTCGCGCTCGTCGCCGTGTCGGTGGCCGGCCGGCTCTGGCAGCCGGCCCCGCACGTCACGCCGCTGGCCGGGGCGGCCATCGCGGCCGGGGTCTTCTTTCCCGGCCCGCTCGTGGCGGCCACGGTGCCGCTTTCGGCCCTGGCGATCAGCAATCTCGCGCTGCCCGGATACGGCGATTCGTTCAACGGGCAGGTGATGGCCGCGGTGATCTATGCCGCGATTGCCTGGCCGGTGTTGCTGGGCGGAATCGTGCGGAAAGGCAGGCTGCTGGCGGTGGTGGGTGGTGCCTTGGCGAGTTCGCTCGTGTTTTTTCTGGCCACGAATCTTGCCCACTGGTGCCTGAGCAACGATTACCCCCACACGGCCCCGGGACTGCTGGCCTGCTACGCGGCGGGGCTGCCTTTCCACAGGTGGATGCCGGTCGGCGACGTCGCCTGGAGCGTGGCGTTGACCGGGGGGTTGGCGTGGGTGCCGGGATTGGCCGCCTGTGGCGGCAACACGCCGCGAACGCAGCCGATTTCATCGCATCCCGTGAACGCTGCTTGACTGTGCTCGACACCGGCTGAGAATACCCAGACAGGTTCTCCGGCCGGATGGCGGCGAGATCGGGGATCGTGATTGACCGCTGCGGGAATGGCGGAATTGGCAGACGCGCCAGGTTGAGGGCCTGGTGGTAGTAATACCGTGCAGGTTCAAGTCCTGTTTCCCGCACTTTTTTTCGAGAGACCGAGAAACCGATGACCGCAACGCCAGAGCCCTCCGCCACTCCCCCGGAGGGTGAGGTCGCATCCCAGCCCGGTGATGCGGACCAACAGCCGCGACGCATTCCGATCGGCACGCAACGGCCCGGTGTGAAGCCGCCGCGTCCTGCTCCGCGGTACGAGTATTTCTCGACGCCCGCTCAGGCGGCGACCGCGGGCCTGCAGGCCTCCGGGCTCGTCGCCCCGCCGGTCTCTCCAGCGCCGGTCTCTCCAGCCGCTGCCCCGGCCACGGAAACGCCCGCCGGCCAGCCCGGTGATCGGACTGCGGCGCAGGTCGCGGTGCAGGGCCCGCCGCAGGGCGGAGGGCATGCCGCCCCGCCGCGTCGCGAGGGACGCCGCGACAAGCGGCCGGGTGGCGGGGAGAAGTCGCCGTTCAAGGACGTGCTGCCGCCCGCCAAGCGGGTGCCGGTGCCCAACCTGCGGGCCGCGCTCGACGAGGACCTGGAGCAGGATTTCGAGGCGGCCCTGGCCGGCGTTCCGCTCGACGACCTGATCACGGCGTCCACCTCGGCACGGGCCGACGCGCCGCTCGAGCCGGGCACGAGGCTGGCGGGCACGGTGCTTTCGATCGGTCCCGACACCGCCTTCATCGATCTGGGAGAACGGCGGCAGGGCGCGATGAAGCTCGCCGGGCTCGACCTCGAACTCGTGCCCGCCGTCGGCGACATCCTGGAACTGAGCGTCGGACTTCGCAACGAAGACGACGGTCTTTACGACGTGGCGTTCGCCAACCGGGCCGTCGCCGTGGAGGACTGGTCGCAGTTACAGGCCGGGATGATCGTGGAGGCCCGGGTGACGGCGGCCAACAAGGGTGGTCTCGAATGCGACGTGGCCGGACTGCGGGGCTTCATGCCGGCGAGCCTGGTGAGCACGTGGCGGGTGGAAAATCTCGAGGAGATGGTCGGGCAGACGCTCGAAAGCCTCGTGACCGACGTCGTGCCGGCGGCCCGCCGGCTCGTGCTCTCGCGTCGGGCGGTGATCGAGAAGCAGGCCGCCGAGGCGAAGACGAAACTCCTCGAAACGCTCGAGGTCGGCGCCACGCTCGACGGCACGGTGCGGTCGGTCCGCGATTTTGGCGCGTTCGTCGACATCGGCGAGGGCGTCGAGGGGCTCGTGCACGTGAGCCAGCTCTCGTGGGATCGCGTGGCGAACCCGGCCGACGTGCTGCAGCCCGGCCAGCGGGTGCGCGTGGTGGTGAAGAAGATCGACCGCGACACCGGCAAGATCGGCCTCTCGGCCCGCGACCTCGTGGAGAGCCCATGGCAGCGGGCCGGTGAGAAATACCATGTCGGCGCCACCGTGCGGGGCGTCGTCAGCCGCATCGCCCAGTTCGGGGCTTTCGTCAAGCTCGAACCGGGTGTCGAGGGGCTCGTGCACGTATCCGAGTTGGCCACCCGCCACGTGCGGAGCGTGGCCGACGTCGTGAAGGAGGGGGAGACGGTGGAGTGCCGCGTGCTCTCCATCGACCCCGACGAGCAGCGGATGTCGCTTTCGATCAAGGCTCTGGCCGCTGTGCCGGCCGCCGCGGAGGCCGACGACGGGCACGCCGAGGAGCCCGCTCCGCCGCCGGTCGTGAAAAAACGCATGGGCGTGCTCAAGGGCGGCACGGGCAGCGTCGGCGGCAAGTCGGCCGGCGAGAAGTTCGGGCTCAGGTGGTAGGTGGGCCGCGAGGGGCTGCCCAGTCCCCGTCGCCGGACGTTCGCTTCGCCACGACCAATCCGCCTACGGCGGATCGGTGCCCGGCGCTTCGCTCACTCGATG
>JBIIYN010000229.1:0-6392 GCA_044346795.1 Pirellulales bacterium
CACCCAGACATCGGTCTGCTGCACGCCCATGATGTCGTTGGCGATCTCCGGTCGGCCCGTCTTGCAGAAGACGGTCTTCACCTCGGGGTACGCGCCGAGCGTCTTCTCGATCCGCGTCGTGATCGGCACCGAATCCTCGAGCGTGGCGCTGGGGAGTCGGACGACCTCGATGAGCAGGTCCCCCTCGTCGAGCCGCGGCATGAACTCCGCCCCCAGGTTCAGGGCCACGGGAACGCTCGCCGCCACGAGGCCGGCGGCGACCAGCGACACCGCCACGGGATGGTAGACGGCCAGCTTGGCAAGCGGGTGGTACACCCGGTGGAAGAGCCGCATCAGCAGCGGCTCGTGCTCCTCCTCGCGGGTGAGCACGGTGGCCGCCAGCACCGGCATGAGCGTGAGCGAGATGACGAGCGAGCCGGCGAGCGCGAAGAGCACCGTGAGGGCCATGGGGCGAAACAGCTTGCCCTCCGTCCCCTCGAGGAACAGGATCGGCAGGTAGACGATCGCGATGATCAGCTCGCCGAACATCGTCGGCCCGCGGACCTCGATCGCCGCGTCGCGGACGATGTCGAGCTTCGATTCGGTCGGGGCGGCCAGCCCGAGCCGTCGCACGCAGTTCTCCACCATGATCACCGAGCTGTCGACCACCAGCCCGAAGTCGATCGCCCCCAGGCTCATCAGGCTCGCCGAGATCCCGGTGGCCCACATGAGATTGGCGGCGAACAGCATCGACAGCGGGATCGCCAGGGCCACGATCAGCCCGGCGCGGACGTTCCCCAGGAGCACGAGCAGCACGCCGATGACGAGCAGGCCGCCCTCGGCCAGATTGTGGAGCACGGTGTCGAGCGTCCGGGCGATCAAGTCCGCGCGGTCGTAGAGGATTTCGAGTTCGACTCCCGGGGGCAGCGTCGCGCGGATCGCGTCGAGCCGCTCCTTCGCCGCCGTCACCACCCGGCGGCTGTTTTCGCCGCGGACCATCATCAGCATTCCGGTGACCGCCTCGCCGCGGCCGTCCCGCGTGACCGCCCCCTGCCGCACGAGCGGGGCGATCTCGACGTCGCCGATGTTGCGGACGAGCACCGGCACGCCTCCCGCCGGGCTTCGCACGACCACCTGCTCGATCGCGTCGGCGTCGGGCAGGAGCGCCTGGCCGCGGATGAACCGCTGCTCGCCGTTCTTGACGATGTAGCCGCCGCCGGTGCTGACGTTGTTGCGCTCGAGCGCCGAGAGCACCTCGCCGAGCGTGATGCCTTGTGCCGCCATCCGGTCGGGATCGACGCGGACCTCGTAGCTCTTCGCGTAGCCGCCGTGGCTGTTGATGTCGGTCACGCCCGACACCTCCCGCATCGCCGGGGCGATCTCCCACTCGAGCAGGCTGCGGAGATCCATCAGGTCGTGGCCCGAGCCCTTCACCTCGAACTGGAGAATCTCGCCGAGCGCCGTGCTGAGGGTGCCGAGCTGCGGGTCGGCGTCGGCCAGCGTGATCCGGCTCTTCGCCTCCGGCAATCGTTCCGCGACGAGTTGTCGGGCGAGGAAGATGTCGGTGCCCTCCCGAAAGACGATCGTCACCAGCGAGATGCCGAGCCGGGAGATGCTGCGCACCTCCTCCACGTTCGGCAGGCCGCTCATCGCCAGTTCGACCGGATAGGTGATGGACCGCTCCACCTCGAGGGGCGGCAGCGTGCCGGCCTCCGTCACCACCTGCACCTGGATGTTGACCAGGTCGGGGACCGCGTCCACGGGAATCTGCGTGGCGGCGTAGAGGCCGCCCAGGCCCATGAGCACGAAGAGCGCGATCACGAGCGCCCGGTTCGCCAGCGACCACTCGATGAGGCCCGACAGCATCAGCCCACTCCCAAGACGAGGCTCGGACGAGGACGGTGCCAAGACGTCGCGTGGACGTCCGGCCGACCAGTCACTCCGCGTCCTTTTCGAGCAGGAGTTCGCTCTTGAGCACGAACGCCCCCTGCGACACCACCTGCTGACCGACCGCCAGGCCGCGGCTGACCTCCACGAAGTCGCCGCTTTCGATGCCGGTGGTCACGTCCACGCGGCGAAACCGCCCTTCGCCGTCCGGCACGAACACGAAGGATTTCCCCTCGTGCCGCATCACGGCCGAGACCGGCACCGCCGGGGCCTCGCGCAATTGTCCCTGGGGCAGGTCGACCCAGACGAACATGCCGGGCTTGTAATGGGCGTCGTTGTTGGTCAGCTCCGCGACCAGGGGCACGCTGCGGGATTCGGCCTCGACCGTCGCCCCCACGTGGTTCACGACCGCGGTCGTCTCGTGCCTTTCGGCTCCGGGCACCACGACCCGCACCGACTGCCCTGCTGCGACCTCCACCGCCGTCCATTGCCGCTCGTGGATCTGGGCCCGGACCCAGAGCATGCCCGTGTCGGCCACGACGAACAGCCTGTCGCCGGCGCGAACCCGCTCGCCCCGCGCGATGAAGATGTCCTCCACGAGCCCGTCGAACGGCGTGCGGAGCACGAGCGCGCTCAAAGAGCCGATCTCGCCGGGGCTTTCGGCCGCATCGTCGCCGGCCGGGTCGGCTTCCAGCCGGCTGCCGACGAGCGTGCGGAGATTCTCCCGCGAGATCTGCACGAGGCGGTCGGCCTGTTCGAGCGCGGCCCGGGCGCGGTCGCGGTCCTGCCGGGTGAGAAACCGGGCCTCCTCGCAGGCGGCGGTGAAATTGGCCTTGGCCACCTCCAAGTTGCTGGCCCGCTCCTCGATGATCCGGCCCGAGAGCACACCCCCTTCGCCGAGCGACTTCGTCCCGGCGCTCACCTTTTCCACGTAGATGAGCCGCGAATAACTGCCGAGGATCTTTTCGCGATACGACCCGAGCACCCGGTCCTCGAATTGCCTTTCGATCTCCGCGAGCGGCGGATGGCTGGCGAGGGCGTCGAGCAGGGCATCGACGTTGTCGCCGATGCGGGTTGCCCAGTCGGCGGCCTTCTTCTCGATCTGCCGGTTGTCTTCCCGGCGGCGGACGTCGTCGCGGGCGGCCCCCACGTCCGGGCTCGAGAGTTCCGCCAGGGCGTCGCCCTTCGACACCTTCTGCCGCACCTTCACGAACACCCGCGAGACGATCCCGTCGACGGGCGAGGCGTAGTCGAGCCGGTGGCGGGCGTCGTAGTCGATCCGCCCGGGGACGGTGAGGTGCTGGCGCAGCGGCTGCATCTCCACCGCCGCCAGTGCGATGCCGGCCGCCTGCTGGGACGCGGCCGGCAGGCTGACGAGGCTCGGCTGCGCGGCCGTGGCCTTCGCGGCGGCCGGGCCGCCCCCGCCCTGGTCCTGTCCGCCGCCGTGATCGCCCGCACCGCCGAAATGATGGGTCGCGAGCCACCACCACGCCGCGGCACCCACCGCCAGGAAGCCCAACCCCGAGAGGCGTCGCAGCAGGCTGCCGGCCGGCCGGCCCCGCGCCGACCCCGCCGGCTGCGACCGGGGGGGATGCTGATCACCGGAGGCGGACGACACGGCTCGGGGCTGCGATTCGGAAGAGACGAGCGACGGCATGGCGGCCACCGGCGATGAAGGCGACGAACGGCGTCCGTCAAGTCCTGGATTCTACCCTCCCCCCTGCCCTTCTTGCGAGTGCATCGCCGCGGGAGCGGGTAGGATGGGGCGACGCAGCCGACAGGTCCCGTGGCTGCCGGGGCCGGCTTCGCTCCGCTTGGCCCGACCGCTCGTCCAGATTGTTTCTCCGGGTACTCAGATCAACTCCATGACCGCAGCACGCACGATCCGCATCTTCGACACCACGCTCCGCGACGGCGAACAGTCACCCGGGGCGAGCATGAATCTCACCGAAAAGCTGGAGATCGCCCAGGCGCTCGTGCAACTGGGTGTCGACATCATCGAAGCGGGCTTTCCCATCGCCTCGCCGGGCGACTTCGCGAGCGTCAGCGACATCGCGAAGGCGGTCTCGGCCGCCACCGTCTGCGGGCTGGCCCGGTGCAACGACGCCGACATCGACCGCGCGTGGGAGGCGCTCAAGTCTGCCGCCCGGCCGAGGATCCACGTCTTCCTGGCGACCAGTTCGATCCATCGCGAATTCAAGCTCCGCATGAACGAGGACGAGGTGCTCGCCCGGGCCGTGGCCGGCGTGCGGAGGGCCCGCAACTGCTGTGGCGACATCGAGTTCTCGCCCGAGGACGCCGCGCGGACGGAGATCGACTTCCTCTGCCGGGTCGTGGAGGCCGTGATCGACGCCGGCGCGACCACCGTCAACATCCCCGACACGGTCGGCTACGCCACGCCCGCGCAGATGCATCACGTGATCAGGAGCCTGCGAGAGAGGGTTCCCAACATCGACCGGGCGGTGATCAGCGTGCACTGCCACGACGACCTCGGTCTCGCCGTCGCCAACAGCCTCGCCGCGGTGGAGGCGGGCGCCGGACAGGTGGAGTGCACGATCAACGGCATCGGCGAGCGGGCGGGCAACTGCTCGCTGGAGGAGGTGGTGATGGCGCTCAAGACGCGCCGCGACCACTATGCCGTCGACACCGGCGTCGTCACGCAGCGGCTGGTGCCGACCAGCCGGCTCGTGGCGAACATCACCGGCATCCAGGTGCCGCGGAACAAGGCGATCGTGGGCCGCAACGCCTTCGCCCACGAGGCGGGCATCCATCAGGACGGCATGCTCAAGGAGCGGCGGACCTACGAGATCATGCGGCCGGAGGACGTGGGCCTCGAGCGGACCGACCTCGTGCTGGGCAAGCATAGCGGCCGTGCGGCGCTGGCCGACCGCGCCCAGGCCCTCGGCTACCAGCTCACGCCCGAGCAACTGCAGACGGTGTTCGAGCGGTTCAAGCTGCTCGCGGATCGGAAGAAGGAGATCTACGACGGCGACATCGCGGCCCTCTGCGAACAGCAGTTCTCGACGCTCCCGGAGCAGTTCACCTTCGAGGGCTACGCCCTCAGCTCCGTCAGCGGCGGGCCGCCGACGGTGGAACTGCGGGTGCTGCAGAACGGCGAGCCGCGGTCGGTGTCGGTGACGGCCGGCGACGGCCCCATCGACGGCATCTTTCTCGCCATCGAGAAGCTCACCGGCATCCACACCGTCTGCCGCGATTTCCGCGTGCAGGCGGTCACGGTCGGAAAGGACGCCCAGGCGGAGGTGACGGTGGAACTCGAGGCGGACGGCGACGACGGCGGCAGCCACGGCAACCGCGGGCAGGTGCATCGGGGCCGCGCGGTGTCGACCGATTCGCTGGAAGCATCGGCGAAGGCATTTCTCGCCGCCATCAACCGCGTCGCCCTCGGCCCCCAGCCCCGCATCCACCCGCAACGGGCGTGAACCGCATCACGCTCCGCCCTCGCCAGAAGACGAAGGCGTCGTCGCCGGTTGCCCCGGCCGTCGTGGCTGGGCGGGAGGCCGGGGCGAACACGCGAAGCGAGCCTCAGGCGCCTCGGCGGAAGGAACGACCCAGCATTGGCGACGCTGTCGCCGAGCCGCCGTAGCGAGCGGAGCGTGTCCGCCCCGGCCGGCGATACCGTTCATATCGCGTCGCTGCCGCGTTCTCCGGTGCGGATGCGGACGCACTCATCCATCGGCAGCACGAAGATCTTGCCGTCACCGATTTCGCCACGTTCGCCGGAGCGGCCACCCTTCACGATGGCGGCGATGGTGGGTTCGACGAAGGTGTCGTTGACGGCGATCTGGAGCTGCACCTTGCGGAGCAGGTTCACGGCGATCTCGTGGCCACGGTAGGTCTCCGCGTGGCCCCGCTGCCGTCCGAAGCCCTGCACGTCGAGAACGGTGAGCCGGAAGACCTCGACCTCAGAGAGCGCCTGCTTCACGCTCTCCAGTTTGTCGGGCTGGATGATCGCGATGATGAGTTTCATGGAATCGACTCCGCCTGGGTGCGACCCATGGTATCCCAATCCCCATCACCGCACAGTCCGCAAGCCACGCGTGGGTGCTTGGTACCCCCAGCCTGGGGCTGCGTGCATCGGCCCTCCGGGCCTGACCGTGGGTGTTGTGATTGACGTCCGTAGAGTGGTGCGTCGTCCTCGGACCCGTCCCCGGGTTTCCACCCGGGGCTTCCCGACAAGCGGCGGGCTATCCTCAACGGTCGCACCAGCATCGACTAGAAGCCCGGAGCGGAAGCGACGGGACGGGTCCAATAAACACACGCCATTCGCGAGACGTGCCGCTCCTCGCATACCGCCCAAGCCCGCCGGTCCGACTCACCATGCACCTGCCCGCCTGGAGGGCGGGCCCTCGCAGCGGTATGCGAGCTGGCTCGCATACCGCCCAAGCCCGCCGGGGCCATGAATGGCCCGGCGGGCGTAAAACCAGAATGCCCCGGCCTGGGTGAGCTAGGCGGAGTGCCCACCCAAGCCGTTGGGGCATCCTTCTGGACGTTACTCGGTGCGGACC
>JBIIYN010000231.1:0-6367 GCA_044346795.1 Pirellulales bacterium
ACGGGCCTGTCCAGGAAGAGAAGACCTCGACCTACACGGTTCAGGTTCCCTACACCGAGTCGGTCGAGCAGACCTACACGGTGCACGTGCCCGTCCAGGAAGAGAAGACCTCGACCTACACGGTTCAGGTTCCCTACACCGAGTCGGTCGAGCAGACCTACACGGTGAACGTGCCTGTCCAGGAAGAGAAGACCTCGACCTACACCGTGATGGTTCCCTACACCGAAGAGAAGGTTTCGACCTACACGGTGAAGGTTCCCTACACCGAGTCGGTCGAGCAGACCTACACGGTGAACGTTCCCTACACCGAAGAGATGAGCGGCAGCCGCACCGTGCAGAAGCGGGTCGCTGTTCAGGGCTCGAAGACGGTGCAGGTCAGCGGTGGCTCGTGGCAGACGCAGCAGTACACGGTCGGCGGTGGCGTTGACGCCAACGGCTGCCCGTGCCCTGAGAAGGTCTGCTGCAAGCGTGTCTGGGTTCCGACGTGCGAAACGAAGGAAGTGCCGGTCACGACCTACCAGTGCGTCACCGAAGAGGTGCCCTACACCTACTCGGTCAGCAAGTGCCGGCAGGAGCAGCGGAGCCGGACGGTCAACGTGACGAAGCATCGCGACGAGGAGCGCACCCGCACCTACACGGTGTCGAAGTGCCGCCCCGAGGAGCGGACTCGCACCTACACCGTGACGAAGATGGTGCCCGAGACGAAGACCCGTTCGGTCAACGTCACGAAGTACCGTTCCGAGGAGAAGACCCGGAGCTACACCGTGACGAAGATGGTCCCCGAGACGAAGACCCGTTCGGTCAACGTCACGAAGTATCGGTCGGAGGAGAAGACCCGGTCCTACACCGTGACGAAGATGGTGCCCGAGACGAAGACCCGCATGGTCAGCGTCACGAAGCATCGTTCGGAGGAGCGGACCCGCACCTACACCGTCACGACCTGCGTGCCGGAAGAGCGGACCCGCACCTACACCGTCACGAAGATGGTGCCGGAGCAGAAGACCCGCACGGTCAACGTCACGAAGTACAAGACCGAGACGAAGACTCGGGAGTACCAGGTGACCAAGTGCGTGCCCGAGACCATGACGAAGGAAGTTTCCTACACCGTCATGGTTCCCCAGCAGAAGGAAGAGTCGTACACCGTGACGGTGTATGACTGCGTCCCCGAGACGAAGACGTCGACCTACACGGTTCGCGTCCCGCACCAGGTGACGAAGGAAGTGCCCGTGCAGAAGTGCGTGATGGTCGCCGTCGAGGTGCCCGTCGAGGGCGCTTGTGGCGGTGCCGGCTCGGCCGGTGACGCCGGTGCTGCTGGCGCCTGCGGCGACGCCGGTGCCTGCGGTGACGCCGGTGCGGCTTCGGCCTGCGGCGACTGCGGTGCCGCTGCCGGTGGCTGCTGCAAGAAGGGCTGCAAGCGGGGCTGCCGTCGCTGCAAGTAATTGCCGCGACCGGTCACGTGGTTCTTGAAAAAGAGGAGGCTGGGCGCCGGGCGCCCAGCCTCCTCGGCTTTTGGCTTTTCTGAATCGCCGCTTCAGCGGGACTGCTGCTTGAGCAGGTCGCGGATCTCCATCAGCAGCTCCTGGTCCTTGGTGGGCGGCGGCGGGGCGGCCTCGGCGGCCTCGGCGGCCTTCGACTTCATCACCCAGCCCAGGAACTTCACGATGAAGATGAACAGCGCCAGCGCCAGGATCAGGAAGCTGACGATGTCGCCCAGGAACTTGCCGTAGGGGATCGTCTTCTCCCCGATCGAGATGGCCCATTTCTCGTAGCCGTTGTTGCCGGGCAGGATCACGCCCACCACCGGCATGATCACGTTGTCGACCATGCTCGACACGATCTTGCCGAACGCGCCGCCGATGATCACGCCGACGGCGAGGTCGATCACGTTTCCCTTGAAGGCGAAGTTCTTGAACTCTTCGAACAGGCTCATCGCGGCCTTGGTAGGCAGTGCCATCACGGACTCCTGTGCTGCATCAATGGTCAGAAAAAGACAAAAACGTGTAACGCTGACGGAGACGTTACCCGCCGGCAGCCGGGATCGACAAGCGGCTGGTGCTGCCCGTCGAGGCGGAACTCCCGCGCGGCTCGATCCCCGGGCTTGCGCCCGGGGCTTTTATGGGGACGGGCGTTCATACGAGCCCGAAGCGCAAGCGCCGGGATCGCGGCCGAGACACGCGTGCCATTCCGCCCGGCGGGATCGGTGGCGGTTGCTTGCACGAGGGTGGGAAAAATGGTTCCCTATCCGGCATGGGCAGACGCATCATCACAGTCACAGACGAGGGCAGCATGAACGTGGTCAAGACGGGCCGCCGAGCGTGGCGGCAGAGGGCGGAATGGATGGTGATGGCGGCGCTCCTGCAGGCCGGGGGCGGTCTGGCTGCCGAAGTGCAATCCGTAGTCGTGCCCGCCAAGGCGGCCGAAACCGTCGCGACCGAAGCGGCTGTGTCTCCCGAGTTCGAGGCGTTGATCCGCCGCGAGGTCGAAGCCACCGTGAAGGCCTTCAATGCCGCCGATGCGGGCGGTCTGGCCGCCCTGTTCATGGAGAAGGGGGAACTCGTGGACGAAAATGGCAACGTCTACCGGGGCCGGGAGGAAATCGCCGCCCTCTTCAAGGCCTTCTTCGCGAAGTTCCCGAAGGCCGAGCTGGCGATGGAGGTGACGGCGGTGCGTTCGGTCGGCGACAGGCTCGCCGTCGAAGAGGGCATCCGGCAGATCACGGCCGAAGACGGCGCCGCCGCGGCACAGCTGCGCTACGTGCTCGTTCGTGACAAGGTCGGGGACAAGTGGCCCATCGCCTCGTATCGGGAGTTCGCCGACGACCCGGTGCCGACGGCGCAGGAGATGCTCGAGCCGTTGGCGTTCCTGGTGGGGGACTGGGTGGACGAGAGCCCCGAGGGCCGCACGGCGATCAGCTACCGCTGGAGCGAGGACGGCAACTTTCTGCTCGGCGACTACGTGCTTTCGGTGGGCGGCCAGCCGGAATCGAAGAGCTCGCAGCGGATCGGCTGGGATCCCGTGGAGGGCGTGCTCCGCTCCTGGACATTCGATTCCGACGGTGGCTTCAGCCAGGGTGAACTGACCCCCGTCGACGACGGCTGGGTGGTGAAGACCGAGGCCACGATGCCCGATGCGAGCACCGCGTCGGCCACCGTGCTGTTCACCGTCAAGGATCAGGACCACTTCGTGGTGCGGAGCACCGACCGGATCGTCGCCGGCGGCGAGGAGCCCGATTTCGAACTGGTCATCGCCAGGAAGCCGCCGCAGCCCGGGGCCGCCCCCGCCAAAGCGGCGGCGAAGTAGGGAAAGTCGGAGAGCGGTACAGCACGTGCGTGCTGCCAAGGCCTGGGACTTCTGATCTGGACGGTCTGTCGCCAACGCAGCCCGAGGGGCCTGTCCCCCGCGGGGCCGTCGAAGGCTCGAGCGAAAGGGTTTCTCGAATGCGCCGATTGCTTGCATGTGTGTGCCTGATGGTGGTGGCCGCCGCTCCGGTGATCGGCCACGGTGCGCAGCGCGGCCGTGGCGGCCCGGGAGGTGGCGGTGGCCGTCCGGCGATGGCCCGGCCCGCGGCGCCGATGGCGAGGCCGGCCGCTCCCATGGCACGACCGGCGGCCCCGATGGCGAGGCCCCAGATGCAGGCGCGGCCGCAAATGCAGGCAAGACCCCAAATGCAGGCGCGGCCGCAAATGCAGGCCAGACCGCAGATGCAGATGCAGCGGCCCTCGATGCCCACCATGCAGGCGCAGCGTCCGAATTTCCAGCGGCCGAACATGGGTGGCATGCCAAACATGGCGCGTCCGTCTCTGCCCAGCGCCGGCGTGCGGCCGGCGCCGGGGATGCAGCAGCGGCCCGGCATGGCCGGGGCTCCTCGGCCCGGCCTCGGCACGATGCGGCCGGTCGGTACGCCGGGGCTCGGTGCCGGTGGCCTCAATCGCCCCGGGGGCATCGGTGGCACGACCCGTCCCGCCCCGCAGCCCGGTGCCGGCTTGGGCGGTCTCAATCGTCCCGGCGGCGTGGGTGGCGGTACCGCGAGCCTGCCGGGTGGCGGTTTCGCCAATCGTCCTGCACCGGGGCTGCGGCCCGGCCAGGGAGGTCAGGGGGGGCTGGGTGGCGGTCAAGGTGGCGGTCAGGGCGGCCAGCGTCCGGGCGGCCAGCGTCCAGGCGGCATCGGGCCCGGTGGGGCTACGACATTGCCCGGTCTCGCGACCCGGCCAACCGACCGGCCGAGCCTCGGTGGCATGACGAAGCCGTTCCCGGCGCCCGGGGGCGGGAATGGTGGCGGTGGTCTTGGTGGCGGAAACCGGCCTGGTCTGGGGGGCGGCAACCGCCCCGGCCTCGGGGGTGGCAATCGCCCCGGCCTGAATGGTGGCGATCGGCCGGTGACCCTGCCGGGCCAACTCGGTGACGGAGGCGGCACCGGCAATCGTCCTGGAATCGGCGGCGACTGGGCCAATCGCCCGGGGAATCGTCCCGGGAATCGTCCCGGACGGCCGGGCATCGGCGGCAACCGGCCCGGCATCGGGAACGGGCTCGGCAACAACGTGGGCAACGGGATCGGCAACAACATCAACAGCGGGAATTCGATCAACAGCGGCAACTGGGGCATCAATCACAACAACAACTTCAACAACATCAACGTGAACGGCGGCGGCTGGGGCTATCCGGGCTCCGGCGGCTGGGGCCACGGCGGTTGGGGCTATGACGGCGGCTATGGCTATGGCGGCGGCTGGGCCAACAACTGGAACAACGGCTACGTCAACCCGCACTACGGCGGCTGGTACAGCGGCTGCTGGAACGGCAACTGGGGCAACGACTGGGGTAATAACTGGGGCGGCTACGGCGGCGGCTGGTGGGCGCCCTTCGCCTTCGGGGCCGCGACCTGGGGACTCGCCTCCACGATCGGTGGCTGGGGGCTCGGCTACGGCACGCTCGGCTACGGTGGCGGCGGGTATGTGAATCCCTACTACTCCGCGATTCCCGCCACGGTCGTGGCCTCCTCGCCCTACGACTATTCCCAGCCGGTGGTCGTCAATAACTACATCACCAACGACGGTGACCTGACGAACTCGAGCGACGCGCAGGGGGGAGCCGGAGGTGCTGCGGCCGGAGGCTCCGCCACGGCGGCACCGGCGAATGCCGAGGCGAACAAGGTGGTGGACGAGGCGCTCGCGAAATTCAAGGCGGGCGACTACGCGGGGGCGCTGGCCGGATTCGATCGTGCCGTCAAGCTCTCCCCCAAGGACACGGTGATCCACGAGGTGCGGGCGCTCACGCTCTTCGCGCTCGGCCGATATCCCGAGGCGGCGGCCACGCTCAACGCCGTGCTCGTCGCGGCGCCGGGGATGGACTGGACCACCATCAGCAACGTCTATGGATCGGTGGATGCCTACACGGCGCACCTTCGCAAGCTCGAGGACTTCTGTCGCTCGAACCCCGATAGTGCCTCGGGGCACTTCGTGTTGGCATATCACTATCTCGTGGGCGGCCATGCCGACATGGCCGCGGAGGCTCTGAAGGTGGTCGTCGCCAAGCAACCGGGCGACCTCGTGGCCAAGCGGCTGCTCGAGGCGATCACGCCGCCCGAGGAGCCGCAGGCCGAGGCGGCGGCTCCGGCAGGCGAGGCCGCCGCGCCGCCCGCCGCAGCGGAGGCGGCTCCGCCGGCCGGCCCCGAGACCGATCTCGTGGGCACCTGGAAGGCCACGAGCGGCAAGGACACGGTCGTGCTTTCGATCACGGAGGATTCGAAGTTCACCTGGAAGGCCACGCCCGCCGGTCGGCCGCCGGTCGAGCTGACCGGTACGGTGGAGACGGCGCGGGACGCGATCGCGCTCAACACCGAGAAGGCCGGCTCGATGGTGGGGAAGGTGCTGTCGAAGGGCCCCGATGCCTTCGACTTCTCGCTCGCCGGGGCTCCGAAAGAAGCCAAGCCGCTCGAATTCCAGCGGCAGAAGTGACGAACAATCCTGCCGAAATGGCGGGTGTGGGGGGCTCGGGCCGGGGGCTGGAGAGCCGGAAAAGGCCGAAAAATTGCCCCGCTGCGAACCATGGGGTACTTCTGACCGTAGAGAAGACGATCATCTCTCCGGAGCCCCGCCATGCGAATGCCCTCACTTTTTCCGTCCCGTGGTCCCGCCACCGCCGCGAGGCGTGCGCGTCGAGACCGTCGCGGCAAACTGCGTGCTCATGAGCGGCATGCGGGAGGCTGGGAACGGCTTGGGCTGGGGCTGGCGGGGCACGAGGCCCTCGAGCAGCGGGCCCTCATGGCAGCCGATCTGGCGTTGTCGTTCAGCGACAACCTCGTGGCCGGCATCGAGCGGACGTTCTATTCGCCGGGCACGCAGGTCATCTACACGCTCAAGGTGACCAACAA
>JBIIYN010000232.1:0-6304 GCA_044346795.1 Pirellulales bacterium
CGCCCTCCGCAAGGCGGCCGAACCCGTTCGCGGGTCGTGCTCGATGCGGTTTCACGGGCTGCTCGACCGCGCGGCCTACGTGCGGCTCCTGACGGAGTGCGACGTCGGGCTCGTGCTCGTGAAGCCGGAGTCGCTGGTGGCCGTGCCGTACAAGGTGTGTGATTACGCCGCCGCCGGCCTGGCGCTGGTCAACTCGCTACCGGGGGAACTCGAGCGGTTCGTGACGGACCATCAGGCGGGCGTTTCCTACGCCGCCGGCAACGCCGAGTCGCTGGCCCGCGCCATCGCCGTGCTGGCCGCGGATCGGCACCGTATGCTCGCCATGCGGCAAGGTTCACGCCGGCTCGCGGAATCGCAGTTCGACCGG
Source organism: Pirellulales bacterium (assembly GCA_044346795.1). Lineage (GTDB taxonomy): Bacteria > Planctomycetota > Planctomycetia > Pirellulales > UBA1268 > CAMCQY01. The sequence goes on from JBIIYN010000232.1 coordinate 368, forward strand.
GAGAAGACCTACGCCCGCTTCGCGGACTGGCTCGAAGGGATTTCGCGGGCCGACCCGACGTGACGTGCGGGGCGATCGACGCGGAAAACCTGCCGAAGGTGGCCGCGGTGTCGGAGCGGGGTTGTCCGGGAAGGGGCGGCCATGGGGCGGCATGCCGTATACTGCGGTCGCCGTTCGAGGGCCTTCATCATGCCGATCACGCGTCGCGGGTTTTTCGGAGTCGGTACGTCGGCGGTCTGCCTGGCCGCCGCGGCGGGGCCGGCGCGGGCTGCGGGCGATACGACACGGACGCGACGGCTGCGGATCGCCCACCTCACCGACATCCATCTCCAGCCGGAACTGCAGGCCGCCCGGGGGCTGGCGGCCTGCCTGGCCCACGTGCAGTCCCCGGCCGCCGGTTCCGCCGACGAGTCGCCGGAAAGGGACGCGGCCGATCTGATCATCACCGGCGGCGACACCATCATGGACGCCTTCGCCGCCGACCGTGCCCGGACGAAACTCCAGTGGGACCTGTGGCGCACGGTGAAGGCCGATCACTGCGGCATGGAGATGCACAGCGTCGTGGGCAACCACGACGTCTGGGGCTGGGACCGCGCGAAGGCCGGCACCGACGGGACCGAGCCCCTGTATGGCAAGCGCTGGGTGTGTGACGAATTCGGCCGCGACCTGCCGTATACGAGCTTCGGCCGCGGCGGCTGGCACATCGTGCTGCTCGACAGCGTGTTTCCCCACGAGCAGGGCTACGTCGGCCGGCTCGACGACGCCCAGTGGGACTGGCTCGAGCGCGACCTGGCGGCGGTCGCCGCGACGACGCCCGTTGTCATCTTCTCCCACATTCCGATCCTGTCGGCCACGCCGCTGGCGGTGGCGGGGCCGGTGCCGCCGGGCGCCGGCGGCTTCGAGGTGCCGGGTGGCCGCATCCACGTCGATGCCGACCGCTTTCAGACGCTCTTCAGCCGGCGCCGCAACGTGAAGGCCTGCGTGTCGGGCCACATGCACCTGGTGGAGCAGCTCGACTTCCAGGGCGTGCGCTACCTCTGCAACGGCGCCGTGTCGGGCGGCTGGTGGAAGGGCAAGAACCGCGACACCGATTTCGGCTACGCCCTGGTCGACCTGTTCGACGACGGCACCGTCGAACGGCGGTACGTGCCCTACGGCTGGACGGCCGCGACGTGAGCGGCCAACCCGACGGCCTCGGGCATGTTCCGGCACGGCATGCTCCGGCGCCGCAGGGCGGGTCGCTCCCCACGATTCGGCTGCGGTTCGTCGGCTTCTGGGACGGCTTCGACCCGCTCGACAACTACTTCACGCGTCTGCTGGCACGCCGCTATCGTCTCGACATCTGCGACGACCCCGACTTCGTGATTTTCGCCTACGTCGGCAGGCGACGACGGGATCATCGCCGCTACCACTGCGTGCGGATTTTTTACACGGGGGAAAACATCCCGCCCGACTGGAGCGCGTGCGACTGGGCGTTTTCGTTCGAACACGACCCGCACCCGCGGCATTTCCGGCTGCCGCACTGGCCGTTCTACGTCGATCCTGCGGCGCTCGTGAAGCACTCGGACCGGAATCCCGCCGCGATCCTCGCGCAGAAGAGCCGGTTCTGCGCGTTCGTCGTCTCGAATCCGCTGTGTCGCACGCGGAATACATTCTTTCGAAAGCTCTCCCGCTACAAGCGCGTCGATTCGGGGGGCAAACTCTTCAACAACCTCGGTTATCGCGTCGGCGACAAACAGGTCTTTCTGCGGGACTACAAGTTCACGATCGCCTTCGAGAACGAGTCGCACCCGGGGTACACGACGGAGAAGATCGTCGAGCCGATGCTGGCCGACTCGATTCCGATCTACTGGGGCGATCCCCTCGTGGGCCGTGACTTCGACACGCGCAGCTTTCTTTCGGCCCACGATTCCCGCTCGCTCGACGATCTCGTGGACCGCGTGGTCGCGGTCGACCGCGATCCGTCGCTTCACTTGGAGCTGCTCGGCCGTCCCTGGTACCGCGGCAACCGGGTGCCGCCGTGCGCCGATGCCGACGTGATTCTCGATCAGTTCACCCGGATTTTCGCGACGGCGGTCGAGCCGGTCGCCCGCCGTCGCAGCATCCGACACGCATTGGGCATCGATCGGCTGCCCGCGGAGCTGGCCAGCCTCCGGCGGCGCGTCCTGCGAAAATGGCGGAAACTCGTCAGTCCCGCGCCGTGAGGGCGGTCGTTGCGGGAAGCGGATGGATCGCTCATACTCCCCCGCCAGTGGTGGAGAAGCACTCGAGGAGGTTCGCATGACCGCGGCGGGATATGTCACTGACGTCGCCTACATTCCGGGTTTCTATCCGCAGATGTCGCCGGTGGCGCTGCGGTATGTCGCCGCCCTGAACGGTGTCGCGCCGCCGGAGACGGCCGGAGGATTCCGCTTTCTGGAACTCGGCTGCGGGCTCGGACGATGCCTCACGACGCTCGCCGCGGCCCACCCCCGGGGAGAGTTCGTCGGGGTGGACGTGAACCCCGACCACACCGCGGCCGTCGCCCGCGACATCGCCGCGGGCGAGCTGGGCAACGCCCGGGTCATCACCGCCGACTTCGGTCACCTGCCCGACGACGTGGGCAGCTTCGATTTCGTCGCGTTGCACGGCGTGTACAGTTGGGTGGCGCCGAGCGTTCGCGAGGAGATCCTCTCGATTGCCCGCGATCGCCTCGCTCCGGGGGGGCTGCTGCTGGTGAGCTACAACGCCATGCCGGGCTGGGCCCATCTGCAGCCGATCCGCGGCATCCTGCGGCAGTATGCGGCCCTGCGGAAGGGGGACAGTGCGCAGCGGGTTCGCGATGCCGTCGCCTACCTGGTCTTCATGCGGGAGAAGCACGCGAAATACTTCGAGGACAACCCCCGGGCCGCGGCCTATGTCGACGCGCTGCTGCAGCAGGATCCTCGCTATCTCGCCCACGAGTATCTCAACGAACACTGGACGAGCTTTTATTTCGCCGAAGTGGCGGGAGCATTCGGAGAGAAAGGCCTCTCGTTCGTCGGCAGCCTGCCGGTGTTCACGAACTTCTGGGACCTCTGCGTCCGGCCGGAGTTTCAGGAACTCTTCCGCACGACGTCGAACAGGCTCGTGACGGAGGCGCACAAGGATTTCTGTGCCAACACGGCATTCCGCTGGGACGTGTACGCCAAATCGCCGCGGCTGATGCGGGACGTGGCCGAGCGGATCCGCTTGGTCGATGATCTCCACTACCGCGTGATGCGGCCCGATGTCACGTTGCCCTACCAGGCCAACCTCGGCGTCGTCACCTCGACCGTGCAGGGGCCGCTCTACGCAGCGCTGCTCCGCGTCCTGACCGGCCGCAGCATGCGGCTGTCGGAGATCGTGGCGAGCGAGGCGTTGCGCGGCACGCCTTCCCAGGATCTGGTTCGTGCCATCGACGCCGGGGTGGCCATGGGGCTGTTCGAGGTCACCGCCGCGCCGGTGGAGGGCCTGCCGGCCTTCATCCCGGACTCCGTCTCGATCGCCCACCCCTTCAACAGGGCGGTGCTCGCGTCGGACTCGCTGGGAGGCCGCCCCGTCGCCCTGGCAAGCACGCTGTCGGGCACCGGGCACCCGGTCGGCGACCTCGATGCCGCCATCCTCCACGAACTCGCCGAACGGGGCCGTGACGGCCTGGCGGGGCGGGTGTCGCAGCGTCTCGACTCGAGCGGCAGGACGCTGCAGGAGAACGGCCAGCCCGTGGCCGACGCGGCCGAGCGCGGGCGGCTCGTCCAAGCAGCCTGCGACGCGTTCATCGCGAAGAGCCTGCCCGAACTCGTCCGCCTCGGGATCGTTTCGGGCGGCACTGCCTGAGCCGGCTACCGCTGGATCGGCACCAGCGGCGGGTTGGCGACGTTCGGCGCGGGGGCGGTTTGCGGCACCGGTGGCTGGATGGGTGCCAGCGGCTGGATCGGCGGCGCCTGAATCGGCGGCGTTTGAGCGGGAAAAGCCGCGGGCTGTGCCAGCGTGACCGGCAACGGCGCGGCGGGCTGGGCGGGAAAGCTCGCCGGCGTTCCGGCGGCCGGCGGGGCCGCGGCAAGCTGCCGTGAGCGGGCGTTGAGGTCGTCGATCAACTGCTGCACTTCCTGGCGGATGCCGATCCCACGATTCTGAAAGACGTCGGCCGGCGTCACCCCGAAGCGGCCGTAGAGCACCGAGTCGGCGTTGTGGTCGACCGAGAGGTCGGCACCGCCGAGCGAGACGCCCATGAACAGGCCGCGGCTGCGGGCATAGGAATAGATCTCGGCGCCGAGCTTGGCGTCGGTGCCCGCGTTGGCCTGCACGCCCACGGGGCCGGCCGCCACGGAGGCATCGGCTCCGAGCGTGACCTTCTGGCCCTGGAGCACGCCGTTCAAGCTGCGGGGGGTGGCGAACACGAGCAGGATGTCGGCCGACTGGACCCCCACCTGGAATCCGACGCTGCCCCCGCCCATGGTCACCATCACCGGCGGGCTCCAGCTGCGATCGGGGTTGCGGACGTGCAGCACGCCGCGGCCGTAGTTTACGCCGAGGATGAATCCGCCCTTGATCATGTTGGGGAAGATGGCGACACCTTCCGCCCGCTGCAGCATCGTGGCCGGCAACGACTCGCGGGGATTCGTGAAGAACTGGTCGAGTGCCTGCCGGGCTCCCACCACGGTCTGCACCTCCGGCTCGCCGGCGGTGGGCTGGGCCATGGCCGAAAAGGCTCCGCAGCAGGTCAGCACGATGGACACGACCGGGACGATGGCAAGTCGGGCGATTCGAACGTGCATGACGCATTCCTCGTCGAAGTGAAGTATCGGTCGAATCCTAGTGTTCCGCCGCGGCCCCCGTCGATGGCAATTCCGGCCCCGCTACGCCGGCCGGGGGCACGTGCTCGCCGCCGGCGGATTCTGCTACGGGAGGCCCTTGTGCAAGTGGGGGATCGCTCGTGAGTCGCAGAATTCACCGGCGTCTGCGCGCGACCCCCGGCCGACTCCGCTCGTCCAGCGATCGGGAGGGCGTCACCACTCGCAAAAGCCCGAAGCGTAAGCGACGGGATGGGGCCAAGAAACGCCTGCCATCCCGGACCCGCGGTCGCCACGGCTGGCTTTGCCTTGCGGTGAAGACGGCTAGCCCAGCCGGGCGTGGGCTTCGAGGAGGAGTTGCTCGGTCTCCTCCCAGCCGATGCAGCCGTCGGTGACCGACACGCCGTATTGCAACTGCGTGCGGTCGCTCTGGAACGGCTGGCTGCCGGCATGGATGTTGCTTTCGAGCATCAATCCCACGATCGACCGGTCGCCCGCCACCCGCTGGGCGAGCACGTCCCGCCAGACGATCGACTGGCGGCGATGGTCCTTGCCGGAGTTGGCATGGCTGCAGTCGACGATCACGCAGGGGGGCAGCCCAGCCGCCTCGAGCTTCGCGCGGGCTTCGTGGAGGATTTCCGGGGAGTAGTTCGAGCCACTGCGTCCGCCACGCAGCATCAGCACGCCCCAGGGGTTGCCGGTGGTCGAGACCACGCAGGTGCCCCCGTCGTTGTCGATGCCGAGGAAACTGTGGGAGACGCGGGCCGACTGCATGGCGTCGACCGCGGCCTGCAGCGACCCGTCGGTGGAGTTCTTGAAGCCCACCGGCATCGACAGTCCGCTGGCCATCTGCCTGTGCGTGGGAGATTCGGTCGTTCGCGCCCCGATGGCCCCGAGCACGATCGTGTCGGCGATGTATTGGGGGGTGATCGGTTCGAGAAACTCGGTCGCCGCCGGGAGGCCCATCCGGGCGATCTCGAGGAGCAGTCCGCGGGCCAGCCGCAGGCCCGCGGCCACGTCGAACGAGTCGTCGAGGTGCGGATCGTTGATCAGGCCCTTCCAGCCGACCGTGGTCCGTGGTTTTTCGAAATAGACCCGCATCACCACGAGCAGGCGGTCCTCCACGCGCGTGGCGATCGTGCGGAGA
>JBIIYN010000233.1:0-6290 GCA_044346795.1 Pirellulales bacterium
CCTCGCCCGTAAGGGCATCCACGTGAGTCAGCCCATATTCTCGGAAGGCCTGAACCAGCGCGTCAGTGAAGGGAGCGGTAAATGCGGGGCGGTCAACTGCAACGGCGGCGTCGCGACGCTGGTCGGTGGCACGGCTCCAGCATGGCTCCAGGGCCTGCCAGTTCCAGCCATCACAACCCTCGGCCGCCCAGGCATCGTAATCCGCGGCTGGTCCCTGGGCTGCGATCATGGCATTCACCGACGAAGACCCGCCCAGAACCTTGCCCATCGGATAGTGAATCCGTCGTCCACCGAGCGCCGTCTGCGGCACGCTCCGGTATCGCCACGACCACGGTCGTCGCAGGCGATAGCTGGCCAGCGGCACGCTCAGTGCCCAGTGAGGGAATGGGGGACCGGCTTCAAGCACGAGCACGCTTGCCTGGATGCATTCGCTGAGCCGCCGGGCACACAGGACGCCGGCTGTGCCGCCTCCCACGACGATGACGTCGAACTCTGGCATCATTCAAGCAGATTGTTCTTGCAGTGACATCCTTCTCCGTCGAGGATAGCCTAGCCGACCACAAGGGAGCAACGCCCTGCCCTCGCTGCCATCATCACCGGGACGGCAGTGGCTTGCCACTGTTCAACAAGGCCAACGACGAAGTGGCAATAGGGGCGCCACGTCCGCGTCCGGCTCTCTCCCCTGCCCTCGCGGACGTCGGTGGTCGCTGTTCGGCGGCATTCGCAAGATCGGCAGTCACCCGCGCCAGCACTGCCTCCCTCGCTGCCTAGGGGATCGGCATGCCCGCCACGAGGACCACAGCCCGGGCCAGCAACTCGATGGGATCAGGCGAAATCGCGTCGCATTTCGCGTCGCAGCCGGACGCGACCCTTCGAATTCCCGAATGAAACCGTGTTTGTTCGGTTCCTGTCCCCGCCATTTCACGCCGGCAGGGCCATCCATGGCCCCTGCCGGCTGTTTTTTGCGCGGCTTCGTGCCGCTGGCCAGTTTAGGGAACTGGCACACGTTTCGAAGAACCCGCTGCAACCTGAATGGTGGCAGCGGGTTCTGTCGTTTTGTGCGGCTCCGTGCTGCCGGATGCGGACGCCTGCGGAGTCGCAATTCGCGTCGCACATGGATGCGCATTTCGCGTCGCACTCTGACTGGCTCCCCTACCCGCCCGAGCCCGCGACTGGATCGGGGTCTGCAACTCGGTACCGTAACTCGACGACCCCGGACGGGAGACTGCCCGCGCTCATGAGTCTCAGGCTGGCAGCCGGCCCCGTGCTGAAGAGCGGCACACCGGCTCCGAGGAGTACCGGCATGACGAAGACATGGTATTCCCTCACCAGCCTCGCGTGGTCAGAGCCTCGCTGCCAACATCGCCCCGCCGACGCTCGCCTCGAACAGAATGCCAACCACATGTTGCCACGAACGGCACCAAGGGCAGAGTTGAGCAGCCACGCTCATGGCTAACGACTGCAGCATCCTCCATGACAATGGACATTCCAGCAAGGCCCGTGAACCTCTCGGTCATCTCCTGCCGCCATACCTGCGACGCCACTTTTTGACAGCTTGATGGTGTAACGGCCCCCCGTAGCCCACGAACAGCCGCCCGGAGGTCGCAGCAAGAATACGGTCAAGGCTCGCCATGGCACCCGGCAAGTCGTCGGCGAAGTAGTGGAAGTTGGGTTGCGATGGCCGGATCGCCCGTGGCATCACCGGAATCGAGCATCACCGAGATCGAGTCCGCCGTGTGTCCCGGTGTGTGCAGAATGGCCACGGCCCGTAAACGGGTATGACTGCGGCAGACCCGCAATCCGTTCAGCAAGATCACGGAACCGCGGCATCACCTCGGGTCCACAGTCGCCGGGTGGGTGATCAAACCGGCCAATGTCGCCCGCGTCGCAGTCGCGGCCGGCTTCAAGTTCACGGATGAATTCGATCATTGCCTCGTGCACACCGTTGATATGGTCGATTGTCATGAACGCCGACCAAGATTGCATTGTGGCCGTAACTCCCGGCAACGACGTTATAGGACGACGACCTCGCAGAACCGCATCTGCTGCGGTTGAGACAAGCCCGTCAATTTCGGCCACGGCCGCACTGAACTGCCGCTCGTTAGCCGCAAGCGAGCGGCTGCGGTAGCTCCAGCGAAGCAGCATTCGGGCCAGACAGTTATCGATAATTGGGGCAGCGGCTCCTCGCAAAAGGCTTCTGCGCCGGCATTGTGTCGACGGGAGATGGGGCTCAGCACCGAGCGTTCGCCTACTTCGCGCGTGCCGAACCGCGAGTTGCTGCCGCACGCCGCAGAACGCGTCACAGCAGCAATCGATGCAATCGGCAACCGGGTGTCGCCGCTAAATGCCGGTCTGAGCAAGTTCTGCTTGCACGACGCCTGGGTCTGACCTGTGAACGCCGGTTGAAAACTGCAGCGCGCGGCGGCCGCAACGTACAGCGCTGGGGATGGGTTGAATCTACTCCGCGGTAGCCGGCTGCTCCAATGATCTGTGGGTCAGGACGGGCCGGCGGCCCGTCGTTGCCGCCTGCGGGCGTCCCGGAGGCGGAAGCTTTCGCGAGCGCCACGCGGGGCGGTCAGCGGCCCACGACTCCCGGTACCGAAACGCGGCTGGGCCGGTAGAGCCGCGTGATGTCGCCCGGGAGGCGCGGGTTGAGCGGGTCGATCGTGCGCACCCCGCTGCCTCGTCGGAAATCCAGCCGGCTCAAGTCGGTGCGCAGGGTGGTGAGCGCACGGGGATTTTCGAAGACGTACACGCGATTGGTGAGGTCGGACAGCGTGCGCCAGTCGGTCTCGTGTACGACATTTGCAGTGCTGCCCGGCGCGCCGATCGGGTCCGACACGTTCCGCACAACCGACATCAACGCGGCCTGAGCCTCGAGCCGGTTGCGGGGCGTCACGCTGCTGAGCATCTGGCTGTAGAAGGAAGCCCGGACGAAGCGATTCTCACTGCTGCTGTTGCCGGGAACCGTCACGGTGTTCGTGGGATTCCTGAAGTCGAACGTCGTCAGGAGCGCCTCGGCGTCGTCGAGCTTTGTGTTGGTCACGACCCGGTACTGCCGCCCGTGACGGATCTCCGCAACGCCATTGATGTACTCGATGACCGCGGAGTCACCCAAGCGATCCTCGATGCTGAACGACAGCCCCGTAGCGTAGCCCAGCATTGTGATTGCGACGGGCTGGATGCGCGGAATCAGGGCGAGCGCCTCGGCGACGGTGGCCGCATTGTCGAGGATGTACGGCACTACCAGGGTCATGTTGATCCCCTGCCGCGACACATCTCGCGTGCCGTAGTTGGTATCGCTAAGGGCCAGGGCGTGCGCCGCGAGGCCCTTTTCGTTCATGCCGTCCACCACGACGGAGTTGTAGTTGCCCACGACGACGCTGCCATAGCGGGATGTCCACTTGGCAGGGTTTTGGCTGACGACCACAACTTTTCCGTCCATCGCGCCCGACTTGCGCAAGCCACGCGGCATCACGTGCAGTTTGGGATCCGACGCCCCCTTGGGATCAGCAGCCTTGAACCAGTCCGCGGTTCGGCCTGCAACCACGGCGACGGAGTTGTCATTCCAGAGGATACGGGTGCAAAGCGTGACATCGGCTCGCGTGTAAGACTCGGCCGTGGCCTGAAGCGAGTGGGTCACGTCGCCGACCTGGAAATCGAGCGTGACGTCGCCGGTCAAGCCGGTGTGATTGCTGTTGGCCGCGGTGTCGGCGCCGGTCAGGCCGGCTAGCGTTTGGACGAACTGGCTGCCGTCACCTGTGCTCGCGACCGAACAGCCGTAGAGCAGCATGTCGGCGCCGGCAGACAGGGCCCTGCCCCAGCCGGCGATCTCGTCGGCCCGCGTGGCGAGTGTGGTCGCGTCGATCCGCTGGTCACCGAACCATAGGCTGCCGTCGCTGCCGTGCGAGATCACGCGGACGACATCGATCTCAGACAGCCCGGCCAGCGCCGTCGAGATCTGGTCGATGGCATCGCGGCGTGAGTCGATGGCAATGACGCGGCTGCCCGCGAGTTCCTGCCGCGGAATGTCGACCATTAGGGACGCGTCGATCAGTACCACGCTTGGATCGGCGTTCGAAACGCTGGCCAAGGCGAGACGCGGTTCGAGGGTCTCACAAACGAACCTGGTTTTCTTGTTGGCAGGCCGACGACGTTCCTTGTCGGCGAAAAGCCTGAAAAACCTCTGCGGAAGCATGCGAACTCTCCAATGTGGCGAATCACCGTTTGTCAAACCGACACGTTGAACCGAACGGAAAACGAACTGCAGGCCGTAGAAACCCAACGGACACAATACCTCGAGAGTGCCGAATCCGGTAGCGAGCCCGATCCAAAAAAATCACGACAACTTCCCGGCTTATGGGCGGCGAATGACAAAGATGTTGGGGCCTTGGACCGCAGCGTTACGACGGAATGTCACTGCCGAAAACGAGCGGGTGCTCAGGTAGCTCTGGATGCCGCCGCCGCGGCTGGCGGAATTCCCCACGAAGATGGCAGTGCTCAACTGCAACTCGGCAAGGTCCAGTGCGATGCCACCGCCGAAGGCGGCGGCGTTACGATCAAAGACAACATCACTCAATGCCGGGCCGCTAAGGACCGCGAGCAGTCCGCCGCCGTCGCGGTCGGCTCGGTTTTGACGGAAGACGGCGTTCGAAACGTGCGGCGTGCTGTCGGCGTTGGTGTACAGCCCAGCCCCGTACCGCGCAGCATTGCCGACGAAGTTCACGTGCGTCAGCGTCGGAGCGCTGGTGTCGCAGAACAGGCCGCCGGCTACGAGTGCCGCGGTGTTGCCGACAAACCAGACGTCCCGCAACGCCCCCTTGCTATTGTCCATGTACATCGCGCCGCCGTTGTAGGCCCGGTTGGCCACGAAAGTGACGCGGGCCACGGTCAGCGCTTCACCGCATTGGACGACCCACAAGCCGGCGCCGCGCTTGCTCCCCGCCGTCGGGCCGTCGGCATTGCCGCCGGTGATCGTGAAACCGTCCAGCGTCGTTGCCGCCGTCAGGCCGCGGGCGGTCACTACGTGGTAGCTGTTGTCGGCCAGGTTATCGCGAACGCCGATCTCTCCGCTGAGCGTGGTAACGTTTGCCACCCAGTCGCGCTGCCCCAGCGTTGTCTCCGTCCCCGCAAACCCGCCGTAGATCGCTGCTCCGTCTGGCAATGCGAAAGAGGCTGACCGGTCGGCACCGCTGGTCGGTGTATACGTCCCCCGTGCCACCCAAACCTGGTCACCCGGTCGCGCGGCCACAAGGGCGGCCTGGAGATCATTGAACGCCCCAGCCCAACTCGTCCCGTCTCCCCCAGCGGCCGCCGAGCCGTCGACATGAAACACGCGAGCAGCCTGAGTAACGCCAGCGTCAAACGGTTGGCTTGCGGTTCGGGCCGGAACATCACCGCGCGCCCGGGGCCAATCGCTCTCGTTGAAGAGGTTACGGCCCCTTGCAGCCCAGTTGCCCCGGTACGTGACGCCGACCAGGTGCGGCGAGCCGAGGTAGTTCTCGATCGCGCCGCCGGCGCGGACGGCGACGTTATAGCTGAATGTGACACGGGTGAGCGTCGGCGCGCCCGCTTCGATGGAAATGCCCCCGCCGTACAGCGCTTTATTGCCGCGAAAGCGGACGTCCGTCAGCATCGGCGCGCTCAGGAACACGAAGATGCCACCGCCGGCCTGCCCCGCACGATTGCCCCTGAAGTCGACGTCCGTGAGGGTCGGGAGACTGGTGGAGTTGTTGTACATCGCGCCGCCGTACTTCGCCACGTTTCCGACGAACGCGACCGAGCGAATCGTCGGCGAACTTTCCAGGTTGAACAGTCCGCCGCCGTGATACGCCGCCGAGTTGCCTTGAAACCTCACCCTGTTCATGGTGGGCGAAGCCTGGAATGCAGCGAGGCCGCCTCCCAGAATGCTCGACACGTTGCGGACAAGGGCGACGTCGGTCAGGGTCGGGGAACTGTGCTGGAGACACAGGCCGGCGCCAACAGCGGCGGAGTTCTCGCGGACAATGAGGTTGGCCAGCTTCAACCAGTTGGCCGAATCAACGACCCGAAGACCGCCGCCGCGTTTATCGTCCGTCGTCGGACCGTTGGCGTTGCCGCCGGTGATCGTGAAGCCGTCCAGCGTCGTGGCCGTTTTCAGGTCACGGGCGGTCACGACGTTGTAGCTATTGTCGGCCCGGTTGCGACGAGCGCCGATGTCGCCGCTGAGCGTGGTGACGTGTGCCTTCCAGTCGCGTTGCCCCAACGCCGTCTCTTTCCCCGCAAAACCGCCGTAGATCGCCACCCCTTCT
>JBIIYN010000029.1:0-19185 GCA_044346795.1 Pirellulales bacterium
GGTCGAGAGGGTGCTCACCATCGATGCCGACGGGCTGATCCTCGACGACATCACGAAACTCTGGCGGCTCGCGCCGAACCGGTCGTGCCTCATGGCGGTGCGTGACTCCTTCGTGAGGTTGCTCGCGGATGATCCCTCCGATTTCATCCAGGGCGACCGGCAGCGACACGCGGCTCCCTACTTCAACAGTGGACTCATGCTGATCGACACCCGCCGGTGGCGTGACGAAGCTGTCTCCGCGAAGTGCCTCGATCTGGCTTTGCGTCACCCGGGCAGTGCCGTCATCGGCGACAACTCCCTGCTCAATGCGGTGCTCGCGGGCGACTGGGAGCCGCTGCCATTGCGGTGGAACTGCAATTCGAGGCATCTCGCGATCCACTCGTATCCGTCGCTCCGAGGCGCGGTGCATCCGCAGGACGAGGTGACCGAGGCGCTGCGAAAGCCCGGGTTCCTGCATTTCGTGTCGCAGCACAAGCCCTGGCACGAGGGCCGCTATCATCCGGATCGCCGCCTCTACATGGAGTACCTCGCCCAGACGGCCTGGTCGGATCAGGTTTTCGAAACGCGGCAGCCGCGAACGGAATGGAGGTCGTTCGCCTTTCCGTGTCTCTGCCATCGCCAGGCCCGGGAAGTCGGCAGGCGGTGGCAGGTTGCGGCCAGACCTGCGGCGGACGCGGTCCACCTCGTCAGGCGCTTGCTCGGGCTCTAAGCCGGGCAGACCCACGTCAGCGGCTGTCGCCGAGCCGGGCTGCCAGCCGGATGGCGGCGATAAAACTGTCGGGCCGGGCCCGGCCCGTGCCCGCCAGGTCGAAGGCGGTGCCATGGTCGGGCGACGTGCGGATGAAGGGCAGGCCGAGCGTCACGTTCACCGCGCGGTCGAAGGCCAGCGTCTTGATCGGGATCAGCCCCTGGTCGTGATACATGGCGATCGTCGCGTCGAATTTCCGCCAGGTCGGCGGATGAAAGAGCGTGTCGGCAGGGAACGGGCCCGCGGCGGCGATCCCCTCGGCTGCGAGCCTCTGCACGGCCGGCGCGATGATCTCCGCCTCCTCCCGCCCGATGGCCCCCCCTTCGCCCGCATGCGGGTTGAGCCCCGCGAAGCCGAGCCGTGGCGCGGCGATGCCGAACAGGCGGGCAAGGTCGGCGGCCACGATGCGGCCGGTCTCGACCAGCAATTCCGTGGTGAGTAGATCGGGCACCGCGCGGAGCGGCACGTGCACCGTGGCGGGCACCACCCGCAGGTCGCCGTCGGCGAGCATCATCACCGGCCGGGCCGCGACGCCCTCGCGGGCGGAGAGCGCGGCCAGGAATTCGGTGTGGCCCGGGAACTCGAAGCCTGCGGCATAGAGCGCGGCCTTCTGGATCGGTGCGGTGACCACCGCCGCCGTCCTCCCGGCCAGCGTGTCGGCCACCGCCCGGCGGATCGCCTCGATTACCACGGCGGCGGTTTCCGGCTCCTGCACGCCGGGCCGATCGGCAAGCGGGCCACCCGTGGGCACGACCGGCAGTTGGCCCGGCCCGGCCGTGGCGGCCTGCTCGGGCGTGCAGACGAGCACCTCCACCGCGAGGCCCAGCCGCCGGGCCCGCGCCTCGAGCAGCGCGGGATCGCCGTAGGCCACGAAGGCAGGCAGCCCGAGTGCTTCCCGCTGCGCCGCCGCCAAGGCGATGAGGTCGGGCCCGATGCCCGCCGGCTCTCCCATGCTGATCGCCAGAGGTTTTTGAGAAGTCGCCATGCCGTGTTCCAACGGGAATGAAGGGTGCGGTGGGCAGGACGCTGATCAGGAGGCATCAGGCCTGGCTTCGCAACGTCGCGAGCCGTTCGAGAATCTCGGGCTCTTCCTTGAGTTCGGTGAGAGGCCGCAGTTGCGACTCGACATACGCCCAGTCGAGGAGACCGTGCTGCCGGATCAGGATGCCTTCCAGATCCACCCAGTCCTTGGGGCGTGAAGCGAAAGCCTTCATGACGATCAGGTCCTCGGCAGATGCGATGACGAGGACGATCCCGGGAGCGAATTCGTAGGGAGTCGCCCTCGCGACGGCCGATTCCTCGAACGGCATCCCTCCCAGGGCGATATCGATGCCCACGCCGGAGTCCGCCTGCACGAGCAGCACGCGGTTGTCGAGGGCGAAGCGGATCGGCTCGGCGACCCGCGGTTCGTACCAATCGAGAACCTGCCGGACAAAGGCCTCCTCGCCGCCGAAGCCGGTGAGCAACGTGACGGCGACGTCGATCGTTTCGCGCGGTTCGCCCCAGCGTTGCAAGGCGAGCCCGCCGATCAGGCAGAACCGCCAGCCCCGTTCCCGGCAACGACGCTGCAGGTCGGCTGCGGCACGGTAGACCTCAATCATCGACGCGGGCCTTCTTGAACCACCGCTGCTGTTCGACGAGCCCCGAGGTGGCCCGCGGCTTTCGTGGCTCCGCGCGGTAGTCGGCCGGACCGGTCAGCAGGGCCAGTGCCTTGCGGCCGTCCAGCGAACGGAGCTCCGCACGGCGGACGCGTTCAATCGCCTCGCCGGCCGATCGCCAGGCCTGCATCCACCGCATCGCGTCGTCTGTCATGGGGCTGGTGGCCTCTCCGAACCGGTTGGCAAGCGGGATGGGCGGTGCCGCTGCCGCCCCCGTATGGTACCGAAAGTGCCGCGATTCGGCTCAGCCGTCCGTCCGCGGGCCGGCGCCGGCGACTTCCGGCGCGACTGCCCCCGCATGCTGCCGGAAGTTGTCGGCGAAGAGACCGGCGAGTTTCCGGGTGGTCGCTTCGTAGGCGGCCGTGTCGCGCCAGGCCGAGCGGGGCACGAGCACCTCAGGCGGCACGCCCGGGCAGCTCGTGATCGCGGCGACGCCGAACACCGGATCAGCCGCCGACGGCGCGTCGCGGAGCTGGCCGGCAAGAATCGCGTCGATGATCGCCCGGGTGAGCGGCAGCTTCATCCGGGTGCCGAGCCCATAGGCCCCGCCGCTCCAGCCTGTGTTCACGAGCCAGACGTTCACCCGGTGCCGCTCGATCTTCTCCGCGAGCAGCCCCGCATACTTCATCGGATGCCAGACGAGGAACGGCCCGCCGAAGCAGGGGGAGAAGGTGGCCTGTGGCTCGGTCACCCCCATCTCGGTGCCGGCCACCTTGGCGGTGTAGCCGCTGATGAAGTGATACATCGCCTGCGCGGGGGTGAGGCGGCTCACCGGCGGCAACACGCCGAAGGCGTCGCAGGCCAGGAAGATCACGTCGGTGGGATGGCCGGCCACGCAGGGGATCTTCGCGTTGCGGATGAATTCGATCGGGTAGGCTCCGCGGGTGTTCTGCGTGATGCTCGTGTCGTGGAAGTCGACGTGGTGGGAGTCCTCGTCGTAGACCACGTTCTCGAGCACCGCGCCGAACCGCAGCGCCTGGAAGATGTCGGGCTCGGTCTCGGGGGCGAGATCGATCGCCTTCGCGTAGCAGCCCCCCTCGATGTTGAAGATTCCAGAGTCGCTCCAGCAGTGCTCGTCGTCGCCCACGAGCAGCCGCTTCGGGTCGGCGGAGAGGGTGGTCTTGCCTGTGCCGGAGAGGCCGAACATCAGCGCCGAGGCCCCCGTCTCGCGGTCGGCCGTGGCGGAACAGTGCATCGAGAGGATGTTCCGCTTGGGGGCGAAGTAGTTGAGGAGCGTGAACACGCCCTTCTTCATCTCGCCGGCATATTCGGTGCCGAGGATCACCAGTTCCTTCGATTCGAGCGACAGGTCGATGCTCGTCTTGCTCGTCATGCCGTGCGTGTGGCGGTTGGCGGGGAACCGGCCGGCGTTGTAGATGACGGCATCGGGCTCGCCGTAGTCGGCGAGTTCGGCCCGGGTGGGCCGGATGAGCATCGTGTGCATGAAGAGGGCGTGGTAGGGCCGCGAGCAGATCACGCGGACCTTCAGCCGGTGCTGCGGGTCCCAGCCGGCGAAGGCGTCGACGCAGTAGAGGACGTCGCGGGTATTGAGGTAGTCCTTCGCCCGCTCCCGGTTGATCTGGAAGGTCTCCTCGTCGATCGGCACGTTGACGCCCCCCCACCAGACGTCGTGCTCCGAGGCCGGGTTGCGGACGACCCGCTTGTCCCGCGGCGACCGGCCGGTCTTCTCGCCGGAGTAAGCGATCAGCGCGCCCGAGTCGGAAAGCGCGCAGTCGGGTTCGCCGCGGAGGGCCTCGGCGTAGAGCTCGGCGGGTGGCAGGTTGCGGCGGACGTCCTTGACGGTGATGCCGTGGGCGGACAGGTCGATGTGTCGCATGGCGGGTCTCTCCGGGGCCTTTTCCTGGGTGCCCCTGGTGGCACGCCGCCCGCCATCGTGACGAAAGCGGCGCAACCGGCCGCCTGGTCACGCGCCGCCGGCGGTCTCGGCTGCGAGGTCGGCGTTCAAGCGGGCGAGTGCCCTATCGTAGAGAATCCGATCCCGCCGCACGAGCGGTTCGATCCGCGGAATGTGCTCCGCCAGTTCGCACCCCTCAGGCCGCAGCACGGCCTCGCGGCGGATCGATGCCGCAATCCGGGTGTGGAAGCGGGCGTCGAAGATGCGGCACGACTCCGCGAACCGCTCGGTGATCCCCACGAAGGCGAGCGACTTCACGCGGCCGATGGCCCGCGCGAGCAAGTCGTCGTCCACGGGCTTCACCTGGTGCGGGTCGCAGATGCCGTCAGCGCCAAGAACCCTCGTCTGGTGGTCGGCGATGTGGGCCGCCATGAACTCCGGATCCTCGACCAGCCGGGAAACCGGCACGCCTTCCGTCCGCGCCTTGTGGCCGAGCAGCGAGAGCGATCGCTGGATCGGATCGCGGAGAAACGTGACGGCCTGATAGGGCGTCGGCAGCAGGTCGGCCATGGCCGCCGTGAAGTGGCCCACGAGGACGTTGTGGGGGGGTGTCTTGGCATAGTCCCGGAGCATCTCGCTGCCGAGCGGATAGAGCCCGTCGCGAGTCCGGCTGAGATAAAAGTCCCCGGGATAGACCTGTCGCGGGCCGTATTCGTCCTCGAGCATCCGCCGCAGCGACGTACCTGCCGTCTTCGCGATGTGGATGACAAGAATCCGGTCGGGACGCCGCGCGGTCACGATCCGATTGTGGATCCGGCCGGCGACCTCCCTGACGGCGTGGGAGAGTTGCGACATGATGCGCGGGTTTTCAGTGGAGAACAGGCCTCACGGCATGAGCGTCACGGTACCGATCCGGCCGGCGGGCTCCAAGGTCGGTTTTCCGCGGCCAACCGTGCGCTCCGCGACAGGGAGGGCAGAATCTTCCTCCAGCTCTGGCACTTGGGCCGGGCGTCGCACAGCGAGTTTCATGGCGGCAGCTTTCCCGCGTCGGCCTCCACGATCACGATCAAGGAAGACGACATCGCCACTCGCCGTCGGCGAGCGACGAGATGGGGGCGATTCGCGGGCGACGTGGCTCGCCGGCCGGTGGCGATGGATCGCGTCATCCCCCGGCTTCCGCCGGCGGCTTTTGGGGGAGCGGGGCGGGTGAGCCTACCGCAGCACGACGCGGTCTTGGTCGGCCGCGGCCGCCTTCACCGTGCCGATCCGCCAGTTTGCATGGCCCAGGTCGGCCAGCTGCCGGCCGACGGCGTCGGCACTGCCGGCCGCCACGACGAGCACGAGCCCCACGCCCATGTTGAAGACGCGTTCCATCTCGGCCGAGTCGATGCCCCCGAGCTTCTGCACCCAGGGAAACACGCCCGGCACCTGCCACGATCCCCGCTCGAGCACGATCTGCACGTGGTCGGGAACGATTCGCGCGAGATTCTCCACGAGCCCGCCGCCCGTGATGTGGGCGATGCCGTGCACGGCGGCGTCGTCGCGCTGCCGGCGGAGCACCGCCTTCACCGGCCGGGCATAGAGCCGCGTCGTTTCGAGCTGTAGTTCTTTGACGGTCTTGTCGCCGAGCGAGGCGACGCGGTCGCTCCCTTGCAGCCCGCCCATCTCGAAGACGGCCTTCCGCACGAGGCTGTAGCCGTTGGAATGAAAACCGCTCGAGGCGATGCCGATGGCGACGTCGCCCGGCGCGATCTGCCGACCGTCGATCACCCGCGACCGCTCCACCACGCCCACGCAGAAGCCGGCGAGGTCGTAGTCGCCACCGTGGTACATGTCGGGCAGGATCGCCGTCTCGCCGCCGACGAGCGCACACTCGCACTCCACGCAGGCGTCGGCGATGCCCCGCACGATCTGCTCGAGCAGGCCCGGGTCGTCGTGCGACATGGCGACGTAGTCGAGGAAGAAGAGCGGCTCGGCCCCCGTGCAGAGGGCGTCGTTGACGCTCATCGCCACCAGGTCGATGCCGACCGTGTGGTGGACGCCGGCCGCCACCGCCACCTTCAGCTTCGTGCCCACGCCGTCGGTGCAGGAGACGAGCAGCGGATCGACGTAGCCGCGGGCGAAGAGGCCCTTCAAGTCGAGCTGGAAGAGCGCCGCAAAGCCCCCCTCCTGGCTCATCACCCGCGGGCACTGCGTCCGCCGCATGTGCGCGGGGAGTCGGGCCATACCTTCGCGGTAGAGCTCGAGGTTTACGCCGGCGCTGGAATAGGTGGCTCCGCTCACGACCGTATCTTCACCGCGATGCGGCGTCCTGCAAGCCCGCCCTCGTGGCCCGGCGGCGATCTGCCTCAGGTTCGCTCTCGACAACGCCGCGATGGTATCATTCCCCGCATGTCCTCCCGGAAGACCAAGGCCGTCGTCGGGCGTGCCCACGCCGCCCAGCCGCTGCCGCCGCTGCAGTTCAGCCACCCGCTGCCCTACGGCGCCTTGCTCCGCGACCGCTCCGCCGGCCAGCAGCAGGGCGTGCAGTTCGTCGTCTACAGCCGCTCCGCGACGGCGATGCGTGTGCTGCTTTACGACGAGGTGGACGACCCCGAGCCGGCGGAGGTGATCACGCTCGATCCGGGCAAGGACCGCTGGGGCGACATCTGGAGCATCTTCGTGCCGGGCGTGCGGCACGGGCAGCTTTACCACTTCCAGGCTGACGGGCCGTTCGATCCCGAGCGGGGCCAGCGGTTTGACGGCCAGGCCCGGCTCATCGACCCCTACTCGCGGGCCCTCGCCGGCCGCTTCCTGCCGGGAGACGACGCGGTCATCCGCCCGCCGAAGAGCGTGGTGATCGACGACTCGTTCGACTGGCAGGGCGACCGGCACCTCCGCCGCGGCCTGGCCGACACCGTGATCTACGAGATGCACGTCCGCGGCTTCACGGCCGGGCCCACGAGCGGCGTCGCCCATCCGGGCACCTACCTGGGCGTGATCGAGAAGATTCCCTATCTCAAGTCGCTGGGCGTGACGGCCGTGGAGCTGATGCCCGTGCACGAGTTTCCCACCGAGCTGCCCAGCGGCGTGCGGCCCGAGCAGTTCAACTACTGGGGCTACGACCCGATGGCGTTCTTCGCGCCGCACCGCGGCTACGCGGCGGGCACGGAACCGGGCTGCCAGGTCCGCGAGTTCAAGGAGATGGTGCGGGCCCTCCACGCCGCCGGCATCGAGGTGATCCTCGACGTGGTCTTCAACCACACCGCCGAGGGCAACCACCTCGGGCCGACGTTCTCGTTCAAGGGGCTCGAAAACCGCGTCTACTACATGCTCGGCGACGGCGGCGGCTACTACCGCAACTACACCGGCTGCGGCAACACGATCAACGGCAACCACCCGATCGTCCGCGAGCTGATCTTCCTGTGCCTCAGGCACTGGGTGCACAACTACCACATCGACGGCTTCCGCTTCGACCTCGCCAGCGTGCTGAGCCGCGACCGCAACGGCGACATCCTCCCCAATCCGCCGATCGTCGAGCTGATCACGGAAGACCCGATGCTCGCCGACACGAAGATCATCGCCGAGGCCTGGGATGCGGCAGGGGCCTACCAGGTGGGCTCGTTCGCCAGCCTGCGGTGGGCGGAGTGGAACGGCCGCTACCGCGACGACGTCCGCCGCTACTGGCGGGGCGACTACGCCCAGACCGGCCACGTCGCCACGCGGCTGGCCGGGTCGAGCGACCTCTACGGCGACGACGGCCGCCAGCCCTACCACAGCATCAACTTCGTGACGTCGCACGACGGCTACACGCTCAACGACCTCGTCAGCTTTCGGGAGAAGCACAACGAGGCCAACGGCGAGGGCAACCGCGACGGCGACAACAACAGCTTCTCCGACAACTATGGCGTCGAGGGGCCGACCAAGCGGGCCGACATCGACGCCATCCGGGCCCGGCAGATCCGCAACATGCTCGCCACGCTGCTCCTGAGCCAGGGCGTGCCGATGCTCCTCGCGGGGGACGAGTGCCGCCGCACGCAGCGGGGCAACAACAACGCCTACTGCCAGGACAACGACGTCTCGTGGTTTGACTGGAGCCTGGTCGAGTCGCACGCCGACCTCGTCCGCTACGTTCGGGAGTTGGTCCGCTTTCGCCTCGACAACCCCACGCTCCGCCGCCGGTCGTTCCTGGAGGGCGCGGCGAGCGAGGCGGGCGGCCTGCCCGACGTGGAGTGGTTCTCTCCGGAGGGGAGCCACGTCGACTGGTATGCCGCCGACTCGAGCCTCGTCTGCTTCTTCGGCGCCCCGTCGCGGGAAAAACTGTTCGCGGAAGACGACGTGGCCGCCGGCGGCGTGGAGGGCCGGCCGCGGCACGTGCTCATCTTCACGCACTCGGGCTCGCTGCCCCGCCGGTTCCATTTCCCGAGGCCGGAGCAGATCGCATCGCTCCCCTGGCGGCTGTTCATCGACACGTCCCGTTCCGCCCCCGACGACATCCACGCCGACGGTCTCGGCCCCCGGGCCGACACCTCGCAGCCCGTCGAGGTGGCGGAGCGGTCGCTGGTCTGTTTCGTCGCCGAACCCGACCAGGATCAGTTTCGCAAAAGAATTGCATTTCAGCCGACCTGACCGGTATGCTTCGTGAAGCCCCGACCTTCCATTTCGAGGAGACGCGCAATGATCCGGTCGATGTTTCGTGATCGCAGCCCGGCGAGGCTACCGCTGGCAGGCTCCGTGGGCATGTTCATCGGGTGCAGCCTGCTTGCGGCGGGCATGACGGGATGCAGCCAGTCGTCCGCGCCCCCGGTAGCCGTCAAGCCGGCCGCCGCCCGTGCCGCGCACGCGGATCACGACGACCATGACCATGATCACGACGACGATCATGACCACGGCGGCCACGGCCACGCCCACCCGGAGACGCTCGCCGCGGGCGTGGCGGAACTCGAGGCGACGTGGAAGCACGTGAAGGGGGCGCTCGAGGCGGGCGACCGCGACGCGGCCGACGAGAAGGTGCATGAAGTGGGCCACCTGCTCGAAGACTTCGAGGGGCTTCTGGCCAAGCAGGCGGCAGACGTGCGGGAGGCCGGCAAGAAGGCGGCCGAGGAGTTGTTTGCCTGCTTCGACACGCTCGACACCGCGCTGCACGGCGACGAGGACGATCTCAAGAAGGTCGACCTCGACAAGCTCGGCGGCCGGCTCGAGGCGGCCATCCAGACGCTGAAGGGGCTGGCCAAGTAGCGCCACGGCGGAAAACGACAGGAACTTCATCAAGGAGGATCGACATGGCCGGGAATCGTGACGCCCATGTGAAGGCCCGGTGGATCCGGCGCGGGATGGTTTACGGGCTATTGCTCGTGGCGGGCGCTGCCGCCCCGCCCTGCCCTGCCCTGGAGATCGATCCGGCCGCGGCCCGCGGCCAGTTCCTGCTGCCCGCCGAGCCGGCCGACGCGGTCGCGCCGACGGTGGCCAAGGGGAAGCTGAATACCACCCCGCAGCCGGTCGTGATCGCGGGCCGCGTCGGCGCCCGGGGCATGGAGCCCTTTCTCGACAACAAGGCGTCGTTCTGGCTGATGGAGATTCCGGCCGACGACCACGCCAAGAAGCCCGGCCACGACAACGACAACTGCCCCTTCTGCAAGAAGCGGCAGGCCAACGCGCCGATGGCGGCGGTGCAGTTTCTCGGGGCCGACGGCAAGGTGATCCCGATCGACGCGCGGAAGCTCTTCGGCGTGGAGAAGGGTTCCGATGTCGTGGTGCGCGGGCGGGGCGTGTTCGATCCGAAGCTGCCGATCCCTGTGATCCAGATCACCGCCGACGGCATCTTCGTGCGTCCCCCGGCGAAGTGACGTAGGCAACGGAAAGGCAATCCTTCGCTTGTGCTTCGCGCGGGTACCGGGAAATGGGACGCTTTTTTGGCCCCGTCCCGTCGCTTCCGCGACTGTCTTCACGGCAAGCTTCGGCATCGTGCCGAGCTTGCCTTGGCCGACCTCTGTCGGCTGGTGCTCACCCGGCCCTCCGGGCCTGGCGCCGGTGGGCGATTTTTCGCCGCGTCCCGTCGCTTCCGCTCCGGGCTTTTATTCGATGGTTACGCGACCGTGGACGGCGGCGCCGCGTTCGACGAAAAGCCCCGGGTGGCAACCCGGGGACGGGCCCAAAACCGGCGCACCATTACGAAAAGGGTGTATTCTCCTTCCATGACAAGCGGCGACGACGGCCCGATGATGGCGTTCAAGGAGTGGGCGGCGATCTGTCGCGCGCTCGAGCGGGGGCGGCAACGGGTGATCCTGCGAAAGGGCGGGATCGTCGAGCCCGGCGGCCGGTTCGAACTGGCCCGCCGCGAGTTTCTGCTCATGCCCACCTTTCTGCACCAGGCGGCCGAGAGCCTCGTGCCCGAGGCCCTCGACCTGCTCGTCGACATCGACGCCGATCGGCCGCCCGAGGGGAGCGTGGTGTTTCGCCATCGCGCGCGGGTCACCGCCGCCGTGCGGATCGGGTCGCTCGACGAACTGGCCCCGTTTCGCGGCGACCATGTCTGGGCCGATCATGTCGTGGCGGAGCGATTCCACCGCTGGCGGGACGAACTGCACGTGCTCACCGTCGCGGTGGAGCCGCTCGCCGAGCCGCTGGTGCTTCCCTGGCGGGACTCGTTCGGCGGCTGCAAGTCGTGGGTCGAGCTCTGACCGCGGCGGCGGTCAGAGGCCCTGCACGTTCTCGTCGATGAAGGGCCTGAGGAGCGCCGCCGCGGTGCCGTTCCACTTCCACAAGTGGCAGAAGCGGCGGTCGGGCCCCGCGCCGACGGTGCCGGTGCGGTGCAGCCAGTAGGCCTCGCCGGGGCCGAGTGGCCACCGCGCGAACGCCGCCCACCGCTGCTGCGGAACGCTCGTCTTGATCCAGCTCCAGTGATTCACGTGGAGCCGGTGGCCGGAGTCGGGATGCTGCTTGCACCAGAGCCGGTAGTCGAGCTCCGTGACGCAGGCGAACCGTCGCCGCCACTGCCGCACGAGCGGATCGTCGCGGCCGAGCACGTCGTCGGCCGCGGCCAGGCCCGCCGCCGTCGTGGTGAGCACGATCGCCGGCTCGGCGGCGGCCGCCGGCAGCGCGGCGGCCCGTTCGGCAAGCAGCCGCGGCAGCTCGGTGTCGACCCAGGACACGAGGTGGGCCGCGAGCACGGCCCGCTCCGCCGCCAGCACCGCGGGGCGTGAGTCGCTGCCCCGGGGCGGCCGGGCCCGCGCGGCGGCCGCCGCCACGAGGCCGTCGAGCCAGGCCCGGACGTCGGTTCTCGTGGCGACGGAGTTTTCAGGAGCCATCGGGCACCGTGGGCGGAAGGGATCATGCCAGCATATGCTGCCGAGCTCGAAGCGAGGAACGCTCGGCCGCGGCAGGAAAATATCCCCATGACGCCATCACAAACGCCCGCTCCGTCGTCTCCTGCCGTGATCCTCGTGATGGGGGTTTCGGGCAGCGGCAAGACGGTCGTCGGCCGTCTGCTGGCCGAGCGGCTGGGCTATGCCTTCAAGGATGCCGACGACTTCCACTCGCCCGAAAACGTCGCGCTCATGCGGCAGGGAATCCCGCTCGACGACGAGAAGCGGGGCCCGTGGCTCGATCGGCTCGCCGCGGTGGTCGAGCAGGCCGGAACCGTGAGGCAGGGGCTCGTGCTCGCCTGCTCCGCGCTCAAGAAGAGCTACCGCAGCCGCATCGGCGTGGGCAGGCCGTTCGTGCGGCTCGTGCATCTCGACGGCACGGAGTCGCTGCTCCGCGAACGCCTCGAGCAGCGCACCGGGCACTACATGCCCGCCTCGCTCCTGGCGAGTCAGTGTGCGCTGCTCGAGCGTCCAACGGAAGACGAGGCGGCGATCAGGATCGACATCGCCTCGTCGCCGGAATCAATCGTAGCCGAGATCATGGCGGCGCTTGGCCGCGGGTGACGCCGGCGTCAGCATCGAAGAATGCTTACCGGCTGAGGAACTGCTGACGCAGCCACTCGTTCTTGCGCCGCTCGAGCTCGACGAGCTTTGCGACGGGGCCCTTGCGGGCGGCGGAGGCCTGGGCACGACCGGCACGCATCTGCTCGGCCGAGGCGGTGCCGGCGATGGCGAGGCTGGAGAGGACGGCAAAGACGAGAACGATCCGACGCATGAGGGGGGCTCCTGCAGGGGGACAAGGGACAAGGGGAGACGGTCGCCGGAGGGCACGCTGCAATCCGGACACCGCGTGTCGGTCATCGACGGCCCGACGGGTGATTTTCCAGCGGCCGCACGCGAGCCGGTGCACGAGATACATTCGACATCGGCCGCAATCGCGGCACGGCGGGCACGTGCAATACAAGCGGTATGCACGGCAAACCTCGGTCACCCAAGCCGAGGCCCTTCATCGCGGTTTGCCGGCGGCGAGCGGATCTTCCGGCCAGGCGTGCTTCGGGTAGCGGCGGCGGAGCTCCTTGCGGACCTCGGCATAGGTGGTCTTCCAGAAACTCGCGAGGTCGCTGGTCACCTGCTGGGGGCGATGGTTTGGACCGAGCAGATGGAGCAGCACCGGCATGCGGCCGCCGGCCACGCGGGGCGTGTCACGCACGCCGAAGAGTTCCTGGATCCGCACCGCCAGCACGGGCGTGCTGCCCGGCTCGTAGGTCAGCCGGTACCGCTTGCCGGTGGGCAATTCGAGCTGCGGCGGGGCCAGGCGGTCGATCTCCGCGAGCCGCTCGTGGCCGATCAAGACGTGCAGCCGGGAGAGCCAATCGGCGGTGGCGATTTCGTCGAGCGAACGCAGGCCGATGCAGACATCAGGCAGCAGCCCGCCGAGGTCGGCGTCGGTGAGCGGGGGCAGGCCGAGGTCCGGCACGGCCATCGCCAGCCAGCGGACCCGCGCGAGAAATCCGCCCGCGGCCGTGTCGCCGGCGGGCAGCAGACGGGCGAGCTGCGGCAGGGCCTCCGCGGCGAGCAGCGCGGCGGCGGCCGCACCGTCGCGGATCGCGATCGGCGTCTCGTCGAGCACGAGGTCGTTCCAGTAGCGCCGCAGGCGAGCCTCCACCTGCCGCCGCGAGGGATGATAGAGCAGCTCCTCGACGGCCCGGAGGTTCGTGGCCGCGAGCTGTCCGTCGGCCAGCCAGGCCGGTTCGACGGCCGAGGCCAGCCGCACGCTCGCCTCGCCGCCGGCGTCGTTGATGTCGATGGCGAGGAAGAAGGGCTCGTGCCGCACCCGCGAACCGCCGTCGAGCCGCACGCCCCTGCCCCCCACCATGGTGCCCCGATCCTGGGCGCCGGGCCGGAGCCGCGCGAGCCGGTCGGGAAACGCCTCGAGCAGCGACCGCATGAGGGCCGTCTCCGGATCCTCCGCCCGCGGCGCCAGCGGCGCGTCGACGAGCCGATAGAGCTGCTCCGCCGCCCGCAGCACGTTGTGGCCGCCGCCCGGGTGCAGTTCGAGATCGGTGCGGCTCGGCGGCAGGCCGGCGTGAAAGCCCATGAGCGCCGCCACGCGATCGACGACGTCCGAGCGGATCCGCACGGCCTGCCTGTCCCGCGGGCCCGTTCGCCCGTGGGCGGCGGCCCGGAAGGGATCCCGCTCGGAGAGCAGCGCGGCGGCGATCGACGTCTCGCGGAGCACGCCGTGGCGGGCGCCGGCCAGGAGCAGCCGCGCCAGTCGCGGATGCGCGGGCAGCCTCGCGAGTTCGGTGCCGAGCGGCGTGACGCGATCCGCGGCCGCCGTCTCGCCCAGTTCGATCGCCCCGAGCTGGTGGAGGAGCCGGCGGGCGTTGTCGAGGCTGTCGGCGGGCGGCTCGTCGAGCCAGGGGAAGTCGCGGTGTTCGCCCACGGTGAGCAGGTGGAGCAGCGGCGCGGCCAGGTCGCCGCGGAGCGACTCTGGAAGATCGGCCGGCGGCCGGTGGTGGTGCGCCGCCTCGTCCCAGAGCCGCCAGCAGACGCCGGGGCCCGTGCGGCCGGCGCGACCGGCCCGCTGGTCGGCCGACGCCCGTGAGATCGGAATCAGTTCGAGCCGCGGCAGGCCCGTGGCCGGCGACACGCGGAGCTGCCTGGCGAGCCCCGAGTCGATCACCGCGGTGATGCCGGGAATCGTCAGCGAGGTCTCGGCGACGTTGGTGGCGAGGATGATCTTGCGGCGGCCCACGTCGGTGAGCACGCGGTCCTGCTGGTCGGGAGGCATGTCGCCGAAGAGCGGGAGCACGGCATGTCCCTGCCGCTCGACGGCGGCGGCGAGCTCCCGCTCGCACCGCATGATCTCGCCGACGCCAGGCAGGAAGACGAGCACGTGGCCGTCGGTGCCGCGGAGGGCCTCCGGCACTGCGGCGGCGACCTGTTCGACGAGGTCACGCTGCTCGCCCCGCCGGGCATGCCGCACCTCCACCGGAAACAGGCGGCCGTCGGCCGAGACGACCGGGCACGATTGGCCGCCGGGGGGGATCGTGCCGCCGAGCAGCCGCGCGACCGGTGCGGCGTCGAGCGTGGCGCTCATCACGACGATGCGAAGATCTGGCCTGAGCGTCTGCCGCACGCGGACCAGCAGTCCGAGCACGAGATCCATCTCGATCGACCGCTCGTGGAATTCATCGAGCACGACCGCGGCGATGCCGTCGAGCGCGATGTCGTCGAGCAGGCGGCGCAGCATGATGCCGGTCGTCTCGACGACGAGCCGCGTGTCGCGGCCGACGCAGGCGTCGAACCGCACCTGGTAGCCGACCTCGGCCCCGAGCGGCACGCCGCGGAGCCGGGCGATCTGGTGGGCGACGGCGCGGGCCGCCAGCCGCCTCGGCTGCAGGAGAATCACCCGCGCCGGCGGTGGCAGGTCGTCGAGGACGGCCGCCGGCACGAGCATCGTCTTGCCCGAGCCGGGCGGGGCGGTGACGACGACGGCGCCGGTCCGCGACGCGGCCACGGCGTCGGCGAGCACATCGGCGACGGGCAGATCGGCGGGCAGCAGGGGATGGGTGGAGGAGGCCATGCGGTGGAATGAACGCTAGTCTACCCCGAAAGTGAAAGCGGACGGCTTCTGGTCTGTCGAACTGCGGTGACGGTTTTTCTGGATGCGGTCTACAATGCGCGGCCGAAGGACTCGCGAGCGATCTCGTCAACAAGGAAGTGTCATGCGTCGTGATGTGATCGTTCGGGGGTATGTGCCGCTTTCGCTGCTGTTTGCCGGCGCCGCGGTCGCGGACGACTGGCCGCAGTTTCGCGGCGGCCAGGCGCAGGGCGTGGCGGCCGCGGCGGGGGTGCCCGCCCAGTGGAGCAACGCGGATCACCTCGCCTGGCGGACGGCGATCCCGGGCGCGGGCTGGTCGCAGCCGATCGTCGCCGCCGGCCGCATCTTCGTCACCACCGCCGTCGATCCGAAGGCGGACCGGCCGAGTGGCATGGGGGGTGTGATGTCGTTCTCCACCTGGGGCATGCAATCGACCCCGCGGAATCCCGTGCAGTGGCGGCTGCTCTGCCTCGATCCGGCCGACGGCCGGATCCTCTGGTCGAAGACGGTCGTCGAGACGGTGCCGACGTTCGCGAAGCACGCCTCGAATACCTACGCCACCGAGACGCCGTGCGCGTCGGACGACTCGGTCTTCGCCCTCTTCGGCGCGGCGGGCACGCTCGCGGCGGTCGACCGTGAGGGGAACGAACGCTGGCGGAGGAACGTCGGGCCGCAGCCGATCACCAACCAGTTCGGCACCGGCTCGTCGCCGGTGCTGCATCGCGATCCGGCGGGCGACCGTCTGATCGTCCAGCTCTACAACGAGGATGCCGCGACGCTGCACTGTGTCGACCCGCGCACCGGCGCCGACCTCTGGACCGCTGCCCGCGACAAGGGCACCGCCTGGAGCACGCCCGTCGTCTGGACCAACAACGGCGTCGTCGAGGTGGTGACGGCCGGACAGGGCAGCGTGATCGCCTATGCGCTGGCCGACGGCAAGGAACGCTGGCGGCTCGGCGGGCTCGACACGTCGTTCGCCTGTTCGGTGGTGGCGGACGCCGAGGGGGTGTACTTCGGCACGTCGAGCCCGGGCAGCAAGGCCCCCGTGTACGCGATCGCCAGCGGTCACTCCGGCGACCTCACGCCGCCCAAGGGACGGACCGCGACGGCGGCCGTGCTCTGGTCGAAGAACAAGAGCGGTGCCGGGATGCCGTCACCGGTGGTCGTCGGCGACCTGCTCTTCTTCTTCGGTGACAAGGCGGTCTGCTACGACAAGCGGACCGGCGTGGAGAAATTCCGCAAGCGGCTGCCGGGCGGCACGACGGCGGTCGGCTGTCCGCTGGTGATCGGCAACCGGATCTATCTCGTCAACGAGCGGGGCCGCACGGTGGTGCTCGAGGCGGGCCCGGAGTTCAAGGTGCTCGCGGAATGCACGGTGGGCAGCGAAGAGGAGGTCTTCTGGGCTTCCCCCGCCATCGCCGGGGACAGTCTTTTGATCCGCTCGTCCGACGCCATCTACTGCGTGCGGTAGCGACGGAGTCGGGCATGCATGGTGGCCGCCGCCCGGGCGAGGTATGATGGCGGGCTTGCCCGCTTCGCCCCTCCCGCCGCCGCTTCCCCCCAGGCACCCCTCATGACGGATTCCCCGTCCCCGCGCCGCTCCGCCCCGACCACGCCCGATGATTCCCGCCCCGGTCACGTGCCGTTCGCCTCACTCGGGCTGTCTCCCGAGTTGCTCAAGGCCGTCGCGCAGCTCGGCTTCGAGGAGACCTCGCCGATCCAGTCGGCAGCCATCCCGCTGATCCTGGCGGGCCGCGACCTGGTGGGCCAGTCGGAGACCGGCTCGGGCAAGACGGCGGCGTTCTGCATTCCCGCCATCGAGAAGATCGATCCGGCCCTCCGTGCCACGCAGGTGCTGATCCTCGCCCCGACCCGCGAGCTGGCCACGCAGGTGGCCGACGAGGTGCACAAGCTCGCGGCCTTTCGCCGCGGCGTGAACTCCGTGGCGATTTACGGCGGCGCCTCCTACGAGCGGCAGTTCGCCGAGCTGAAGCGGGGTGCCCATGTCGTCGTGGGTACGCCCGGGCGGCTCACCGACCACATGAATCGTGGCACCCTCGACCTCTCGAAGGTCCGCATGCTGATCCTCGACGAGGCCGACCGCATGCTCGACATGGGCTTCCGCGAGGACATCGAGAAGATCCTCGCGGCCGCGCCGGCGGGCCGGCAGACGATCTTCTTCTCGGCGACGATCTCGCCCCCGATCCAGGCCCTCGTCCGCGGGCATTCCACCGACGCGGCCACCGTGCGGATCACGCAGAAGTCGGTGAGCGGACCGCCGCTCGTCGACCAGGTCTACCACGAGGTGCGGCACCACGCGAAGCTCGACGCGCTCGTGCGGGTGATCGACTTCCACGACGTGAAGAGCGGCGTCATCTTCTGCAACACCCAGCGGATGGTCGACGAACTCGCCGACGCCCTCGTCGGCCGGGGCTACTCGGCCGAGCGCATCCACGGCGGCATGGCCCAGCCGCAGCGGACCCGCGTGATGCAGAACTTCAAGCGGGCGGCGTTCGCCTTTCTGATCGCGACCGACGTGGCCGCCCGCGGCATCGACGTGAACGACCTGGAACTCGTCGTCAACTACGACCTCCCCTACGACGCCGAGGACTACGTGCACCGGATCGGCCGCACCGGTCGTGCCGGCAAGA
This sequence comes from Pirellulales bacterium, assembly GCA_044346795.1. Classification (GTDB taxonomy): domain Bacteria; phylum Planctomycetota; class Planctomycetia; order Pirellulales; family UBA1268; genus CAMCQY01. The sequence goes on from JBIIYN010000029.1 coordinate 17,863, forward strand.
AGGGAAAGGCCGTCACGCTCGTGTCGGGGGCGGCCATCTACAAGCTGCAGTCGATCGAGCGGTTTCTCAAGACGAAGATCCGCCGGGAGCACGTGCCGTCGCTGGCGGCCGTGGAGGATCGGCGGGCGGATGCCCTGTTCGACCGGATCTCCGGGGTGATCGAGGCCGGCGGTTTCGCCGGCCGTGCCCCGCTCGTCGAACGGCTGCTCGAGCAGGGGCACACGTCGACCGACATCGCGGCGGCGATTCTCCATCTCTTTGCGCCCGCAAGCCCGGAAAAGGCCGTGGCCGAGGCCGCCGAGGCGCAGCCGCCGCACCGGCCCGGGCAATGGGGGCCGCACGATGCCGACAGGACGGGCAGGACGGATGGCGGGCACGACCGCGACCGGGTGGAACGGCGGCCGGGCCCCGGGGGCAAGCGGCCCGCGAAATTCGCGAAGAAACACGGCGGCAAAAAGCAGTTCGGCCCCGTGAAGCCGTCGCGGTTCCGCAAGCCCTCGTGACCACTGCACACGGCGATCACGCCTGGCAGGGCGTTTTGCGTTTGACGCAACCGCTGCCGCGGTGGGCCGTTCAAAGGGTGTGAGGAATGCCGACATGCCCTGCGCCGATCAATTGGGCCATCGCACCACGAACCGGTTCTCGCCCGCTCCTCGGGGGGCGATGCTGGTCGCCATGATCACGCTGGCAGCCGTGAGCCAGGGTGTCGCTGCGCGGCCTGCTGCCGCGGCCGAGGAAACCGTGAAACTCCTCGTCCGCGACGTCGCGTGTGCCGCGGGTGACGCGCCGTCGGACGGCGCAGGGCCGACGCTCGACCTGTACGGGCCCGTTCACGCCGGCGGCCCGGCGCGGCCGATCGTCCTGTTCGTACACGGCGGTGGCTGGCGGCACGGCGACAAGGCACACGTCGGCGCGAAGCCGGAGGCTTTCGTGTCGCGGGGCCATCTCTTCGCGAGCGTCGGCTACCGGCTCGATCCATCCGTCACGCCTCGCGAGCAGGGGGCCGACGTGGCCGCGGCGGTCGCCTGGCTGCACGCCCACGCGGCCGACCACGGCGGCGCCGGCGACAGCATCTTCCTGATCGGCCATTCGGCCGGCGCCCACCTCGCGGCCCTCGTCGCCACCGATGCGCGGCTGCTGACGCGGCATGGGCTCGAGCCGACCGCGCTGCGGGGCGTCGTGCTCCTGGACGGGGCCGGCTACGACGTGCCGCGACAGATCGCGGCGGCGCGGCTGCCGCCGCTCGAGCGGCTCTACCGATTCGCCTTCGGCGACGATCCGCAGGCCCAGCGTGAGGCCTCGCCGATCACGCACGTCGTCGCC
>JBIIYN010000234.1:0-6268 GCA_044346795.1 Pirellulales bacterium
TCGTGCTCGACCACGTAGGCCCGGTCGCCCACGCAGACGAACTCCGCGTCGTGCGCCCCCTTCACCTGCGGTTCCGACACCCGGACGAGCCGGGCGAGCACCGCATCGGCCGCGGCCTTGGGATCCCAGCCCGACGGCAGGATCGTCGCGGCGCCGGCCGGGCGGGCTCCCGGCCGCGGGGCCAGCGGCCGGCTGATGAGCATCTCGAGCTTCGACTTCGGTCCCGTGAGCTGCCTGGCCAGGACATCTGCCTCGGTGAACCGGGCGAGCAGGATCTCGCCGTCGGTGGCCCGGTTGCGGTCGTACGAAATGAAGATGGTGCCATCCGGCGCCTGGAAGCCGTCCGGATAGGAGATGCCCGGACGCTCGTCGAGCACGAGGCCTCCCTGCCAGGTGGCGCCGTCGTCGTCGGAGAGCCAGGCGCTGAGCTTCACGCGGCCCTCGTGGGCATCGATCCTGTCGCCGTGCTTCACGAGGAGCAGCTTCCCCGACGCGAGCCGACGGACGTGGAAGCGGGCGTTGGGCTGGCGGATGCCGGGCGGCTCCGTGGGCTCGGCCCAGGTGCGGCCGCCGTCGGTCGAGGTCGACTGCATGATGCCCTTCTCCGTGCGGGCCAGCATCCAGAGCGACTTGTCGCGCCGCTCGACGATCATGTGCTCGTGCCAGTCGGGGTTGGGAAACCTCACCGCCCCGCGCCGCTCCCAGGTCTTGCCCCGGTCGGCCGAGACCAACACGTTCGCGCCGCGCAACGGGTCGAGTTCGGGAAAGAGCCGCTGGAAGGGTCCGAACATGCCCCGTTCCGTCGGAAGGGAGCCGTCCCGTTGATCGAGCGAGACCGGCAGCATCCACTCTCCGGTCGAAAGCACGGTGGGCTTGTTGAGCATCACGCCGTGCCAGATGCGACGCGGCGGCGACCAGGCGGGTTTTTCGGCGTCGGGGTTTTCGCACACGCTCGCCCAGAGGCCCGCCCGGCCATCGAACATCTCCATGCTCTGGTCGAAAAACAGCCACAGCCTTCCCTGCGGATCGGTCCAGAGGTTGCCGACGAGAATGCTCCTCCCGCGGGGCAGGTTGGGCGCATGCGAGTCCACCACGAGACGCGGCTTCGACCAGGTCTCGCCGTCGTCGTCGCTCGTCGCCAGCACGAAAAACGCCTTCGGGCTGTCGCCCCCGGCGACCCAGCAGGCCCAGATCCGGCCCTTGGGCGTCCGCTCGATGCCGATCGTCATGCCGTAGTCGAGCTTGTCGTAGTCGTACTGCGGCAAGGGCTCGGTGTTGAGCACCGGCGGGACCAGGGCGAGGTCCGCCACGCGGCGGAGCGTCTCCCGCTCGTAGGCCCGCACTTCGGCGGGCGACATCGCCGCGAAGCGGGCCTCAGGCGGATCGTCCGCAGGCGCCGGCATGCCGCCGAAGAGCAGCAGGATCGGAAGGACGAGCGGCACGAGTTTCATGGGGTTCGGCTCTCTCTTTGCCATGCGGATGCCGCGAATCCTCCGCAGTGTGCCGCTCCGCCGCCCCGCCGGCAATTGCCCTGATTCGTCAAAGCATTGCGGCTTTTTGGCATCCCTGCCCGAGGGGCATGCGATCCGCGCCGACGCTACGGCCGCATGGCGCGGCGGTAGCGGCCGGGTGTGAGGCGTTCGCGGCTGCGAAACAGGTTGGCGAGATGCTGCACCGACGTGAATCCCGCCCGACGCGCGATCGACTTGAGCGGGAGGTCGGTCTCGGCCAGATCCGCCTTCACGCGGGCCAGCCGCACCTGCATGATCGCGCTGGTCGCCGTCTGGCCGATGGCTGCGTGGAGCAGACGGTCGAGCGTGCTGCGAGACACCGCGAGCGCCGCGGCCACGTCGTCCGCCGTGAGGCCCTCGCAGCCGCATTCGCGGATCAGCCGCAGGGCTGCCGCCGCGTCGGCCGATTCGACGGCCACGATGTCGGTCGACTGACGGGCGACGACGCCGCGGGGCGGAAGGTATCTTCGGGCGGGAACGCGGCGGCCCTGCATGCGTGTGGCGAGCGACGCGGCGGCCTCGTATCCCACCGTGTCGGCGTTGACGTCGACGCTGCTGAGCGATGGCGACGATGCCCGACAGAAGACGTCGTCGTTGTCGATACCCAGCACCGCCATGTCGTTCGGGACCATGATGCCCAGTGTGAGCACCGCATCCAGCACGAGGTGCGCCTGCTCGTCGTCGCACGCCAGGATCGCGATCGGCCGCGGCAGGCCGCCGAGCCATTCGAGGAGGTCCGTCGCTGCCTCGTGCCTCAGGGACGCGACGCGGGTTGGCGACCGCCGTGCCTCGAAGCAATGGGCCGAGGCGCCGGCCTGTTTCGCCCGTGCCAGGAAGCGGTCACGCCGGATCTGCATCCACGGTCTCCCGAGCGCAAACAGGTCGCACCACGCAAAGTGCCGAAAGCCCCGTTCCCGAAAATGCTCGAAGGCGAGATCGGCGACCGGGACGTTGTCCACGCCCACGAGCGGCAGCCCCGCCTCGGGCACGCCGCCCCGCACGTCGATCACGGGCAGGCCCGTGGCCCGCATGGCCCGCGCCATCGCCACAGAGTCGCACCGCACGATGATGCCGTCGCCGGCCCACGACCGCAGCCAGGCCGGCGGCCGGTCGTCGATGTTGCGCGGCTCGAGCCGCAACGACCAGGCGGGATGCTCGGCCGCGTATCGTGACACCCCCGCCACGATCGCCCGCCCGTGGCCCCGCGAGGTCTCGACGATCACGGCCACACGGATGCGAGAGGGTGGCACCGCTGCGCAGATCCTGAACTTTTGGGGATAACCTGGCCTGATGAGATCCGACACTAGTTTGAAGAATTTGTGCAATCGACGAAAGCCCCGTCGGACGCACAATCAGGAGATCTCGTCCACAGCCCGGCGCGACCGGCCGAAGGATTGTGCATGCGGCGCTTCATCGACCGAATCAACAGCCTGTACGTCGTCTGGCTGCTGGCGACGTTCTGGAAGGGGAGACGGATCCGGCGATGATTCGGCACCATGTCCACTCCTGGAAGTGCGACCGGCCGTCGGCGTTTCGGGCCGCGCGGCCCCAGGCGCCCGTGGCCGGCATGGCCGCCCAACTCGAGGCTGCGCTCTGCGCCCATTTCAGCGCGGAGCACGCGGCTGTGACCCCCGGTGCCGGACAGGGGAGTCACCTCACGTGGGAGGCGGTGGTCGACGGCCAGCCGCTCTTCGTGCGGGTCGAGAACGGGGTGGAACTCGACGACCACCTCCACGTGGAGTCGGCCATTCTCGATCGTGTGCGGACGGCGGGCGTGCCCACGCCGCGGGTCTTGGGCTGCGACGCCTCCCGCAGCCGCGTGCCCTTCGCCTGGCAGGCGCTCGAGCGGATCCCCGCTCCCGACCTGAATCGTTGGTTCAAGGCCGGCACGCTCGACACGTCCCGGATCGCGTTCGCGATCGGTGCCGCCGTGGCTCGCTGGCAGGCCATCGAGCCGGAGGGCTTCGGAGTGGTCGACGCGTCCCTCGCCGGTGGACAGGGCACCTATGCCGGGTATTTCCTGCTCAATCTCGACCGGCATCTCGCCTTCCTCGTCGACGGCGGCTTCCTCACGCCGGCCGAGCAGGCGGAGATCACCGCCGAGATCGATCGCCACGAGCCGCTGCTCGCACTCGACCGCGGCTGTCTCGTGCACAAGGATCTCGCCCTCTGGAACGTGCTCGGCACCCCACGGGAGATCCTGGCCTTCATCGACTTCGACGATTGCATCAGCGGCGACCCGCTCGACGATCTCTCGCTTCTGGCCTGCTTTCACGACGCTGCGTTTCTGGAGGCGGCCCTCGCCGGCTACGCGAGCCTGCGGCCCCTGCCCCCCGAGCACATCCGCCGCCTGTGGCTGCACCTGCTTCGCAACATGGTCGTGAAGGCGGTCATCCGCACGGGCAGCGGCCTGTTCGAGCGGAGCGCCGACCACTTCCTGATCGCGAACGGCAGCAGCGGCGTGGCCCTGCGGAGATTCACGCGCGAGCGTCTGCGGCTGGCGCTCGATGGCTTGCGAGGAGAGCGAGGGCTCGATCAGCTATGAAGACGACACCGATGCTCGGCAGCTGGCTTTCGATCGGTTCGCCCGTGGTCGCGGAGCTGGCCGCGCTCTGTGGACTCGACTGGGTATTGATCGACCTCGAGCACGGCTGCGGAACCTCCGCCGACGCGGCCGATCAGCTCCGGGCGCTGCGCGGCGGTAAGACGCGGGGCATCGTGCGGGTTCCCGGCGATCGGCCCGACCTCGTCGCCCGCGTGCTCGACGATGGCGCGGATGGGGTCATGATGCCTCACGTCGAAGGGCCGGAGCAGGCCGAGCGATTCGTGCGGGCGGCCTCGTATCCGCCGCGCGGGCGGCGCGGGGTGTCACGGACGGTGCGCGCCCATGACTACGGCCTGCGGCCGCTGGACGGCAGGCCCGCACCGCTCGTGATCCCGCAGATCGAGACGCTCGACGCGGTCGCTCGTGCTGCCGCCATCGCGCAGGTCGAAGGGGTCGATGTCCTGTTCGTGGGCCCGGCCGACCTGCAGCATGACCTCGCCGTGCGTCAACCAGCGGCGGGAGCAGGCTTCGAAGACTGCCTCGATCGCGTCGTCGCCGCCGCGCGTGCGGCCGGGAAGGCAGCCGGAATTCTGCTTCGCGATCCGGGGGATCTCGAGCGGCGGGTCGAGCAGGGCTTCACGTTCATGGCGGTGCAGTCCGACATCGCGATCCTCCGCGACGGCTTTCAGGCCATGAGGGAGAGGGCGATCAGTGACGCCTCCGGACGAGGCTCGCGATCCGACCGCTGATCCAGCCGCTCAATACCGGGCTTCGAAGCCCGCGAAGCCGCCGTGGATGATCGTGCTCGTTCCGGCGTCGATGCCGGAGAGGCTCGCCGGGTTCGCGATCACGGCCGGCCACTGGCCGTCGGCCTGCGCGATGTTGCCCACGCCCACCACGCGATAGCCCATCGAGAGCGTCCACCGCTCGGTCACGTCCCAGGCCACGCCCGTATCCACCGACCCGAGCCAGGAAAACACGCCGAGCGTCGAGTGCACGTTGACGGGAGCGCCGGAGGCGAAGAGAGCCTGCGTGCCCGAGCCCGTCGCCAGCGTCGTCGTGTTGGTGATCGAGTTGCCCGCGATCATGAACTTCGGCACCGTGGAGAACCGCATCCTGGGCAGGAACCGCCAGTCGAACTTCGCCCCCACCTGCGCGCCGTAGAGGTTGTTGTTGGTGGCCACGCCGAGGTCGAGCGTGCCGGGGGCGCCGCCGCCCGGGAAGCTCGTCTGCGTGAGCACGTCCTCGAGCTGGAAGAACCGAAACCCGGCCAGCCAGATGAGGTTGATCGGGCGGGTCGGGAAGGCCGGATCCCGTGACAGGAATTCGGGCCGCTCCCAGAGCGAATAGAGCCAGTTTATTTCGACGTCGTTGACGAGATCGGAGCGGCTGATCTGCTGGGCCGACGCGTTCACGAGGTAGGCGGAGGCGGAGGTGCCGCCAACCAGCACGCCCGGCGCCTGCGGGATGGCGTCGATCCCCGCGGCCGTGACGGTGTCGGCGCCGCCCAGGCCATACACGCCCCAGTAGATGAACTCCACGGCATGCTGCTGCCGCGGGCCGAACCAGCGGCCCACGTGCAGATCGACGCCTCCGGGCCAGCTGGCCCCGGCGTTGCCGGTCGTGAGTTGCATGCCTCCGAGGGGCTGCATCGTGGCCGTGCCGGCGGGGAGCGTGCGGGTCATCACCAGGCCGGTCGCACCGGCGAACCAGCGCGGCCAGTTGGGCAGCATGTCGGCCGCGATGCCCACCGGGATGCCCGCGAAGCCGTTCGGCGTGAGCGGATCGGCGATGTACATCGGCGGCGGCTCATCCGCCCGGCCGCTACCCGGCACGACCGCCACCAGGCAGGCCACGCCCAGGGAGGCCACGCCGACGAATCGGCACCAGCCGACCGCGCAGCGGCCGACCATACCGGCGACAGGGCGACGTGCATGTGGTGGAGGCAAAAGCATCGTGCGGGTGCGGAAGCGAAGCGGAAAAGCCCGGGCCGGAAGGGTCTGGAAACGCCGACCGTCGGTCAAGCCCGCTTTGCCGCCGCAGGGCCGCCCGTCTCGGGCAAATCCAGAAATCGCGGCAGACTGAGCAAAATGGCCACTTCGCGGGACACCCGAGCCCGCGCGGGCGTCGGGCCTACCCTCGAATCAATGGCTCGGCAAACGACCTCAGAGCGTGAATCCATTCGAGCCACAGCGCCCGCTCCGTAGCATCT
>JBIIYN010000235.1:0-6238 GCA_044346795.1 Pirellulales bacterium
CGGCGACTGCGTGGCTTTCATGGAGCACGACGCGGGCGGCTGGGACATGGTCTTCGCCAGCGGCATCCTCTACCACATGAAGGAGCCCGCCCACTTCCTGCGGCTGCTGCCGCGGATGGCACCGCGGCTCTTCCTCTGGACCCACTACTTCGACGAGCGGATCGTCCGCGGCACGCCGGCCATCGCCCACAAGTTCGGCCCGCTCGAAAAATCCACGATCGACGGCTTCACCTACGAGTTCGTCGAACAGCGATACAAGGAGGCCCTCGGCTGGAGCGGCTTCTGCGGGGGCAGCGCCGAGACGAGCCTCTGGCTCTCGCGCGACTCGATCGTCGGTTTCCTCCGCCACCTCGGCTACCGCCGGATCGACTTCAATTTCGAAACGCCCGACCATCCGAATGGACCGGCCTTCGCCCTCTACGCGGAGCGGTAGGCCACGCGGCACCGACCGCGGCCCGAGGCCGGCGCGGCGCGGCGCCGCTTCGGCGCTCACCAGTTGGGGGTCGGGGCCCGGAAGTCGGAGAACTTCACGGTCCGGAACCACTCGATCGTCTTCGCGAGGCCCTCGCGGAGCGGCACCTGCGGCTCCCAGCCGAGCCGCAGCCTGGCCAGCGTGATGTCGGGGCGACGCCGCTCGGGATCATCCACCGGAAGCGGCTTCTCGATCAGCGGCGACTTCGAGCCCGTCAGTTCGAGCGTGAGTTCCGCGAGCTGGCGGATCGTGAACTCACCCGGGTTGCCGATGTTCACCGGGCCCGTGAAGTCGTCGGGGCCGTTCATCATGCGGATCATGCCCTCTACGAGATCGTCGCGGTAGCAGAAGCTGCGGGTCTGGTCGCCGCTGCCGAAGATCGTGATCGGCTCGCCGGAGAGCGCCTGGCGGATGAAGTTGGAGACGACGCGGCCATCGTAGGGATGCATCCGCGGGCCGTAGGTGTTGAAGATCCGCACGATCCGCACGTTCACACCGTTGGTCCGGTGGTAGTCCATGAAGAGCGTCTCCGCGGCCCGCTTCCCCTCGTCGTAGCAGGCGCGGGGGCCGATCGGGTTGACCGCGCCGCGATAGCTCTCCGGCTGCGGATGCACCTCCGGGTCGCCGTAGACCTCGCTGGTGGAGGCCTGCAGCACCTTCGCCCGGCACCGCTTCGCCATGCCGAGCACGTTGATCGCACCCATCACCGAAGTCTTCATCGTCTTGATGGGATTGTATTGGTAGTGGCCGGGGGCGGCCGGGCAGGCGAGGTTGTAGATCTCGTCGACCTCGAGCCAGAGCGGGTGGATGATGTCGTGCCGCACCAGCTCGAAATTGGGCTGCGCGAGCAGGTGGGCCACGTTCGACTTCTGGCTGGTGAAGAAGTTGTCGACGCAGACGACGTCGTGGCCCAGCGCCACGAGCCGGTCGCAGAGGTGGCTGCCGAGGAAGCCGGCGCCGCCGGTCACGAGGATGCGTTTGATCGAGGACATCGGGGTTGTTCGGAGTGGCGTGGGACGCGAGGCAAAAGAGTAGTGTACGCAGCGGGCGAGGGATGCGGTGCGTACGGCGTCGTCACGGCCGCGCGAGCACGAGGCGGAGGTCGGCCACGTTCGTGCCGGTGGGGCCCGTGCGGACCAGGCCGCCCGCGGCGTCGAGTGACGGATGGGCGTCGCAGCGTCGCAGCGCCCGTCGCAGATCGAGCTGGAACCTTCCGATCGCGGCCACGACCGCGGCGTCGGCGCAGCCGCCTGCGGCGTCGGTGGGGCCATCTTCGCCGTCGGTGCCGATGCTGGCGATGACCAGGCCCGCGGGCCATGCGCCGTGAGCGCAAAGAAACCGGTCGATCGCCGCCAGCACCGTCTGCTGATTGCGGCCGCCCCGGCCGTGATCGGCCGGCACCGTGACCGTCGCCTCGCCCCCCGCGATCAGGGCCCGCGGCCGGCCGTCGCCGCGGGCTGCCGCCAGGAGTTCGGCCGCGTCGGCTGCCAGCCTGGCCCCGACCGCTTCCGCCGATGCTTCCGGCGGGCTCGTGCCGGGAACGATCTGATAGCCCGCCTGCCGCGCGGCGGCCTCGGCGGCGACGACCGCCGTGCCGTTGCCGCCGACGAGCAGGTGCTGCACGCGGCATCCGCCTGGCGTCGTCCACGCGCCGGGCTGCGGGAATGCGTCTGTCGGCGTCGTCGACGCGGTCGGCATGCAGGGGCCCGAGGCGATCACGTCGAGGTCGTCGCCGATCACGTCGGAGAGCACGAGCACGAGCAGGTTCCCGGCGGTGCAGGCCCGGGCCAGTCCGCCCCCTTTCACGAGGCTCATTCGCCTGCGGGCCGCGTTGAGCGTGGCGATGTCGGCCCCCGACTCCGAGAGCCGGCGGGTGACGGCGATCTTCTCCTCGAGCGAGACGCCCGGCTTCGGCGCGGCGAGCAGCGCCGACCCGCCGCCGGTGACCAGCGCGATCACGAGGTCGCGTGGGCCGAGCCGCGACACCTCGGTCAGGATCTCGTGCGTCGCCTCCACGACCGCGGGAGTCGGCAGGTTTTCCGTGGCGGGCCGGGTTTCGCGGACCTCGACGGCCGCAAGACGGCGGCCGCAGCCGGCCGGCACGCTCACGAGCCCGGTCACGCCGTGCCTGGCGAGCCGCGCCGGCCCGAGCAGTCGTTCGATGCCGGCGGCCAGCCCTGCCGCCGCCTTGCCCGCCCCGACGACCACGATCCGCTCGACGTGGTCGAGCGACACATCCGTGGGCAACGGTCGGCCGTCGAAGATGAACCGCCGCCCGTCGTCGCCAGCCACCGCGAGCCGATCGGCCACGAGACGCTCCGGCTGCACGGCGGCCATCGCGGCCGACCAGATCCTCTCGGCGTCGTCCCGCATGGCGGTCGCGTTCACTCGGGCGGCGCCTGCTGGAAATGCTTCGGATCGAAGCGGGAGAGGTCGATGCCGCCGCGGGCCTCTTCCTCCAGAAGCTTGACCCGCTGCTCGATCCGCTCGATCCGGCGGGCCATCATCGCGGGCGTCTCGGCTCCGGGGATGATCGGAGCGGGCCGGGGGATGGTTGGGTAGTCGAGCTGCCGCTGCAGCGCGGCGAAGAAAAACATCGGATCCTTGCCACGGTTGGCCCGCGCGATCCGCCCCTCCTTCTCGCCGAAGAGGATCACGCGGTCGGCCGCCTGCTCCTCGCGGCCGGCCAACGCCGCCGAACGCCGTTCGTGCCGCCAGTACTCGGGGCTCCTCACGTAGACGAGATCGGCGAGGTCGATCAGCCCCACCTGCCTCGCCACGGTCTGGATCCAGTCCTGCCACGTCGCGTCGAAGATGTCGTCGTCGGCCACGGCGACGAGACCGTGGGCATAGTCGAGCCGGTTTCGCGACAGGCACTCGAAGCGGTAGAAGAACAGCCCCTGGGGCGTCGCTCCTTCGGCACGGTAGCTGGCCTCGCGTTCGAGCATCGCCAGGCCGGTCCGCAGGTCGAACCGCCCACCCTCCTGCTCCGCCTGCTGCATGACGAACGTCTGGAAGGCGGTGAAATAGTGCTGCAGCCGGGCCATCGCCGTGGAGAGCGTGCCGACGAGCTTGAGCTCCCCCACCAGGTAGTCGATCGCCATGGGGAGCTTCGAAGTTGCCAGCACCTCCTGCCCGATCGACACGAGCGCCTCCTGGGCCGCGACGCCGGCGGTGGTCCGCTCCGCCAGCGAACGGAACAGATGGGACTGTTCGATGTATTCCTCACGGTCGAGCATGGCGGCCGGTGGTGTGGCGGGTTTTTCGGACAAAGTTCGGCCGGGCAGGCTCGGCCGACCGAATCCCCATCCTATAATGGAGGACCGGAAGGAATCCCCATGCCCGACCAATTTTCGTCGATCGAGGCCGCCGTCGCCGCCATCCGCCGCGGGGAGATGGTGATCGTGGTGGACGCCGAGGATCGGGAGAACGAAGGGGATTTCGTCTGCGCGGGTGAGAAGGCGTCGTCAGACATCGTCAATTTCATGATCCGGCACGGCCGCGGTCAGGTCTGCATGCCGATCCTTCCCGGCACGGCCAAGCGGCTCGACCTGCCGATGATGGTGGAGGCCAATTCGACGCCACTGGGCACCGCCTTCACCGTGCCGGTCGACCACCGCACCGCGCGGACAGGCATCACCGCCGCCGAACGTGCGGACACGATCGCCGCGATCATGGACCCCGCGAGCACGCCGGCCGACTTCGTGCGGCCCGGCCATCTCTTCCCGCTCGTGGCAAAGGAGGGGGGCGTGCTGCGGCGGGCCGGTCACACCGAGGCCGCGGTCGACCTGGCCCGCATGGCGGAGCTTTCGCCGGCCGGCGTGCTCTGCGAGATCCTCGACGACTCCGGCAACCGGGCCGATCGCGAGGCGCTCTTCGCGCTCGCCCGCGAGCATCGGCTCGAGATCATCTCCATCGAGCAGCTCATCCGCCATCGGCGGCAGCGGGAGAAGCTCGTGCACCGCATCGCCGAGGCCGACCTGCCGACCAGGTGGGGCCGGTTCCGGGTGATCGCCTACGGCGTGAAGTACGAGCCGCAGCAGCCGCTCGTGCTCGTGATGGGGCAGCCGACCGACGTGGCGGCGCCGCTCGTGCGGCTGCATTCGTCGTGCTTCACCGGCGACCTGCTCGACAGCCTGCGGTGCGACTGCGGCGACCAGCTCCACATGGCGCTCGACATGATCGGCCGCGAGGGGGCCGGCGTGCTCGTCTACCTCCCGCAGGAGGGCCGCGGCATCGGCCTCGTGGAAAAGATCCGGGCCTACGAACTCCAGGACAAGGGGCTCGACACGGTGGAGGCCAACCTCGCCCTCGGCTACAAGGCAGACTCCCGCGACTACGGGATCGGCATCCAGTTGCTCAAGGACCTCGGCCTGCGGCAGGTCCGCCTGCTGACGAACAACCCCAAGAAGACCGACGCCTTCATCTACGGCGGCTTCGACCTCGAGGTGGTCGATCAGGTGCCGATCCTGCCTCCCGTGCACGAGTTCAACGAGCGCTATCTGGCCACCAAGCGGGAGAAGCTCGGCCACAAGTTCCCGGGCTGACGGTGACGGCGTCCGGCCGCGCCGACGGCGCCGGGAAGGCTACGGCTTCGGATCGAGATCGGCGTCGAGATCGTCCTGCGCGACCCGCGAGGGCACGCCAGCGGCGGGAACGTCGGCCTTGGCGACCCATACGAGGGCGTTGAGGATCAGCCTGCGAAACTCGTCGTTGCCCCAGTTGTCGTGGTAGTGGCCGCCCGTGAAGCCGAATCCGCGGCCGCCGTCCGGCCGCTCCACGGCCCAGAGCATCGTTTCGGTGCGCCCGGTCGCCGCCTGAATGTGCGGATAAGGGCCTTTCGGGTAGACGTAGGGCCCGTTGCGAACGGCGTCGGAGGGGGCGGCACGCAGAATCGGAAGGAAGGACAGGCCGTCGAGCGTTCGGGGTGACGTACCGTCGATGTCACCGATGAACCGCATGTTGAAATACCATTCGTCCTTGATCTGAAACGGCCCGACACCGCGGGTGATCGGGTGTTCCGGAAAGTGGGTGAACGTGGGCTCCCATGCCGGGTTGCACGAGAACATCGTCTCATAGTGGCCGCCGATCCAGCGCTTGAACTCGGCGCCCGCCTGATCGGGCACGACCTCCACCCCGTAGTGCATGCAGCCGATCCCGACGCCCTTTCGGGCCAGCCCATCCACGACCGCGAGCCGACGCCCCTGCTCCTGCACCACCTCGTGCTTCGCACCGCCGTCCATGTAGAACACCACCGCATCGACGTCCTCGAACGCCCGCTCATCCCGCGGCCAGCCGTTCAGCGCCACCTGCACGCTCAGTCCGGGAAAATCACGCAGGCATTTTGCGAGGAGGAGCGAGCCGGCGTTGAATTCGTGCTGCCGTTTCGGATGCGATGGCTTGCCGGCGACGAGCAGCAACCGTTTCGTCGCTTCGTCGGCTCGGACGCAGTCGGCAGCGATCAGCAGCAACCAGGCCGCACACAGACGCACCATCCGAGCAGTCATCACAGACCTTGTCATGTGAGCGTGAAGCGAAAACGGCCGGTGTCCCGGAGAATACGGGCATCATAGCAGGACGACAGCCTGGCGGGCTCCCTCGAGACGGCCGGGGCGGACGTTGACCGCCGCGCCGCGGCGGCCGTAGCATCCAGGGCCTGCGGTCGCTCGTGGACTGACCGCCCCGCGGACGTGGAGGCGTTGCATGCGTCGATGGAACGATTCGGGCTTTTCCGCCTCCCGCGCGCTGCCGCGGCTGGTGTGTCTG
>JBIIYN010000236.1:0-6226 GCA_044346795.1 Pirellulales bacterium
GTTCGGCCTCGAGCCGTTGGCAGCAGGCGAGCACCGCCGCCCGTTCTTCGTCGGTGCGGTGGATCGGCAGGAGCACGACCTGCGTTGGGGCGATCCGCGGCGGGAGTGCCAGGCCGTCGTCGTCGGAGTGCGTCATGATCACGGCGCCGATCAGCCGCGTGGACACGCCCCACGACGTCGTCCAGCAGAATTCCTCCACGCCGCCCGAGTTGGCGAACTTGATGCCCTGCGCCTGCGCGAAATTCTGGCCGAGAAAGTGCGAGGTGCCGGCCTGCAGCGCCTTCCCGTCCTGCATCATCGCCTCGATCGAGAAGGTGTCGACCGCGCCGGGGAACCGCTCGCCGGAGGGCTTGGGGCCCTTGACCACCGGCATCGCCAGGTCCCGCTCGGCGAACGTGGCGTAGACGTCGAGCATCCGCAGCGTCTCTTCGACCGCCTCCTCCCGTGTGGCGTGGGCCGTGTGCCCCTCCTGCCACAGAAACTCCGCGGTCCTGAGAAACAGCCGCGGCCGCATCTCCCAGCGGACGACGTTGGCCCACTGGTTGATCAGCACCGGCAGGTCCCGCCACGACTGCACCCACTTCGCGTACATCGCGCCGATGATCGTCTCGCTCGTGGGCCGCACGACGAGCGGCTCCTCGAGTTTGCCCGTGGGGATGAGCCGGCCGTCGGGGCCGAGTTCGAGCCGGTGGTGCGTGACGACGGCACATTCTTTCGCGAAGCCCTCGACGTGCTTCGCCTCCTGCTCGAGGTAGGAGAGCGGAATGAACAGCGGAAAGTAGGCGTTTTGATGGCCGGTCGCCTTGAACATCCGATCGAGGATGCCCTGCATCCGCTCCCAGACGGCGTATCCATGCGGCTTGATCACCATGCATCCGCGCACGGGCGACTGTTCGGCGAGGTCGGCCGCGCGGACCACCTGCTGGTACCACTCCGGGTAGTCCTGGCCGCGGGTGGGCGAAATCGCATGGTCGGGCATGACGAACTCCAAAGGGCGTGGTCTGGCTGTGGCAGAAACGGCGGCGGGCCGCGGATTGTAGCTTTTCGTCGAGCCGGCGGGCATCGCGGCGGAATGCCGCCGGAGTTTTCCCGAGTCTGGTAGAATCCGCGGCACATCGCCCATCTCCCCCGAACGCACCGGATTCCAGCCATGTCCACCGCCCCGCTCCATGGCCGCGACGCCCAGCCGCAGGTCGAGCCGGCGCCGGGCCGGGGGCCGGCGATCCCGGGGCCCGTTCGCCGCGGCGGCGCAGGCCGGAAACGCATCACAGAACTCGTCGGCGGGGCGCAGACCGATCAGGTGTTCCTCGCCACGCGCAAGCAGCTGCGGCCCAATCGCCATGGGCAGCTCTATCTCCAGGTGGAATTGGCCGACCGCAGCGGCGCGATCACCGGCCGCATGTGGAACGCCTCCGACGAGGATTTCGAGGCCTTCGACGAGGGGGATTTCGTGCGGGTCGAGGGCACGGTGCAGCTCTACTCCGGGGCCTTGCAGATCATCGTCACGGCGATCGGTCGGGTCGATCCGCGGGGCATCGACGAGGCCGAGTTCCGCGTGCTCTCGACGGCGGATGTCGATCGTCTGGTCGGAGAGTTGACGCGGCTGCTCGGATCCATCCGGTCGGAGCCGCTCCGCCGCCTGGTGGACGCGGTGCTGGCGGATGCCGACCTGATGGCCGCGTTCAAGCGCAGCCCCGCGGGCGTGAAGCAGCACCACGCCTATGCCGGCGGGCTGCTCGAGCACGTGGTCAACCTGCTGCACCTGGCCGACCTGGTGGCGCCGCGGTACCCGGCCGTCGACCGTGATCTGCTGCTCGTGGGCGTGCTCCTGCACGACATCGGCAAGACGCTCGAGTTGGAGAGCGAGCGGGGCTTCTCCTACACCGACGCCGGCCAGTTGCTCGGGCACGTGCTGCTCGGACTGGAACTGGTCGACGAAAAAATCCGGGCGGTCGAGGAACATGCTGGCGAGCCCTTCGACCCCGAGACCGCGGTGCGGGTCAAGCACATGATCGCCAGCCATCACGGGGAGTATGCCTTCGGGGCGCCCAAGCTCCCCATGACGCTCGAGGCGATCGCCCTGCACCACCTGGATCAGCTCGACGCCCGCATGGCCGGCACGCTGCAGCTGATGCAGAACGAGTCGGCCCTCGACGGCGGGTGGACGCAGTACCACGCCAACCTGGGACGGAAATTCTTCAAGGGCCGCGGCTGAGCCGCGGGCTGAACTTCTTCAAGGGCCGCGGCTGAGCCGCGGGCTGGAAAGGCGTCGCAGGTTTTTCATGTGCTCCATGGGCCGCTCCCGCCCGCCTCGCGATGGTCGGCCCCGGCCGGCCGGCGGCGGACGTGAGCCGCGGCGCGGCGACGTGGTGGGCGTGTTCCGTCGGGCCACCGGGGGCTATGGCTTCGTGCGGCCGCAGGAGGCTGCCGTCGGTGATCGCTCCGGCGACATCCACGTCGCGGCGACCTCCGCCCTGGACGCCGCGACGGGTGACACCGTCCGGGTGCGGCTCCTCCGCGGCCGCGACGTGCGCCGGCCCGGCCCGGCGGGCGAGATCGTGGAGGTGCTCGAACGCCGCACCACCCGGTTCGTGGGCGGGTATTTCGAGGCGGCCGGCGGTGGCTGGGTGCGGATCGACGGCACGCACTTCGCGCGGCCGGTGTCGGTGGGCGATCCCGGGGCCAAGGGGGTGCGTGAGAACGACAAGGTTGTCGTGGAGATGGTGCGGTTTCCCTCGCATTTCCGCGACGGCGAGGGGGTGATCGTCGAGGTGCTCGGCGCCGCCGGGGCGGCCGGCGTCGATGCGCTCACGGTGATCCACGAGTTCGGCCTGCCGGGACCCTTTCCGGAAGGGGCGCTCGCCGAGTCGAGGCGGCAGGCGGAGCGGTTCGGCCAGGGGGCCGGTCCTGACGGTGGGGATCTGTCGGGGCGACGGGATCTGACCGATCGCGTGGTCGTCACGATCGACCCGATCGACGCCCGCGACTTCGACGACGCGATCTCCCTGGAGCGTCTCGACCGGGGGCACTGGCTGTTGGGCGTCCACATCGCCGACGTGTCGCATTTCGTCGAGGAGGGATCGCCGCTCGACCAGGAGGCACGGGCCCGGGGCACGAGCGTCTACCTCCCCGACCGCGTGATTCCCATGCTGCCGGAGATCATCTCCAACAATCTCGCCAGCCTTCAGCCGGGCCGCGTCCGCTACGCCCGCACCTGCTGGATCGAGTTTTCGCCCGAGGGTATTCCGGTCCACGCCGAGGAGGAGCGGTCGGCGATCAGAAGCAGGCGACGGTTCACCTACGAGGAGGTCGACGTCTTCCTGGCCGATCCGGACACCCGGGCGGTGGAGATGACCGACGCGGTGCGGACGCTGCTCGGTCGCATGCGCGACCTCGCGCGGCTGCTCCGCAGCCGGCGGATGGCCCGCGGGTCGCTCGAACTGTCGATGCCGGAGGTGAAGATCGACCTCGACCGTGACGGCCGCGTCAGCGGGGCGCACGTCGTGGAAAACACCGAGAGCCACCAGATCATCGAGGAGTTCATGCTCGCCGCCAACGAGGCCGTGGCCGGGATGCTGGCCGCCGCGGGTGCCGGGTTTCTGAGGCGGATCCATCCCGCCCCCGATCTCCGCAAGCTGCGGCAGTTGACGGAGTTCGTCTCGGAGCTGGGCTTCGAGGTCGACACCTTGGAGAGCCGCTTCGAGCTCCAGCGGCTGCTCGCCATGGCGCGGGGCCGGCCGGAGGAACACGCCGTGCATTACGCCGTGCTCCGCAGCCTGTCACGCGCCGCCTACGGCCCGCAGGAAGACGGCCACTACGCCCTGGCCAGCGACTGCTACTGCCACTACACCTCGCCCATCCGCCGCTATCCCGACCTGACCGTGCACCGCGCACTCGACCTTCTCTCCCGCGGCCGCCGCGCGGCGGCCGAAGGGTTGCCGCGGCTCGGCGAGGAATGCTCGCTGCTCGAGCGACGGGCCGAGGCGGCCGAGCGGGAACTGGTGAAGCTCAAGCTGCTCATCTACGTGAGTGACCGGCACGCCAAGGAGCGGGGCTTCGAGATGGACGGGGTCGTGACCGGCGTCGAGCCGTTCGGCCTGTTCGTCCAGGGCCTCGAGCTGCCGGCCGAGGGGCTCGTGCCGCTCGAGTCGCTGCCGGACGACAGCTATCGATTCGAACGCGCGAGCCACACGCTCGTCGGCCGGCGGGCGGGCAGCTCCTACCGGCTTGGCGATCGCGTGCGCGTGGCGGTGTTTCGCGTCGATCTCGATCGCCGAACCCTCGATTTCCGGCTCGTCGGGAGGGCGGGCCGTCGTCCGCCGCCGACGGGCAAACCAGCCGGTCACCGCAAGGCCTCGCGGCCGCGTGCCGCCGGCAAGGGCCGCGGCAAGGGGCGGCGCGGGTGATCGGCACACCGCTGGCAGGTTCGCGCGGCTTCCCTACAATCCGCGGCGTTGTCCATCCCTCCCCGGAAGCATCCGCGTGTCGGCGACACTCCTTGAAACACCGCTGGTCGGCTGGCACCTCGCCCACGGGGGCCGAATGGTCGACTTCGCCGGCTGGCGGATGCCCGTCCACTATGCCTCGATCGTCGAGGAGCATCTGGCGACGCGGCAGGCGGCCGGCATGTTCGACGTGTCGCACATGGGCCGGCTGGCGATCGGCGGCGCGGCGGCGATCGACTGGCTCGAGTCGCTGCTCACGCGGCGGGTCGCCGGCATCGAGGTGGGCCGCGTCCGGTACACGCTCGTGACGAGCGACGCGGGCGGCGGGGCCATGGTGCTCGACGACGCGCTGGTCGCCCGCGACACGGACGCCCCGGACGGCACGCCGAGGCTCGCGCTGGTCGTCAACGCCAGCAATCGCGACCGCGTCGTCGCCTGGCTCCGCGGCCGCCTTCCCGAGTCTGGCGTCACCTTTGCCGACCGCACGTTCGAGACGGCGATGATCGCCGTGCAGGGGCCGCGGGCGATCGAGATCGTCGGCGGCCTGGCGAGCCCGGCCGAGGCCGGACGCATCGCCGCCCTGGGAAACTATCGGGCGACGGCTGCGGTGGTCGCGGGGCATGCCGCCGCCGTGAGCCGCACCGGATACACGGGCGAAGATGGCGTCGAACTGGTCGTCGCTGCCGCGGCGGCGATGCCCGTCTGGGAGGCCCTTCATGCGGCGGGCGGGCCGCTGGGCCTGCGGCCGTGCGGCTTGGGCGCCCGCGATACGCTGCGGCTCGAGGCCGGCATGCCGCTCTATGGCCATGAACTGCTTGAGGAGACCGATCCCTTCGCGATCGGCCTCGGCCTGGCCTTCACGCTGGAGGGCCGCAGCTTTCCGGGTGTGGAACGATATCGCACGCTGCGGAACGAGCCGTCGGGCCGGGTGCGGGTCGGCCTGCGATTCGATTCCAAACGCAGCGCCCGCGAGGGCGACGCCGTCCTGCAGGGGGCAGGTCAGGTCGGGGTCGTGACCAGTGGCAGCTTCGCCCCGTCGCTGGGCGTGGCGGTCGCGATGGCGCTGGTCGACCGCGCCGCCGCCGCCCCCGGCACGATGCTCGAGTGCAGCGTTCGCGACAGCCGCCAGCCCGCGGTGGTCGCCCCCCTGCCCTTTTTCAAACGGCATCAGGTTTCGAGCGTCACAGGCGGCCGGCATGATCCGGTATGATGCCGTCCATGTCCCCTTCCCCAGACCTCGATGGAGCACGGCATGTCGGCTGATCTGAAGTTCGCGAAAACGCACGAGTGGGTCCGTTCCGAGGCGGGGGGCGTGGTGACCGTGGGCATCTCGTCATACGCCGTCGAGGCGCTCACAGACCTCGTATTCATGCAGTTGCCTCCGGTGGGCAAGCGGGTGAGGGCCGGCGAGTCGTTCGGCGAGATCGAGAGCGTGAAGGCCGTGAGCGATCTCTACGCGCCCGTCTCCGGCGAAGTCGTCGAGGTCAATGCCGCGCTGCCGGGCAAACTGGAGACGCTCGGCAAGGATCCCTACGGCGAGGGCTGGGTCGTGCGGATCAAGCCCGACGATCCCTCCGAGATGGGCAAACTGCTCGACCGGGCCGCCTATGAGACGCTCGTGGGCAGCCAGCCCCACTGAGTGGCATCGCCGTGAGCAGGATCACGATCTGGTGGGACGACGCTGCCGACGGTCCTGCGAACATGGCCGCCGACGAATGCCTGGCCGTGGAGTCGGAACGCCGCGGGGGGCTTTTGCTCCGGTTCTACCGCTGGTCGACGAC
>JBIIYN010000237.1:0-6210 GCA_044346795.1 Pirellulales bacterium
AAGTCTGCCCGGTCGACTGCATCGTGAAAGTGCAGCAGTACGACCAGTTCCACAATCTGCAGAGCTGGTGCGAGATCGACATCGAGCGGTGCGTGGGCTGCGAGGTCTGCGTGCACATTCCCGGCAAGAAATCGAACCCCTACGACCTCAAGGTCTGCCCGTGGGATGCCATCGAGATGGTGCCGACGGAGCAGGTGGCGCAGGTCGTGGCCCAGATCGGCGGGCCGCCGGAATACGTGGAAAAGAACTGGGATCGGCTCGTGGGCACGGCTCAGCACCTGGCCGAACTCAAGTGCGCCACCGGCTGACAACCCCCCGACGCGTGCCTCGTTTGACGCGCCGCGGCCCGATCGCTACAACGTGACAAATGTTCACGTGAAAGCCCCGGGCGTTTCAACCATGTCGTCGGAAGACCTTCGCGGCCATGTCCGTCTCGCGTGCGTGCCGGGCATCGGCTCCCACCTGCGGCGGCTGCTGCTCGAACGGTTCGGCACGCCGGACGCCGTGTTCGCGGCCAGCCCTGCCGAAATCGCCTCTGTCGGCAGGATCAGCCGGAAGCTCGCCGCGGAACTTGCCACGCTCGCCGATGCCACCGGCGCCGACGACGTGATCGCGCTGTGCCGAAAGCGGTCGGTCGACATCCTGGCCGAGGGCCGGGATGGCTATCCCCCGCTCCTGTCGCGAATCGACGACCCGCCGGGGCTGCTGTTCGTCCGCGGCACCATCCTGCCGCAGGATGCGCTCGCCGTGGCCATCGTCGGCGCCCGGCACGCCACGGCCTACGGAGTGAAGGTGGCCGAGCAGCTCGGTGCCGGCCTGGCTCGCGCCGGCTACACCGTGGTGAGCGGCCTCGCCCGGGGCATCGACGCCGCGGCCCACCGCGGGGCCATGCAGGCGGGGGGCCGCACGATCGCCGTGCTCGGCAGCGGCGTGCTGAACATCTACCCGCCCGAGCACGCCGGCCTGGCCCGTGAGATCATCGACTCCGGGGCCCTGATCAGCGAACTTCCGCCCCTCGCCGAACCGCACGCGGGCACGTTTCCACAGCGGAACCGGATCGTGTCGGGGCTGTCGCTGGGGGTGGTGGTCGTGCAGGCGGCGGACCGCTCCGGCGCCCTGATCACCGCCCGCCTGGCGACGGAACAGGGCCGGGAGGTCTTCGCGGTGCCGGGGCCGATCGACTGCCGGATGTCCCGCGGCTGCCACCACCTCATCCGCGACGGTGCCAAGCTCGTCGCGAACGTGGATGACATTCTCGAGGAATTCGGGCCTCTCTTCGAGACGGCCACCACGGGCGACGGCCGGGCGGTGAAGAGCGCCGCCGAACTGCAACTTGGCGACGTCGAGCGACGGGTGCTGGACGCCTGCGGCGCGCTGGCCGGGGGCGGGACGGCGGCGGTGAATGTCGACGACGTCGTCGACTCGAGCGGTCTGGCCGCCTCGCAGGTGCTCGCCACCATCGGTGTGCTGGAGATGCGGCGGCTGATCCGCCGACTGCCCGGCAACCAGGTCGCCCGGGCCTGACGCCTCGAGGCACCATGCCCGGCTGTCCTGCTTCTCCCGGTGAGCGGAAAAGCGTAGACTGCCGTGCATGGACACCGCTCTTTTCAACCGCGCCGAAACCATCCGGGCCCGACTGCTGCAGCTGCGGGACTCCCTTTGACTGGGAGGGACGCAAGGCCTCCGCGACGAAGCTCGAAGACGCGATGGGACAGGCCGACTTCTGGAACGACTCCGGCAGGGCACAGGCCACCGTCGCCGAGCTGAAGACGCTCAACACGCTCCTCAAGCCGCTCGAGGAGGCGCTGGCGGTGGGCCGTGACCTCGAGGCCCTCGAGGAACTGGCCCGCGAAGACGGCTCGCTCGAGGGCGAACTCAAGCAGGAGGCCGACCGGCTCGAGAAGCTCGTCGACAGCCTGGAACTGGCCTCGCTCCTCTCCGGCCCGCACGACTCGAGCGACGCGCTGGTTTCCATCCACGCCCGCGACGGCGGCACCGATGCCAACGACTGGGCGGAAATGCTCCTGCGGATGTACTCGGCCTGGGCCGGCAAGCACGACTACACCGTGGAACTGCTCGACCGCCAGGACGACGACGTGGCCGGCATCCAGAGTGCCACGGTCGCGATCCGGGGGCCATGGGCCTACGGCTATCTCAAGGGGGAGATGGGCATCCACCGGCTCGTGCGGATCAGCCCGTTCAACTCCGAGGGCAAGCGACAGACGAGCTTCGCGGCGGTCGACGTCTCCCCGGAAATCGCCGACGACGACGCCGAGGTGGAGATTCGCGACGAGGACATCCGCGAGGACGTCTTCCGCGCCAGCGGAGCCGGCGGCCAGCACGTCAACAAGACCTCCAGCGCCATCCGGCTCACCCACTTCCCCACCGGCATCGTCGTGCAGTGCCAGAGCGAGCGCAGCCAGCACAAGAACCGGGCCACGGCGATCAAGATGCTGCGGGCCCGGATCGCCCGCATGCAGGAGGAGAAGCGGGAGGCCGACCAGTTGGCCCGCTACAAGCAGCAGCCGAAGACCGGATTCGGTTCGCAGATCCGCAACTACTTCCTCCATCCGGATCAGCGGGTCAAGGATCAGCGGACGGGCCACTACGTCGGGAACTTCCAGAGTGTGCTCGACGGCAACCTCGACGGCTTTTTCGACGCCTACCTGCGGTGGAAGGCATCTGGATCGGCCCCGGCGGCCGCCGGCGACGATTCCTGACGCCTCCTTCCCACGGCGTTCCGGCCCCTCGTTGATTGCGGCGCGGCTGGACTGTTTCCCAGGCCGGGGATAGCATGGACGGTTTTGCAGCTGGCCGGCCCGGTTGTTTTGCAGGCGTACTGGCCACGGGCTGCCTCGGGAATTCTCACGACACCCACTCCACGGTAAACATGGCGGAAAAAGAACAGGCACTCGAAGTGGAGGGGGTCGTCACGCAGGCCCTCGCCAACACGCGGTTCCGCGTGCAGATCACCGGCGGCCACATCGTCAACGCGCATGTCGCGGGCAAGATGCGGAAAAACTTCATCCGCATCGTCCCCGGCGACAAAGTGAAGGTCGAACTCTCCCCCTACGACCTGACCAAGGGCCGGATCACGTTCCGCGAACGTTGATCCTCCGCGGCTTGAAAGCCCCTCCCTAGAAAAGCCCCCGGCGTTTCACCCGGGGCTTCTCGTCAATGGCGGCGCAACCGTCAACGGTCGTTCCACACTCGAATAAAAGCCCGGAGCGGAAGCGACGGGACGGGTCCAAAAAACACCCACCATTTCGTTCGCCCCTGCTCTCAGCCGGCCGACCTCCGTCGGCTGGTGCTCACCCGCCCGCTTCCGGCTCGGCGGCCGGCGGCTCTTCGCGGTTGGAGAAGAACTGCTTCAGGTCGCCGAACGTCCGCAGTGGCTCCTTCCCTTCTTTCATGGCCTTCGTGAGCGGCTTGGCCACCTTCTCGGCCTTCGCCACGTAGACCCGCGGCTCCGGCTCACGCTGCTGGGGGCGACCGCGACCACGCCGCCCGCCGCCCGACGGCCGAGAGGAGCCCGCAGCCGCGGGGGCCGCACCGCCTCCGCTCGCGGCCGCCACGCGCGGAGGCCGCGGCTGCCGGCCCTCCGGGCGGCCCTGCTGGCGGTTGCTCGGCTGTCCATCACCCTGGCCGTTCGCCCGTCCCCGGCCCCCATCCCTTTGCGTCGACCGCTCGGGCTGCCGGGCCGTGCCCGGCTTGATCATCGTGAGGGCCACCCGCCGCCGGCCCTTGTCGATCTGCAGCACCCACACGCGGACCACCTGGCCGACGCTGACCACGTCGTGTGGATCACGCACGTAGTCGGTGGAGAGGTGGCTGATGTGCACCAGCCCGCTGTCGTGCAGGCCGATGTCGACGAAGGCGCCGAAGTCCACCACGTTGAGCACCGCGCCGAGCAGTTCCATGCCGGGCTGCAGATCCTCGAGCTTGAGCACGCCCTTCTTGAAGAACGGCTTCGGCAGATCCTCGCGGGGATCGCGGCCGGGGCGGGCCAACTGCTCGACGATGTCGGCGAGCAGCAGCCGCCCGACGCCGAGTTCGGCCGAGAGGGCGTCGAGGTCGAGGGCGGCCGCCCGCTCCGCGAGCGATTCGGCCTGCTGCCGACCGGCGAGCTGCTCGCGGGAGCCGCCCAGCCGCTCGAGCACCTTCGCGGCCACCTCGTAGCTCTCGGGATGGATCCAAGTGGAGTCGAGCGGTTCGACACCGCCGGTGATCTTGAGGAACCCCACGGCCTGCACGAACGCCGCCTCGCCGAAACCGGGCACCTCGAGCAGTTGCCGCCGAGAGGTGAACGGGCCGTTCTTGGCCCGCCATTCGTGCAGGTTGCGGGCCGTGGTCTGGTTGAGGCCCGACACGTAGCGGAGCAGCGCCGGGCTCGCCGTGTTCACGTCGACGCCGACGTAATTCACGCAGCTCTCGACGACGGCATCGAGCGACGCATGCAGGTGGCGGGCCTTGACGTCGTGCTGGTAGAGGCCGACGCCGATGTTGGCCGGCTCGATCTTCACGAGTTCCGAAAGCGGATCCTGGAGCCGGCGGCCGATCGAGATCGCCCCGCGGACCGCGGCCTCGTGCCCGGGCAGCTCCTCCCGCGCGTAGCTGCTGGTCGAATAGACGCTGGCTCCCGCCTCGTTGACGACGACGTAGGCGACGTCGAGTTCCTGCAGCCGACCCGTCACCAACTCGGCGACGAGCGTCTCGGTCTCCCGTCCGGCGGTGCCGTTGCCGATGGCCACCACCGTGCAGGCATGCGTCGAAACCATCTCGACGATCTTGTCCGCGGCGGCGGCCCGCTTTTCGGCCTTGCCGATGATGTGGAGCACGGCGTGCTCGAGCGGATTACCGCACTCGTCGATGGCGACGGCTTTGCAGCCGCTTTTGAAACCGGGATCGAGCGCGAGCACGCGGCGGCCCGCCACCGGCGGCTGCAGGAGCAGGTTGCGGAGATTGCGGGCGAACACGTGGACGGCGTGCGATTCGCAATACTCGGTCATCTCCCGGCGGAGCTCGCGTTCCAGGCTCGGCAGCACCAGCCGCGCAAGCGCGTCGCGCACGCACCCCTTGAGGAAATCGGCCTGGGGATGGTCGGCCGGAACCAGCACCTCCTCGGCGGCCGCCTGCATGTCGTCACCGGGCCCGTCGATCCGCACCTTCAGCAGCCTGGCTCGCTCACCCCGGTTGATCGCCAGCACACGGTGCGGCGGCACGCGTTGCACGTGCTCGGCATAGTCGAAGAAGTCGCGGAAATGCTTCTCGTCCTTGGACTGGGCCTTGCCGGGGCTCTCCACGCGTTGGCTGGTGAGGCGGGCCTTGCGATGCAGGATGCCGCGCAGCCGCTGCCGCACGTCGGCGTGTTCACTGAAATCATCGGCGATGATGTGACCGACGCCGAGCAGCACGTCGGCCACACTCGCGACCTGGGCATCGGGATCGAGAAAATCGGCGGCCCGCTTGTCGAGATCGGCGGCGGCGGGGTCGGCCGCCAAGATCTCCCGCGCCAGCGGTTCGAGCCGCCGCTGCCTGGCGATCTCGGCGAGCGACAGCTTGCGGGGCTTGAAAGGCAGATAGAGATCCTCGAGCTGCTTGGAACTCGAGGCGGCGATGATCCGTGCCTCGAGCGCCGGGGTCAGCTTTCCCTGTCCCTGGACCGTCCGCAGGATGGTCTGCTTGCGATCGGCCAACTGCCGGGCGCGGCCCACGTTTTCGGCGACCAGGCGGATGCCCACCTCGTCGAGCCCGCCGGTCTGATCACGGCGATAGCGCACGATGAACGGAACGGTGTTGCCCTCGTCGAGCAGGCGCACCGCCGCCTCAACCGCCGCTACAGGCAACCCGATGCGTTGGGCGATCGGCCCCAAGTCGATGAGCGTCGTGGATCCCATCCAACCGGCGGCTCCCTCTGCCTCGAGGGCATCGGCAGACCGCACAACTCCACACTCCCCTCGCCGTTCCGCACGTGCACGCGCGGATCACTCAACGAGAATTGGCAACGCCAGAAATCTAGGGTGAACGCAGGGCGGGTGTCAAACTTTGAGGCCGACAAAGAAGCCGCCCCGCCTTCCCAGCCCCCCGAGGCTTCCGGCCGTCCTGCCTGACCTTGACGCCGCTTCAGCCGGTTTTCTATTCCCCGCACTCCCGTCGGCGGCGGCTTCCGGCATGTGCCGGAAAACCCCGACCGACAGTTTACACACGAAT
>JBIIYN010000030.1:0-18974 GCA_044346795.1 Pirellulales bacterium
CGGCCGTCCAGGCCGCCGACGTGTCGAGCGACACGGCCCGCAGCCGCGTCACGAGATCGGATCGCGGGGCGGGCGCCGCGGCGGGCAGCGGCAGCGCGACCCGCGCCAGTTTTTCAGTCGCCGCGCCGCGGGCGGACGAGAGCCAGTCCTCCGGGAGCGGCAGCGATCCGCCGGCAGCCTCGGCCGGAGCCCCACCGGAGGCGACGAGCTGGCCGAGCGGCCCCCGCAGCGTGAACGGCCGCGCGCCGGCACCCGCAAGCCGCAGCCGTCCGCCGGTCCAAGGCGTGAGCAGGCGGGAGACCTGCTCCCAGTCGTAGGCCACGCTGCCGCCGAGTTCGACGAGCCGCCGCGACGAGAGTTCGCCGATGCCGCCGGCGGCGGCGACGGCGACGGTGGATGACTCGAGCTTGAGCTGGTTGACCGTCATCCGGTCGGCCCGCTGCCCCGGCGGGCGGGTGACCTCGAGCACGAGCGTGGCCTTCGGCTCGCTCCAGAGCTGCTCCGTCGCGATCCCATCGCGCCGCCTCGCCACGGCCGCCGCATTGGCCTCGGCCGACGGACCCGCGAGAGCAAGCTGGCTGCCCGTGGCCTCCACGAGCAGGTTCAGGCCGACGGGTGTGTCGAGCACCTCCGCGGTGCCCCAGCCGCGGCCACTGACGGGCCAGCGGTCGGCGATCGCCGCCGGCACGAGCCACCGCTCGAGCCGCGACAGGTCGGCCTGCCACTGCAGCTTCCCGCGGAGACGATCCATGATCGTGGCGGCGGAGCCGCTGCGGTCGCCGGCCAGCGACCGGTCGGGCAGCACGGCGAGACCGCCAGTCCGGAGCGAGAGGGTCGCCGTCAGGAGTTCGGCCGACGAGATATCGAGCTGCCCGGTGGCGGGGTTCCACAGGCCGGCGGCGGTCGCCACGGCCCGCGGCTCGCTGATCTGGCGGCCGGCGGCGGCGATGGAGAGCTTCTCCACCTCGCCACCGGCCCGCGTGATCTGCCAGCTCTCCCCCGCCGCCGCCAGCGACGCCGACGCCTTCGCCACGCCCCCGAGTTCCACGCCGCGAAGCACCGTCACCGGGACGAGCGACTCCCACCGGGGCTGCCAGCGGGAGAGATCTCCCGTCAGCCCGCAGTCGGCCGCGATCGACTGCACACCGGGCGCCGCCCGCAGCCACGGCCCGTCGCGCCGCCCGCCTCCGGCCAGCAGCGACCAGAGATTCACGATCGCCCCGCCGGTGAGCGTCACCTCGAGGGCATCTTCGGCCGCGTGCACCCGCGCATGCCCCTGATCGATCAAAAGCGCGCCGCCGACGAGGCCGCCGGAGCCCTCGGCCTCGAGCACGCACTCGGCATCCCGCCACGGCGGCCGGCCGGGCCTCGCGAGTTCGAAATCCGACAGGCTTGCCGCCAGCCGGGCGTTCGAGGCCGCGGTGCCGGGCACCCGTTCGAGGTCGAGCCGGCCGCGGGCGGTGCCGGCCAGCCTCACTCCGTCGAGCGCGAGCACCTCGCCGGCCTCGGCGGCGAGCCGGTCGAGGTCGAGCGTCCACTGCACGGTCGACGATTCGGCGGTGCCGGAGGCGGAGACCTCCACCGCCGGCGACGAGATCCGCGCCTCCTCGATCCGCAGCCGGTCGCCGCGGACCGCGCCGCGGCGGCCGCGCAACCACGCGGTGAAGGGCTCGTTCCAGCGGAGCAGCCGCTCCTCCTGCCGCTTCTCCTGTCCGCCGGCGATCACGCTCTGCACGGCGGCCAGATCCCGGGCGCTGCCCCGCACCTCGAGCACGCGTTCGTTGCCGTCGGCCCGGGCGACGGCCGAGAGCTGCAATTGCCCGCCGGTCACGCGGACGTCGGGCCGCACGGTCAGGCCTCCGGGCATCGCCCGCGCGGCGGCCGCGAGGTCGACATCCGCGGCGACGGCGAAATTCTCCCCCACGAGCGCCTCGGCCCAGCTCCACGTGCCGCCCCTCGGCAGGCGAATCCGGCCGGAGGCCTCGGCCTTGAAGAGCGACGATGCCATCTTCAGCGAGCGCACGGTGACACGGTCGCCATCGATCGACAGATCGATCGGCACTTCGCCGCGGTCGAGCGTGACGAGTTCGCCGAGCGTGTCGGCCTGGCAGACCGCCAGCTGCGAGCCCGACACGACGCCGGCCACGCGGATGCCGTCGGCCATGTTCCGCCGGGCGGCCGGCGGCGGGTCATCGTCGTCCACCCGCGCACGCGGCATCGGCAGCGTGATGTCGAGCCGCACGTCGGCCAATCCATCGAGCACGTGCGTGCCCGCGAACCGTGTGGCAAGCACGCTCGAGATTCCGAGCGGCAGCCGCGTGGCCGCCACGGCCAGCGTGCGCGGCTGAGCGGCGGACTGGCCCTCGGGTGACGACACCGACCAGCCGCCGTCGCGGGCGAGGATGGCGGTGGCGCCGGCCGCGACCGTCGTGCGGTCGAGTCGGCCCGCTGTGGCGGCGGCGATGCGGTTGGCCGCGGCGTCGAGATCGCGCACCGGCGTGCCCGCGTGACGCGCGCGGCCCGAGATCGTCCAGCCGGCGAGCGTCGCATCGGGCCGCACGGTGCCCGCGGCGAGCAGGTCGGTGATCCGCCAGGCGTCGTTGCGTTCGAGATCGACGACCTCGATGGCGGCGTCGACCACCTCCAGTTCGAACGACACGGGCACCGCCGTCGTCCGCACGACCGCCGCGAGCCAGGGGGCGAGCACGTCCTCGATCGAGCTGCCGCCGCGGCGGACCTCCACGAGCGCCTCGCCGCCGATCAACCGCACCGCGCCCAGGTCGGCCGGATTGAAGAGCAAACTCGCCAGCCCGCGGTCGACGAGCACACGGGGCACGGCCACGAGCGGCCGGCCCGCGCGGTCGCGGAGCACGACGTCGCGGTATTCGATGCCGCCCCACCACTGCCAGGTGGCGGCGCGGCTCGTCACGCGGCCGTCGATGCCGGCGAAGACCGCCTCGAGCGGCCGGTCGCGGAGATCGGTATGCACCACGACGGCCGGCGCCAGCCAGACGAGCGCCGCCATCACGGCGAGCGCCGCCAACGAGAAGGCGGCGCGGCGGCGCCGCGGCCGCGGCTGCCACTCGTCGTCGGATCGTGCGTGTCGCCTCGCCATGGGCGCGGAGTATAGGAGCCTCGGCCCCCTCGGGCGAAGGCGAATATCACCGCGATTGCAGCCCTTCGAGGTCCGCGGGCGTGTCGATGTCGACGAATGATTCGAGCGTCGGGTCGATGGCCGCGAGCTCCCCCTCGGTCACCTCACGGACACTCCGCGGATCCTCCCGGGCCAGCGCGGCCACGAGCCCCCGGAGATCCCGGCGGCCCGTCGCCAGCCAAGCCTCGATTCGCGGCAAGAGGTCGACCCGCAGCACCGAGACGAGCACCTGCCGGTGGCCGTGGACGAGCGGGACGGTCCAGAGGGCGGCGGATCGCCGCGCCGCATCGAGCAGGAGCCGAACGACCTCCGGCCGAAGCAGTGGCAGGTCGCACGAGGCCACGAAGGCGAGGCGGGGCGACGGGCGGCCGTGAC
Source organism: Pirellulales bacterium (assembly GCA_044346795.1). Classification (GTDB taxonomy): domain Bacteria; phylum Planctomycetota; class Planctomycetia; order Pirellulales; family UBA1268; genus CAMCQY01. The sequence continues at coordinate 3,530 of JBIIYN010000030.1, forward strand.
TGTCGGCCGCGTCCCGCGCGGCCGCGAGCCCGTCACGAATGCCGGCGAGCGGGCCCAGCCCCGGCGTGCTGTCGTGCACCACCCGCGCGTGGCCCAGAGCCGGCAGCGGCTGGCCGGCCGCGGCCACGACGATCGTGTCGTGCACCCCGGCCGCGACCGCCAGGGCGACATGTTCGAGAAACGTGCGGCCACGGAAAACGACCGCCGCCTTGCCACCGCGGCTCACTTCCGCCACGGGACCGAGCCGCGTGGAACCTCCTCCGGCGAGCACGATGCCCACGGTGTCGGACGGGGAAGCCGCCTCGTTGTGCCGCACGCTTTGACGCTCGTCGCTCATGGTCGCCCATGTTCGCTCATGGTCGGTCGCAGATGCTCGGTCGCTCAGCGGCATGGTAGCCCAGCGCCGCGGCCGGAGGGATTCTTCGCGAAGAGCCGTGGAGACGCAATCCCGCTCCCCGCGCGCGAACCGCCTGTCATGGCCCCGGACAGCGGCGGCTCTCGTCACACCTCCCGAGGCCGGTGGGCATCCGACGCATCGGCCCGCCGGTCGACACCCTTTCCGCTCCAACACGAGGAGAACACGCCATGTCTGCCTGGTACAGCACCTCGGTGCACCACGTTCACGGCCCGCATACCGCAAGCGAACTGAAACGCCTCGCCGCCCACCGTCTCCTCGCACCCGACGCCCTCATCGGCCGGACAGCGAATGGCCCCTGGATCCCAGCCGCGCGAATCCGCGGCCTGTTCGCGGCGCCCGCCACGGGGCAGGCAGACGCAGCAGGCTCGCCGCCGGCAGCCGCGGTCGGTGCCACGTCGGCGCCGCTGCCGGCCGGCCTGTTGGCCTGGCTGCGGGATGGAGCGGTGCCGGGGTGGAAGCGGTCGCTGGCCGCCGCCGCGCTGGCCGCCACCGGCTCCACGGCACTGATCGCGGCGGGCATCGGCTGCAGGTGGCTCTTCCGGCCGGACGCCCCGGGACCCGTGGCGTTGCGGCTCTTTCTCGTGGCCATCGTGCTGGGCATGGGGTTCTCGGCCCTGCAGAGCCTGTGCATCGGCATCCGCGGCCTCGTGCGCCGCCGACCCATCATGTTTTCCAGCCGCACCGTGATGCTGCCGGTCATGGCGATCCTGGCGACGAGCGGGTGCGGGGCGGTCGCTCTGGTCGGCTGGACGGCCGCCTTCAGGCCGTGGGACACGCACGCGCTGCTCGGCGTCGGAGCGCTCGCCGCACAAGCCGCCATCTCCCTGTGCCTGATGTACATTCTCTGGCGCGAAGCGACCGGCTACCTCGCCTATGGCGTCGGTGACGACAGCTTCCGCGACGCCTTGGTGCTCGCGCTGCACCGCCATGGACACCCGTTTCGCGAAACCCTCACGAAGATCGAGCTGCTCGACCCGCACGTGGAGATTCGGGCCGTGGTGCAGCCGAAGATCGGCACCGCCCTCATCCGGACGGCACACCGCCGAGACGGTCATCACGTCGCGGCGCTGGCGGCCGCCATGAACGCGCATTACCGGCTCGAGCCGGCGGCCTTCAACAAGGGGATCTTCGTGCTCTCCACGATCCAGGGCGTGGCCGGCGTGCTGCTCGTGCTCCCACTGGCGATGATGCTTCTGCGTACCTGACCGCGTGAGGCTTGGGGGGCGACGGTGGCGGCCAGACCGCGTCAGGGAGGCAGGCGCATCTGCTGGCGACGCGCCTCCATGGCCCGGCGATATTCTTCGTACCGGGCCCGCTGCTCAGGCGACGTGTTGTCGAGGAAGTTCTTCAGGTGACGATTCTGCTCGTCCTCGGTCCCACCCCCTCCGCCTTCCCCCGGCCAGCCTCCACCCCCCCCGGGGAATCCCTCACCCGCCGCGGCGCAGGACTTCCGCGACGCGTTCCAGGCCCGCCGCATGAGCTGATCCTGACGGATCTGGCGGTCGAGTTCCGCCCGCTTCTTGGCGGGAGACGCGGTGAGATAGGCCTTCAAGCGTGCCTTGAACAGTTCGCTCGCCAGCTTGTCCCGCTCCGCGCGGGCCTGCGCCCGCTCTGCCTCGGGCAGTCTCTCGATCGTCTCCTGCATGCGGATGATGGTGTTCACGACTTCCTGCGCCTGGGCGGCGGTGACCAGACCTCGATCGCCGACGAACGCCTGTTTGATCTTGGCTTTGGCCGGGGGACCACCCCTAACCACACCACCACCTCCGCCCTCTCCGGCACCGCCGCCACCACCTCCGCCGCGGTTATCACCACCGCCAGGGAAACTGGCCAACGACTTGATAAAGTCCGACAACTCCTTTAGCGACGGCCCCACTCCGACCATCCGGCCCATCACCCACAGTGCCACGACCGCCAGAAGCATCAAGAGCACTGTGCGGGCGATGCGACCGGCCGCGACAGGGTTGTTGTCGCCGGTGTCGGGCGTTCCTCGGCTCATCTGGTCTGCTCCTCGATCGCGGGGCGGCCCTCATGCCGGCCCGTCGGAAAGAAAGACGGGCGGGAAGCCCGACAGGTGACACCGGCAGGGCGGAGCGGCGGCATGAGCGTCACCGCAGGGCCAGCGAAACGACCACGATCACGACCAGGAATCCCACGACCATGCCCAAGAGCCAGGTGAGCGTGCCGGCCCCGGCCGAGTCCTGCCGACCGGTTTCGGCACGGGTTGCCGCGGTCTCCGCCCGCGCCGCGAGCGACCGCTCCGCCTCGGCCCGGCCCTCCTGCGCCCGATCGAGCGAGGCCCTGAGCCGGGCAACCTCCCGGGAAAGCTCTCGCTTCTCCATCGCCAGCCGCTCGATCTGCCCGGCCGCCGCCGTCACGTCTCGATCGATCCCCAGATACCGGCCTCCGAAAAAAGCCGCGAGGACCGCCGCCACTGCCAGCAGCGCGGCGCCGACCCAGCGGAGATTCCCGCCGCTCTGGCCGGACGGCAACCTGGCGGCGTCGAAGGCCGGCTCCACGACGACCGCAGTGGCGGCGTCTTCGGCGGGCGAGCCCGCGGCCACTTCCCCACCGGCCATGCCACTGCCGGGCGTGCCGCGTTCCTCGCGCTCGAGCCAGAGGCTGCCGAGGTCGGCCGCCACGTCCATCGATTCCCTGCACCGCGGGCAGCGGCCGGTCCGGCCCGCCGCCTTTTCGGGTAGCTTGAGGATGTTCTTGCAGCCCGGGCACAGGAGCCGCACCGTGTCGGGCTCCGGTGGCAGCGGCACGAGCCCGGCCACCACCGCGGCCGCAAACTCCCCGCACGACGAAAACCGCCCGGCGGGATCCTTGACGAGCCCCTTCTCGACCGCCGCACTCACGCCCGCCGGCAGGCCTGCGCACGCGTCGGCCAGCGACGGCACCGGCAGCGACGCATGCTCGACGATGATGTGCGCCGTGGCTCCCGTGAACGGCTTCTCGCCCGCGAGCATCTCGTAGGCCGTCACGGCGAGCGCGTATTGATCGACCCGGCCGTCGAGCGTCGCCCCCGTCTTGAACAACTCGGGCGCCATGTATTCGAGCGTGCCCACCGCCAGGTGCGTCGACGTGAGCGTCTGATCGGTGGTGAGATCGGCCACGTCGGCCACCACCTTGGCGATGCCGAAGTCGCCGAGATACGGCCTCAAGAACCCGTCGAGGAAGATGTTGCCCGGCTTGACGTCGCGGTGGAGCATGCCACGGGCGTGAATGTGGTCGAGCGCCGCGGCGATGCCCGGCAGCCAACAGTGGAGCATGCCCGCTGGATTGCGGATCGGGTTGCCGGCCTCGTCCCGCCGCCGGTAGTCGGCCAGCGATCCGCCCGGCAGAAACCGCATCACCACGAACGGACAGCCCTCGTCGTCGCCATGATCCGTGATCGGCACGATCCGCTCGTGCGGCACCGCCAGGAGCGAGTCGATCTCGCGGGCGAACCGCCGCATGGCTGCCGAGTCGTGCCGCACCTCCCGCCGGGGCATCTTGACCACCACGGGAATCGCCTGTTCGGTGTCCCAAGCGCGATAGGTCACGCCCATGCCGCCGATCCCGAGGCGGGCGATGAGCCGGTAACGGCCGTGGATGACGCGGCCCGTGACGTCGGCATCCGTCCCGACCGGGTCGCCTTCGGCAGCGGTCGCATCGATCCCGAAGAGTTCCGAGATGCCCGACAGCTCGCCGGAGCCTCCCGGGCCCGCGCTCCGCGTGGGAGCCGCCCGGCGTGGCGGCGGCGCTCGCTGGATCTCGGTCATGGCAGGCTCACGGCGGCGGCGGGGCGGCCTTTGCATCCCCTCTTGAAAATGGATTCTTGGCGAAGCCGGGCGGGAACGCAAATCTGCGGGCCGCTGCGGCGGGCCCCGGTGCCGATTGGCACCTCGCGCGGCCTGCTCCCGTCACTCCATACGCGGCCCGTCGACTGGCGTGCGCGTGCCCGAGCCCCGTCATCCCCGCAACCCACGCTCCCGAAAGATGATGCCATGAGCCGGCTTTTCGATGAGGAACTCGAACGGCTGTTCGAGGAGGCGGCGGCGCTGATCGACCCCGCGCCGCCGCGCGTGCCTGCCGTGCCACGGGCACCCGGCCCCGCCCCCGAGCCGGTCCAGCTCGTGCCCCTGCCTACCGGGCGACTCTCACCCGGACCGTCGTCCCTGGAGGCGCCGGTCAAGCCCCTGATGCGTCCCGCCGTGCCGGTGCTCACGGTGCTCGACGACGGCTCCCTCGAGACCGGCCAGGAGATCCGCATCCGCCAGGAGTGCTTCACGATCGGCCGCTGCACGGGCGACCTCGTCCTGCCCAACGACAAGGCGCTCTCGGCCCAGCATGCGGAATTGCGGCTCACGGAGCACCGCGGCCTGCCGCGCTGGATCCTCCACGACACCGGCAGCACGAACCACACCTTCGTGCAGGTGAATGCCGTCCGGCTTTATCCCGACACGATCGTGATCCTGGGCGCGAAGCGCTACCGGCTCGAGCAGGCGGCGGCTCGGACGGCCCCCGCCGCGGCCTCACGGCCGGAGGCGACCTGCCTGGTGGCGACGGACATGACCCCCGCCTCGACCTGCGACACCCTGGTGGAGGTCTGCGGCGGCGATGCGGGCGGCTGTTTTCCGCTGCTGACCGCCCGGATCGCGATCGGCCGCAATGCGACCCGCTGCCCGATCCATGTCGACGATCCTGCCCTCGCGGGGCTGCATGCGGAACTGCTCCGGGAATCCGATGGCAGCTGGCGGATCGTCGCCAGCCCGAGCCGCAACGGCGTGTGGGCGAGCACCCGTTCCACGCGGCTGACATCCTGCTGCTACTTCCAATGCGGGGAGCAGCGGTTCCGATTCGTCGTGCCCTGAGCCGGCGCAGGCCGGTCGAACCACGGGCCGCTCAGCGTTCCTGCACCCAGCGTGCGAGATCGGCCAGCGAGCCGCCATAGCCGGTTGCGTGCTTGACCTGCGCGCCCTGCCGGAACAGCCGCAGGTCGGGAATGCCCTGCACGCCATGGAGGTCGGACAGGGTCCGCTGCCTGTCCAGATCGACGACGCAGACGAGCAGGTCGCGCCTGAGTGCTTCGGCCCGGGCGAGGTCCTGCTTGAGCCGGCGGCACGGGCCGCACCAATCGGCCGTGAAGAGCACGAGCAGATCCTTGCCCTGTTTTTGCGACTGCCGCACCGCGTCTGGCAGGTCTTCGAGATACCAGCCGGTCGCCGGCGCGGCTGCGGGCCGGGCCCAGACCGCGGCGAGGAGCCACGGGAGCAGCGCCCCCGCGACGACGAGCGACCATTGCAGCTTCGTGAATCCGCACGAGGGGCCGGAGACCGGTTTCTGATCGCGCACCAGAAGATCGGCCATGGCGTTGCTCCACATGAGATGAGAAAAGCCGACGAGTCCCGTGGGTGCACACCCGCGCCACGGCACGGGGCCGCTCCTCATGAAGACGGGAGAGCCGTCCCGCAGGGGCCAAAAACCCTCGCGTGGTCCATGCCCGGCGCCGACACCATGCGGGGGCGACTGGTCGGTCTCACCCCGGCCGCTCGCCCTCGAGCGACTCGGCCAGGAGCCGCTTCACGCTCTCCCAGCGGCGCTTCACCGTGCGCACCGAGCAGTCGAGCATGCGGGCCGCCTCGTCCTGTTTCGTGCCCAGATACCAGACCAGATGGAAGAGTTCCTTTTCCTCCTCCGGCAGCCGCTCGGCCGACTCGTGCAGGCGGGCCCAGCGGGCCAGCTGGTCGAGTGACTCGGACTGTTCGTCGGCGGCCTCGTCGACCCGCGCCCATTCCTGGCCGTCGTGCCGCTGGTAGTTCGTGTCGTGGTTGGCGGCATACGACTCGGGGCCGGCATGTTTCCGTGCCAGGTCGAGCAACTCGCGGCGGATGTGCACCGCCGCCAGGCCGAGAAACCCCCGCGCATCCCGCGGCGTGATGGCGCCGAGCGTGCGGTAGAGCCGGATCGCCGCGTTCTGCACGACGTCGCCGGTCTCGTCCCAGCGCCGCACGTTGGGAAACCGCTTGAGCATCCGCCGGGCCATGCCCTGCATCCGCTCGCACGCGAAGCCGATCAGGTCGTCGCGCGCCGTCTTGTCGCCGGCCGCCAGCCGCGCGATGCAGGCCTCGAGCCGCACGTTCGTGCCGCCGGTCGATGTGCGGGGATCATACGGGGGTGGCATACAGCCTCGAGGCCCGGCGGCCGCCGGAGTTCCAAGCCCTTCTCTCCATGCCCTGCTCGCGGAGGAGATTTTCACCACCCGAGGGTGGGCTGTCAAAAGACATGCGGCGTTTCATAGCGTGAATCGGCCAATGCCATGGGGCGCGGGGGAGAGTGCATGGCGTCCATCAGCGGACTTCCAGCCACTGCTGGGGGGCCGTCGCGAAAAACTCCTCGAGCGCGACGCCGCCGCCACCGATGATGAGAGGCCTGGCACGCGGATACGCCCGACAGAATGCCGCCAAGCCGGCGGGCTTGGCGGGCCGGCCGGAGTTCACCTCGATCGCCACCACCTCGCGGCCGCGACTGACGATGAAGTCGACTTCGTCGTTTCCCTTTCTCCAATAGCCAACCTCCCATTCCGCGGGCGACAGGCTGTTCAAGAGCCAGGCACCGACCGCATTCTCGACCAGCCGACCCCACCACGCGGCATCCTCGCGGGCCTGGGCGAACGTCCGCCTGGCAAGGGCTGACACGAGTGCGTTGTTCCAGTGCACGAACTTGGGACTGCTCCCCCGCTTGCGGCCCTGTCCGGCCGAATAGAGCTCGAGGCCCGACACGAGAAACGCGGTGCCGAGCAGCTGCAGGTAGCCCGCCAGCGTGGTCGTGTTGCCGGCATCCTGGAGCTGGCCGAGCATCTTGTTGTAGGAAAGGATCTGCGCCGGGAACGCCGCGCTTAAACCAAAGAGATGCCGCAAGAGTGCCGGCTTGGCGACGGCCTGCAGCTGGAGCACGTCACGGCTGATGGCCGTTTCCACGAGGCTGTCGGCGACGTAGCGCCGCCACTGCTCCTCACGGCGGATCCACGGCGCCGCCCCCGGATAGCCGCCGAAGAAGATCCACTGCGGCAGCGTCCATCCGAACGCCTCCTGGCATTCCTGCCAGCCCCAGTGCATACACCGATGGAGGAAGAACCGGCCGGCCAGGCTTTCTGCAAGCCCCTTCTGCACGAGCAGTGCCGACGACCCCAGGAGCAGGACGCGGACCTTGCCCCCGCGCCTCACCTCCTCGTCCCAGAGCCGCTTTACCACGCCGCTCCAGCCGGTCACCTTCTGGATCTCGTCGAGCACGAGCAGCACCCGCCGGCCGGGGAGCAGACGCGCCGCGTGCCACTGCGTCTCGATCCAACCCGGCCCCGGAGGCAGGGCATCGTCGGCGGCCGCCGACCGCGTCGGCCAGCCCAACAACGCCTCGACCTCGGCGGCCGCCGTGCTCTTGCCGACCTGCCGCGGACCGATGACGACCTGGATCACGTTCTGCCGCGACCGCAGCCCGCGGGCGACCTCCGCGACGGTGCTGCGGCTGAATGGCATGGATGCTGCCCCCGACGAGGGTCCTTCAATTCTCATTTCTCAGTGACTGAGTAAAAATACTCAGTCACTGAGATGCTGGCAAGAACGCGTTCGAGGCGGGCAATTTGTCCAACGACTCCCCGCTGTTCGGCGAGCTGCTCGACGCCTTTCCCGGCCACGGCCCGTCGCTGGTGCTGCTGTCGCGGGCGGTGGCCGCGATGGTCAACGAGCCGGAGAACTCCTCGGTCGTCTGGCAGCTGCCCCGCAAGCGAACCGGATGCACGAGGGCCGCCGACGGGGCGTGTTCGGCACGGCACCCGCGACCGTCCGCTCATCTCGCGGCCGCCGCCTCGGCCGTACCAGACGAACTCAGGACCACGCGGAATCCAAGGATGTCATGCCGGTGGCGCGGCTCGTTGCTGTGGCGAAACGCCGAACGAGAAATCACGGCATCTACCCCGCTGGCGCCACCCCGGTCAACGCGGCGGGAGCCTCCGGAAGCCGGCCCTTGCGGATCGACTGCGGGCGACGTGGCGTAGTAATTTTCGTCGTACCAATCGCTGCACCATTCCCACACGTTACCGTACATGTCGTAAAGTCCCCAGCCGTTGGGTTTCTTCTGCCCCACGGGGTGAGTCTGACGCTCCGCCTGCCTGCCGACCCAGGCGTATTCGACCAGCCGCGACTTGTCGTCGCCGAACGACCATCGCGTCGTCGTGCCCGCCCGGCACGCATACTCCCATTCGGCTTCGGTCGGCAGCCGATACACACGGCCCGCGCCCTGCTCTTCCGAGAGAGCAGACAATCGCCTGCAGAACTCGTTCACGTCGTCCCAGGTTACGTTTGCCACTGGCTGATCGGCGTCCTTCCACGTGCTGGGCACTTCGCCCATGACACGCATCCATTGCGAGTTCGTCACCTCGTACATCCCGATGTAAAACGGCTTCGTGATTGCGACGACGTGCAATGGTTCCTCATCGCTGTTGCCCGTTGCATCTCCCATCGGGAAGGTGCCCGACCTGCAGAGCCTGAACCTCATGCCGATCGAATTCGTCAGCGCGTCCGGCGTCGACAAGGCCTCGGAAAGCCGACGAACGTCGGTGGTCAGGCCATCCTGTTTCATTGCAAGACCATCGGCCCTTCCAGTTGCGGCCACGAGGGATTTCTGCGCTTCGTCGAGGGCCATCTGCAATTCGTCTGCCTTGCTGGCAAGTGCCGCTTGGGATGTCCTCGCTTCGTCGATCGCCCGCTGCAGCCGCTGATTCGCGTTGCTGGTCGATTGTGCGACCGCTCGCGCCTCCTCGAGGGCCGTCTGCAGCCGCCGCAGTTCCGCTGCATGCTGGGCGGCCTCGCGTGCCTGCTCATTTCGGGTGGCGGAGGTCGTGGCGGGCGCTGCGCGGGGGATGGCGACAGATCGCTGCTGAGAGAGGAATCGCTGCAGCAGGATGACACCGACGACCGTCGCCACCGCCACCGCCACCGCCGCGGCCGCCCGCCGCCTGCCGTTCCAGGCCGGCGATGCAGACCGCTTCTCTGGTTGTGTCTGTTCTCGGACCGCCGGCGGCGCCTGTGATGGTGCCGGTACCATCGCCTCGCCACCCCGCTCCTCGGCTTCCAGCCACAGGCTCCCCAGGTCCGCCGCCACGTCCATCGCAGCCTGGCACCGCGGGCATCTTCCCGTCCGGCCAGCCGCCCGTTGCGGCAGCTTTAAGATGTTCTTGCAGCTCGGACAGAGCAGCCGCACCGTGTCGGGCTCGGGCGGCAGCACGCTCACTTCCTCCAGCACCGCCGCCGCGAACTCGCTGCATGTCGCGAACCGATCCTCGGCCTTCTTCGCCAGGCTCTTTTCTACCGCCAGGTAGAGCCGCTGCGGCAACCCGGGCACTTTTCCTGCGAGCGGCGGCACCGGCAGACCCGAATGCTCCACGATGATGTGCGCCCGATCACCCTTGAACGGCTTATCACCCGCGAGCATCTCGTACACGGTCACGGCGAGCGCGTATTGATCCGCCCGGCCATCCGGCTTCGAGCGCGGCTTAAAGAGCTCCGGCGCCATGTACTCGGGCGTGCCTACCGCCATCTTCGTGGCTGTGAGCGTCTCCTCCTTGGCCAGCCCGCCAGACTCGTCCACCACCTTCGCGATCCCAAAGTCGCCCAGATAAGGCTTTAAAAACCCGTCCAGAAAGATGTTCCCGGGCTTCACGTCGCGGTGCAGCATCCCCTTCGCATGAATGTGGTCGAGCGCCGCCGCCACGCCCGGCAGCCAGAAGTGCAGCATCCCCGGCGGGTTCCGGATCGGGTTGCCCGCCTCGTCCCATCGCCGGTAGTCGGCCAGTGAACCGCCCGGCAGGAACCGCATCACCACGAAAGGGCAGCCATCGTCGTCACCGTGATCCGTGATGGGCACGATCGCCCCATGAGGCACTGCCCGCATCGCCTCGATCTCCCGGGCAAACCGCTGCATCGCCTCGCGGTCGCTCCGCACCTCCCGCTTCGGCATCTTCACGACCACCGGCACGTGGGCCTGCGTGTCCCACGCCCGGTACGTCACGCCCATGCCGCCCACACCCAATTCCGCGATCAGCCGGTAGCGGCCGTGGACGAGTCGGCCTGAAAACTCAGGCGCAGAAGACTTGCCCTCCGTGGCCGCCACCCAGCCATCCATGGCCCGCCTCATGGCGTTGAATACGTCGGGCGGCTGGGCTGCCTGCTCCGTCGCCGCCACCCACTGGCCCGCCGTGTCGGTCCCCGTCCGGGTGCCCGTGTCGCCCGCAGGCTCGCCATCCCGCAGGCCAAACATCTCCGAGATCCCGGACAGATCGCCCGATTCGGTCGGGCCGGTGTCCGGCGGGGTCGTGCGAGGCGTGTCGCTCATGGCGGGCTACCGTTCACGGGTCGAGGCCACATTCCCTTGCTGGCGCTGCGGGCTTAAATGGAGACATGGGACAAGACGGGCGACGTGGCCGCAGGGTGCCATCTCACGTCGCCGGGGCCGTAGCCCCCCGGCCCCTTCGCACAGCGGAGATTTTCAGCGCGAGCGCGTAGGATGTCAAAACCAAGGACTCGCTTCCGGTTCACGCGCATGGGCCCCACGCCCAACTCGCCGCCGACCCGGGCGGCAGCTGGAAAATCATCGGCCGGAAGACACGCAACGGCGTCTGGGTGAACACCGCCACCACGCCGCTGGCCTCGTGCTGCTGCTTTCAGTGCGGCGAGCAGCGGTTCAAGTTCGTGATCCCGTAGGCCTGGACGGAGCGCTCACGCCCCCAGGAACCGCGCGATCCGATCGAGGCCCTCGGCGAGCTTCGCCTCCGACGCGGCGAACGACATCCGCACGTTGCCCTCGGCGCCGAACGCGCTGCCGGCCACGAGCGCCACGTGCTCCCGCTCGAGGAGCGCCTCGCACCACTGCATGCTGGTCGTGATGCCGTTCTTTCCCTTCGCGAGCGCCGGCTGGATGTCGAAGAACGCATAGAACGCGCCGCCGATCCGCGGCAGCCGCACGCCCGGCATGGCCGAGAGCCGGCCCGCCACGAGATCCCGCCGTCGCTCGAACGCCCGGCACATCTCGGCCACGCACTCCTGCGGCCCGGTGAGCGCGGCCACCGCCGCGTGCTGGCTGACACTGCAGGGGTTGCTCGTCTCCTGGCTCTGCAGGTTGCCGATCGCCTTCGCGAGCGGCTCCGGACAGATCGTCCAGCCGATTCGCCAGCCGGTCATGGAGTAGGTCTTGCTCACGCCGGCCACGACCACCGTGCGGTGCTCGAGCCCCGGCCGCAGGGTCGGCAGCGACACCGCCGACTGGCCGTCGAACACGAGCTGGTCGTAGATCTCGTCCGACACGATCGCCAGATCGGCCTCGATGGCGATGTCTGCCAGGGCCCTGAGCTCGTCGGCCGAGTAGACGACGCCCGTCGGGTTGCTCGGCGTGCAGAGCAGGAGCATCCGCGTGGCGGGGGTGAGCGCCGCCCGCAGCGACTCCGGCCTGAGCTTGAAGTCGTCCTCGATCCGCGTGGGCAGGAGCACCGGCCTCGCCCCGGAGAGCTTGATCAGCTCCGCGTAGCTCACCCAGTAGGGCGTCGGCACGATCACCTCGTCCCCCTCGTCGAGCAGGCTCGTGAACACGTTGTGCAGCGAGTGCTTCGCGCCGTTGGAGACGACCACCTGGGCCGGCGTCACGGCCAGCCCCGTGCGGCGGGTGTAGTCGGCGGCCACGGCCTTGCGGAGATCGGGGATGCCGGCGGCGGGGGTGTATTTCGTCTTGCCGGAACGGATCGCCGCCTCGGCGGCCTGGCAGATGTGGGGCGGCGTGGGGAAATCGGGCTCGCCGACCGAGAGGTCGACGACATCGATGCCGGCGGCGGCCATGGCCGAGGCCCGGGCGGCCATGGCGAGGGTGGCGGAGGGCTCGAGCGCGCGCATGCGCCGGGCCAGGTGCAGGCTTTGGGAAGACTCCATCGGATTCGTGCGGCCTTTCGGATGCCTCTCGTTTGCGTGACGCATGGATGCGTGACCAGAATGATACCATCCGTCGCGCTCTTTCCCAGCTGTTTGGCCGCAGCCCCCCGCGCCTTCCGCGGCTCCCGCCCCGGTCTCCGTTCATCCGTTTCCCAAACCCTCCCACGAGAGAAAGCACCGCACATGCCGGGCAGCCGTATCGGTCTGTGGCTCATCGGGGCCAAGGGGGGCGTGGCCACCACCGTGATCACGGGCCTGGCCAATCTGGCCAGAGGCGCGATCGATCCGGTGGGCCTCGTCACCGCGCTCGATCCCTTCACGCGACTCGACCTCGTCGACTTCGCCGACATCGTCGTGGGCGGCCACGACATCCGGCCCGGGCGGCTGGCCGACGAGGCCCGCCGCATGTGGACCGACAGCCGCGCGATCCTGCCCGACCTCCTCGACAACGCCGCCGACTGCTTCGCCGCGACGGAAAGCCGGCTGCGGCCGGGCACGGTCGTGGCGGCGGGCGACAAGATCCGTGAGCTGGCCGACGACGCGATCGTGGCCCGCGTGGAGACGCCCCGACAGGCGATCGACCGCGTGCGGGCCGACATCGATTCCTTCGCCGCGGCCGAGCGGCTCCGCCACGTCGTGGTGGTCAACGTCGCCTCCACGGAGCCGCCGGCGGCACTGCCGATCCCGCGGTCATTCGCCGAACTGGTTCCTCTGCTCGAAGACCCGCGGGCCTGCCCGCTGCCGGCCAGCAGCCTCTACGCGCTGGCCGCCTTCGAGGCCGGCGCCTCCTACGTCAATTTCACGCCGTCGACCGGCGCCACGCCGGAGGTCCTGCAGCAGGCGGCCCGCGAACGGCGGATCGCCCACGCCGGCTGCGACGGCAAGACCGGCGAGACGCTCCTCAAGAGCGTGCTGGCCCCGATGTTCGCCGCCCGGCACCTCGAGGTGATGAGCTGGGTCGGCCACAACATCTTCGGCAACATGGACGGCAAGGTGCTCGACGACCCGCGGAACAAGCAGGCCAAGGTGCGAAGCAAGGACCACCTGCTGGCCGACATCCTGGGCTACCCCCCGCAGACCCACGTCTCGATCGAATACATCCGGAGCCTCGGCGACTGGAAGACCGCCTGGGATCACATCCACTTTCGCGGCTTCCTGGGCACGCCGATGACGATGCAGTTCACCTGGCAGGGCTGCGACTCGATCCTGGCGGCCCCACTGGTGCTCGACCTGGTGCGGCTCGTGGAGCGCGCGCACCGCGCGGGTGAATCCGGCGCGTTGGGCTGGCTCGCCTGCTTCTTCAAGAGCCCGATCGGCGTGGGCGAGCAGGACTTCGCCAGGCAGTTCGGCATGCTCACGGCCTGGGCGACGAGCCACACGAATGAAGACGCCGACGCGCGCGCCGAGAAAGTGACTCGAGCGACCGCTCACCGGCATGCCTGACCGCTCGATGCGTTTCCGCGGGCGATCGGCCGCTCCCCCTCGCGAAAAAAATCCGAAAATTTTCTCGGATTTCTCTTGACAGTTTTCACCGCCATCCTTCACAACTCCCATGCGCAGCGCGTGGAGCGTCGCCATGCATCGCCTCATCGCGGTGTCTGACGCACCTCGACGCGACGCGAAACGTCGGCCTTTCCCTCCCATAGAGCACCCGGGGAAATGGTCGTGTAACCGTGCGGGTGCTCGTGGCAAGGAGCCATCACAATGGCGAAGAAGAAGAAGAAGGCTGCCAAGAAGGTCGCCAAGAAGAAGAAGGGCCACGGCTGAGCAGGTGGTTGATCGAGGCCTTTCGGGGCTTCTTTCAACCATGGCGAAACGACGTTTCGCCCAGCTCCCCGTTCCTTTTCCGCGTTCAGACGAGAAAGGCCGGCCCGGGCCCTTGGGCGCCCGGGCCGGCCTGATTTTTTGGGCGATCGGCCAAAGGTTGCGGCGAGGTGCGCCAAGGTACGATGGACTCCATGCCTCCCGCTCCACCCGCCAATTCCTCCCGCATCGCCGGTCGGGCCTTGACCCCCGCCCCGGCCGAGCGAAGCGGTTTTCTGCTGGCGACCTGCCAGGGTGGTGCCGAGGCGAGTCTCCGCCGCCGGCAGGAGCTGGTGCTGCCCGAGCTGGCCCCGGCCGCGTGGCGCCGGGGCGTGGTGACGTTTCGCCTGGGCGACGTGGATCCGTCCGACGACTTCTTTCCCGACCTGGTCTACGCCCGGACGGTGATCCGTTCGCTGGGGCAGGTCTCGGGGCCGTCGGTCGCCGATCGCATCGCCGCCGTGCAGAGGCTCGCCGCCCATCCCACGTGGGACAATATCCACGTCTGGCACCGCGACCGGCGGCTGGAAGAGGAGGTCGATCGGCACGCGATCCGTGCCGCGCTCTTGTCGGCCTTTTGCATGCCGGCCACGCTCTCCGAGCAGGCGACCGTGGGCGACCTCGTGCTCGACTGCCTCTTCGACACGGCCGAACGCTGGTGGGTGGGCTGGCACCGCGCGGGCACGCCGTCGAGCCGCCAGCCGGGCGGCATGCACCCGGTCGCCCTGACGGAAGACAAGGTCTCGCGGGCCTGGCTCAAGCTCGACGAGGCGATCGCGGTCTTCGGGCTCGACCTCGAGCGCGGTCAACGGGCCGTCGAACTCGGCTGCGCGCCCGGCGGCGCCTGCCAGCGGCTGCTCGAGAGCGGACTGGAGGTCGTGGGTATCGACCCGGCCCTCGTCGACGATCGCGTGGGGAAGCATCCCGGCTTCGAGCAGTGGCGGATGCGGGCCCGCGACGTGAAGGTCAAACTCTTCCGCGGCTTCGACTGGATCGTGGCCGACATGAACATCGACCCGCGCAGCACGCTCGAGTCGCTCGAGCGGATCGTGACCGCCGCCGGCGCGAGGCCCAAGGGGCTGATCACCACGCTCAAGCTGCCCGACTGGTCGCGGGCCGAGGAACTGCCGACGTGGCTCGACCGCTTTCGCGGCTGGGGCTACGAGCCGCGGGCCCGGCAGGTCTCCACGGCCGGCCGCGAGGTCTGCGTGGCGGCGGTCCGTTTGCGCCGGAATTGATCAGAAAAAGGTGTCAGGCACCATTTGCC
>JBIIYN010000239.1:0-6182 GCA_044346795.1 Pirellulales bacterium
GCCGGGAACACGCCTGCCTGGAAAAGACACGCGGGCAAGACGCTCGATCGCAAGGTGATCCGCGATGCGGTCAGGCTCGCGCCGCAGCTCGCCGCCGTCGCGATCGTGATGGCCTGCGGCGTGGCCGTGCTCGTGATGTCGTGGAGCATGCTCCGCTCGCTGGCTGGCACGCAGCGGGAGTATTACGAGCAGGCGCGGTTTCCGGACGTGTTCGTCCATCTCCGCCGCGCGCCCGCCATCGTGGCCCGTCGGCTCGTGGCGATCCCCGGGGTGACGAGCCTCGAGACGCGGGTGGTGGAGGATGTGACGCTCGACCTGCCGGAACCGTTCGGCCGCCGGGGGCCGGCCGTCGGCCGGCTGATGTCGCTGCCCGAGTGGCCGGCCGGGCCGACCGGGCCCGATGGCGACGGTGGGCTCTGCCGGCTGCACCTGCTGAGGGGCCGCCTGCCGGCTCCGGGCCGGCCCAAGGAGGCGGTCGTCGGCGCCGGGTTCGCGGCCGCCCACGGCCTCGCGCCCGGCGACCATGTCTTCGCCGTGCTCAATGGCCGCCGCACCCGCCTCGACTTGGTCGGCGTGGCCACGTCGCCGGAATACGTCTACACGATCGGGCCGGGCGGACTGTTTCCCGACGACCGCTCGTTCGGTGTGTTGTGGATGGGCCGCGCGGGCCTGGCGGCGGCGTTCGACATGGAGGATGGCTTCAACGACGTCGTGGCGACGATCGCACCGCACGCGCAGCCGCGGGACGTGTGCCGGGAACTCGACCGCGAGCTCGACCGCTACGGCGGCCTGGGCGCGTATGGCCGGGAATTCCAGACCTCGCACCGGTATCTCACGAACGAGCTCCGCGAACTGCGCAACATGGGCCGCGTGGCCCCGGTGGTGTTTCTGGCGGTGACGGCGATCCTCATGCACCTGATCGTATCGCGGCTCATCGGCATGCAGCGGGAGCAGATCGCGACCCTCGCGGCCTTCGGCCTGACGCGGCGGGAGATCGGCGGCCACTACGTAAAGCTCGCGGCCGTCGTGCTCGTCTGCGGTGCCGGGCTCGGCACGGCCCTCGGCTGGTGGCTCGGCATCCAGCTGACCGCCATGTATGCCCGGTTCTTCCGGTTCCCGGTGCTCGCGTTTCATCCCGATCTCGAGGCCATCGGCTGGTCGGTGGCCGTGGCGTCGGCCGCGGCGCTGGCGGGCGTCGCGCAGGCGGTGCACCGGGCCGTGCGCATCCGGCCCGCGGCGGCGATGCAGCCCGAGCCGCCGGCCGTGTATCGCGTGTCGTGGCCCGAGCGGCTCGGCCTCTCCGGCTCGCTTGCGGTCACGACCCGCATGATGCTCAGGCACCTCGAGCGCCGGCCGCTGGCCAGCTGCCTGACGGTTCTCGGGCTCGCGCTCGGCACGGCCGTGATGGTGCTCGGCATGTTCGTCGGCGATGCGGTGGAAGACTTGGCCGCCTTCCAGTTCACCCAGGTGCAGCGGTTCGACCGCTCGGTGACGCTCCTCGAGCCCGCCGGACGCGATGTGGTCGCAGCCTTCCGCCGCCTGCCGGGCGTGGTGGCCGTGGAGCCCTTTCGCGCCCTGATGACGACGATGCGGCACGGAGCCCATGAGCGGCGGCAGGAGGTGCTGGCGGTCGCCGAGGGGGCGGAGCTCCTGCGGATCGTCGACCGGCGCGGGCTGATCCGCGAGCCGCGGCGAGACGGGCTGCTTCTGAGCGCACGGCTCGCCGAACTGCTCGGCGTGCGGCCGGGGGAGACGGTCGAGGTCGACCTGCTCGAGGGGCGGCGGCCGCGGGCCCGGCTCGTGGTGGCGGGCACCGTGGCCGACATGGTCGGCACGTCGGCCTGGATCCATGCCGACGTGCTCGCATCGCTGCTCGCCGAGGGACCGGCCGTGTCGGGCGTGCTGCTCGCGGTCGACGCCGCCCATGCCGACGCGCTCGACCGCCGGCTGGCCGACAGCCCGCGCGTGGCGGGGTTCGTGTCGCGGCCGCTGCAGCTGGCGACCTTTCGCGACACGATCGCCCGCACGCTGCTTCGCATGCGGACGGTGAACACGCTCTTCGCGCTGGCGATCGCCTGCGGCGTGGTGGCGACGACCACACGGCAGAGCGTGCTCGAGCGGTCACGAGACCTGGCGAGCCTCCGCGTGCTCGGCTTCACGCGGCGGGAGGTGGCCGCCGTGCTGCTCGGCGAGCAGGCGCTGCTCACGCTGGCGGCCGTGCCGCCGGGGCTCCTGCTCGGCACGGGATTCGTCGTGGTGACGACCTGGGGATACGACACCGAGCTTTTTCGCGTGCCGGCCGTGGTGCATGCCCGCACCTACGCGATCGCGGCGGCCACGCTGCTCGGCTCGGCACTCGCGGCGGCGGTCGTCGCACGACGGCTGCTCGATAGGCTCGATCTCGTGGGCGTCTTGAAGGCGAGGGACTGACATGGCCGCCCGACCGGCATCATCGCGGCTGCTTCCGCTGGCCGTGGCGGTTGCGGTGGCGGCCGCCATCGCCTGGGGCCTCGTGCCGCGGCCGGTGCCCGCCGAGGCCCGCCCCGTGCGGCGGGGCCGGCTGGCGATCGTGATCCGCGACGACGGCGTCACGCGGATCAAGGATCGCCACCTGGTCGCCGCACCGCTCGCGGGAAGGATGAACCGCGTGGAGCTGGAGGCGGGCGACGTGGTGCGGGCGGGGGAGACGATCGTCGCCTCGATCGAGCCGACCGATCCGGTGCTCCTCGATCCGCGGGCTGAGGCCGAGGCGTTCGCCCGCGTGGAGACCGCGCGTGCCGTGCGGTCGTACACCGAGCACGTCATCGACCGCGCGAAGGTGAGCGTGGAATACACGGCGGCCGATCTCAAGCGTGCCCAGGAGCTGTATCCGACGAAGGCCATCACCCACGAGCAGCTCGACGCCGCCGAGCGGGCGTGGCGGGAGGCGGTCGAGGATCTCGACGAGGCCGAGCAGGAGTACCGGGTGGCCGTGCACCTCGTGACGCTCGCGGAGGCGGCGTTCGTGCGGACGTCGCCGGCGGCGGGCCCGCGCGACCACGCCGCGGAGCGGCGGCTCGACATCCGCTCCCCCGTGAACGGCAGGGTGCTGCGGGTGTTGCGGGAGGATTTTGGGCCGATCGACGTCGGCTTGGCGATCGTGGAGGTGGGCGACCCCGAGAACCTCGAGGCGGTGGTCGATCTCGTGTCGGAGGATGCGGTGCGGGTGAAGCCGCACGCGCGTTGCGAACTGACCGCCTGGGGAGGCGAGCGGCCGCTCACCGGCCACGTGCGGATGGTCGAGCCGCGGGGCTTCACGAAGGTGTCGCCGCTCGGCGTCGAGGAGCAGCGGGTGAACGTGATCATCGCCATCGACGCGGCCCCGGAAGCGCGGGCGACGCTCGGCGACGACTACCGGATCGAGGCCGCCATCACGATCGACGAGGTGCGAGACGCGGTGCTCGTGCCGCTCGCGGCGGTGTTTCGCCACGGCGGCGGCGAGGCGGTGTATGCCGTGGACGGCGGCCGGGCGCGGCTCGTGCCGGTGCGGCTGGGCCGACGCGGCGACCGCGAGGCCGAGGTGCTCGCGGGCCTGGCGGAGGGGCAGCGGGTGATCGTCTATCCGGCCGACACGATCGGCGACGGCGCGGCCGTGGCCCTCGAGGCGGCTACTCGTCGCTGAGCAGCACGGCCCAGCCCCGCAGGCCGCCCGTGTGCTCAAGCGCGATCCGCACCGCGGCCAGCATCGGATAGGCGAGGATCAGGCCGAGGATGCCCCATGCCCAGCCCCAGTAGGAGAGCCAAAGGAACAGCACGGTGGGATCGAGGTTGAGCTGCCGGCCCGACATCCGCAGTTCGAAAAAGTCGATCCAGAAGATGCGGTTGAGCACGATCAGGGCCGCCAGCAGCGTGGCCATCACCGCCTGGTCGAGGTCCAGATAGGCCAGCACGATCGCCGGCACGCAGGCGGCCATGCTGCCGATGTAGGTGATGTAGTTGGAGGCGAAAAACAGAAACGCCCACAACATCCAGTGGTCGAGGCCGAACAGATACATGAGCATGCCGGCCGACACCGCCATGCCCACGCCGGTCGCCGTCTTCACCACCATGAAGCGTTCCATCGATTCGGTGATGCCCTCGCCGATGGCCACCAGCCGTTCGCCCCGCTCGCCGGGAAACGCCCGCAGCACCCGGGCCTTGAGCTTGCGGCTGCCGACGAAGAGGAAGACGAGGTAGCAGAACACGACCACGAAGAGTTCCGCGACGCGGAGGCCGTGCGAGAAGACGTAGTCGATCACGTCCTGCGACGTGATCCGGAAGACCTCGGTGAGCGTCGCGCGGCCGGGTCGGGCAGCGGAGGCCGGCTGCCGGTCGTCGTCTGAAGCAGGGTCGGCGTGCGTCGCATCGACAGTCGCGGTGGATGCCGCAGCGGATGCGGGTGAGTTGGCGGTGTCAGTCGTCTCGTCGGCGGATCCTCCGGCGGGCGTCTCCGCGGGAACGGCGGCGGCCGCGAGCAGGTCGGCTGTCTGCTCCGGCAGGGGCTCGACGGCGGGCTGCTTGGTGGCGCGGGTGGCGGGCGGGGCATGCTCGTGGGAAGTCGAGCGTGCGGCAGGCCGCGAGCCGCCCGGGGCCGCGGCGGTGTCCGTCGTCTGGGTGGGGACGACATTCGCTCGCGTGTGGGCGGCGAAGCTGGGCCACCAGTCCGACAGGTAGACCGCGATTCGTTCCTCGTAGCGGGGCCATGTCCGGCGGAAGACGTCGGCCTCGCGGTAGACGAACTGTGCCGTGAGGATCGAGAAGATGAGGGTGAGGCCGATGAGCGTCGGGTAGGCGGTCCAGGGCTGCATGCCGAGCCGGCCGAGCGATTTCGCCCCGAACTGCGTGGCGTGGAAGAGGAACAGCGCCACGAGGAAGGGCTGCAGCACGGGGCCCATCACCGTGACCGCCGCGCCGAGGGCGAGCACGGCGAGCGTGACTACCGCCGCGGCGGCCGCGGAGCCGGCCGCCGCGGCACGCGCGGTGGGCGGGGCATGGGGAGCGGGTTCGTCGTCCGGGGCGAACATGTGGGCAGTGTACGACAAATCAGGCCCGGGCCGTGCCCGGGCCTGCGCCGCCGCCGTGACGTCCGCCGCCCGGACGGTCTTTGCGGAAATTCCCGCGTCGACCTATCCTGCTCCGCAGCCCGGTTCAAGGCCCGCACGGCGCCGCATGCCCTCCGCATCCTCTTTTAGCCTGCTCGACAAGCGGCGGACCATCGCCGGGCCGGGGTTCAATCGCTGGCTCGTGCCGCCCGCCGCGCTCTGCGTGCACCTGTGCATCGGCATGGCCTACGGATTCTCGGTGTTCTGGATTCCGCTCACCAAGGCCGTGGGGATCACCCAGCAGGTCGTCTGCCCGCGGTCGCTCGGCCTCCTCGGCAGGCTCACTACCACCACCTGCGACTGGGACAAGCCGCTGCTCGGCTGGATGTACACGCTGTTCTTCGTGTTTCTCGGCTCCAGTGCCGCGGTCTTCGGCACGTGGCTCGAACGCGCGGGACCGCGGAAGGCGGCGGTGGTGTCCGCGGTCTGCTGGTGCGGCGGCCTCGTGGTCGCGGCCGCCGGCGTCTATTGGCACCAACTGTGGCTTTTGTGGCTCGGTGCCGGCGTGATCGGAGGCATCGGCCTGGGACTCGGCTACATCTCTCCCGTCTCGACCCTCATCAAGTGGTTTCCCGATCGGCGTGGCATGGCCACCGGCATGGCCATCATGGGATTCGGCGGAGGCGCGATGGTCGGCTCGCCGTTCGCCGACAGGCTGATGAAGCATTTTGCGGGGCCGGAGTCGGTCGGCGTCTGGCAGACCTTCCTCGTGTTGGCGGCGATCTACTTCGTGTTCATGATGATCGGGGCCTTCGCCTACCGCGTGCCGCCCGACGGCTGGACGCCGCCGGGATGGGGCGGCGGCGCGGCCCGGCCGGGCGGCGCGACGTCTGTCCGGCGGTCGATGCAGGCGTCGATGACCGTGTCCGAAGCCTGCCGCACCCGGCAGTTCTGGCTCGTGTGGCTCGTGCTCTGCCTGAACGTGTCGGCCGGGATCGGCGTGATCGGCATGGCGTCGCCCATGCTGCAGGAGATTTTTGGGGGCCGGCTCGTGGGCATCGACGCGCCCTTCGAGCGGCTCGACGCCGCCGACCTCGGCCGGGTTGCGGCGATGGGGGCCGG
>JBIIYN010000240.1:0-6091 GCA_044346795.1 Pirellulales bacterium
CACCCAGCCGCTTCGGGTCTGCCGGACCGTCAGTTCCACGGTCACTCCGCAGGTATGCATTCCAGTGGCAGATTCGGCGGCGGCCGCGTCGGCGGCAGGCAGCGTGGCCCGCACGACCACGTTCTCCAGAACGGCGGGGGGCGGTTCCGGGAGCCCGGGAAGTCCCTCCTTCAACCGGAGCAGGTCGACGAAATCGCGATACTGGAATCCGGGCACCGGCACGAGACGGCCGGCGTCGTCCTGCATGTAATAGATTTCCGGCGCTGCCTCCCGCACCGCGGGCGGGCTGCCGGGATCGGCTCCGCGGGTCGGGCCCGACGACAAGGCCGTCGCCACCGCGAGCAGAACTGCCCACAGCACCGACATCGCGCGGAGAAAAAAAAGGCGGCTAGGCATCGGGCCGGCAGGCTCCCGGGAATCACGCAACAAAGAATCCGGCAGGGTCAGCCATGCCGGAAGCACCGGCGAAAGTCCGGCCCCGCAAGTGGCAAGACATACCGATTGCGCAAGGGCGCACGGCCACCTTCAACGTACCTTGCAGCCTACCCGCCGGCGCCGAATTCCGCCGCGGCCCCGGATTCTCGCGGCAGAATGACCGTTACAACCGGCAGATTCGTCTTCACGCCGGGCTCGGGCATCGGTTGGTGCACCATCCCCCGTTCGCGCGACTCGCGTCACGACGCCCGCATCGGCAGCAACGTCCGCATCTCGGCGAGCAGTTCCGGGGTCGCGGCCGCGATGAACGCCGGATCGTCGAGCGGAATCGTCGCTGCGGCGCCGCCATCCTCTCGAAAACCACCCACGCTGCCGCCGGCCTCGCGGACGATGAGCAGCCCGGCGGCCACGTCCCAGCAGGCGATTCGCCGCACCCAGAAGGCATCGAGCCGGCCGCAGGCGAGCCATGCGAGATTGATCGCCGTCGAGCCGGTGCGGCGGACGGAATGGACCTGCGGGGCGACGGCCAGAAAGTCGGCGACGGCCACCGAGTCGGCTGCGAGGTGCGGCGGAAAGCTCAGCGCAACGAGGGCGTCGGAGAGCCTCGCACAGCGGCTCACGGCGACCGGTGCGCCATTGAGCCAGGCGCCGGCGCCGAGTTCAGCCGTGAAGCATTCATCCCGTAACGGATCGTGAACCGCACCCACCAGGATTTCGTCGCCCCTGGTGAGCGCCACGGAGACGCACCAGGCCGGAAACCCGTGGACGTAGTTGCTGGTGCCATCGAGCGGATCGACCATCCACCGCAAGACGGGCCGCGCCGCGGCGCCGCGATCTGCGGACGTGCCGTCGCCCGCGCACTCGGGGAGCGATTCCTCTCCGACGAAGCCGTGATCGGGAAACGCGCCGAGAACGATGCGGCGGATCTCGCGCTGCGAGGCGAAATCCGCCTCGGTCACGAGGTCCCGCGGCCCCTTGTTCGACACGCCGAACCTGCCCACCCAGTCGAGCAGCACGCGGCCGCCGGCGCGGGCGGCGGCCTCGCAGACCCGGCGGGCATCGACAGGAATCTCGCGGGAGGGGGCATCCGCCCCAACGGGTGCATTCAAGTGCGTCATGACGGTTTCATCCTCGGCGTTTTCTGGAGACTGTCGTCGGAGTCTATGCGATAGACGCCGTGCCGACAGGGTTTCTCATCACATCCGGTCGCCCGGGTGTACGGCACGGTTTCGATGCGAAAGGCGGCGGGCGGTTAGGATAGTTGGAGTTCCCGTCTCACCCCGAAAACGCGACACCATGCCATCTTCAGCACCACCCCGGCCTTCGCTCACTGCATGGCGTGCCGCCGGCAGCCGGGTGACCGACTCCGGATCCGTCATTCCCGCCGAGATCGACCTTGATCGGCCCCGACACGGCATCGCGCTGGCGGGCTCGGCTGGAACCGCCGCCGACGCGATCCTGGGCCTCGACCTGCGGTCCGACAGCCGGCTCGCCGACCACTGGGTGCGGGGAGATGACGTCACCGCCGTCTACGAGACGGGCGACACCCGCCGCCTCCGGACCACGGCCATGTGGCGGCTCGCTGCATCCGACGGCGCCTCGCGGGCATGGGAAGTCGTCGTATCGGCGCAGACATCGCTCCTGCAGAGCGATTCTCTCGTCGCGGTCGTGTCGGAGATCGAAGGTACCGTCACGATGTGGGGGACATTCCGAAACGGCGACGTGCACTGGCACGCCGCCCCATCGCCCGAGGCGACCTGCGTGCTCGTGCAACGCGGAGGACAAGCCGCTGCCGCGGCAGGGACCGTGCTGGTGGTCGCCCACCCGGGGGATGCGAGACGGGTGACGGTGCGCAAAGAAGGCTCGCGAAGCGTGCTCGAATGCTGGCTCTTCTCGACGGCGTTGGAGAAGGGAGTGCTGCTCCGCAGCCGCGTGCTCGCCGCGGTCGGCCCCACCGCCGACGCCGCGCACTGGGCCGCGCGGCTCGCAACCTCCTTCGCCGCCTCGCCCCCGATGCTGACGACCTGATCCGGCCGATGGCTCGAAGCGATTCGCGCCAGACGGAGTCGTGAACCGGCGCTGGACCCGTCCCCGGGTTTCCACCCGGGGCTTCTCTTTCCAACGGACCGCAACCGCCGACGGTCGCGGCATCGACGAATAAAAGCCCGGAGCGGAAGCGACGGGACGGGGCCGAGAAGCGGCCACCATTTTCACAGCGACGTGACCGGCGGCGGGCTGCTTACAGGCGGAAATCTCCGCGATTTCGGCCATTTTTTTGCGCTGGCCGCGAACCGGCCTCAGGCGTTACATTGCCCCCATCTTTCCCGCGTTCCCCCTGCCACGGATCGGCTCGGGCTGTTGATCGGCTCCGTGAGCCGGCCGTCGGCACGCCAGCACCGTCCGCGGTGCACAGCCCAAGAAGGTGGATGCCGTGGCCGACATCGTGTTTGCGTTCGATCCTGCGATCGACCGTCCCGTGCCCAGGCTCGAAGCCGCCCCGGCATCGGTGGCGGAGCCGATCGCCACGGCCGCCACCGATGCGTTGCTGTCGGCCGCCGCGGCGGCCCGGCAGGCGGAGGCTGCGGCGCTCGTGCTGTTTGGCCGCATTCTCGATCCGCAGCGTGCCAGCCCGGCACAGGCGGCGCTGCTGCGATCGCTGATCACCGGCTTGGCCGCCCAGGGCTGCCACACCGTCTGGATGGCGGCCGACGCCAACGCCTGCGCGGATGCCGCCCGGATGCTCGGCGAACCGGCCGGTCTCGTGTTCGTCACGCCTGCCATGCCGTTGCGTCTGGAAATCCGCGGCATCGCCGTGGAAATCACCTCGGCCACCGACCGGCACGCAGCGTTGACGGCGGCCGTGACGGCTGCCTCCGACATCGCCCCCGCGCCGCTGCTCGAGCGGCGGATTCTCGTGGGCTGGGATGCCTGCCACTGGAACTCGGAGCGGTGGGACGACGAACCTGCCGCGACGGACCACCTGCGGCTGCCCGGGGCGGCCGCGGCGTCGGCGAGCACGTTCTGTGTCTGGGGCTCCCGCCGGCGGCCGCCCGTGCCGTCCACGTGGCACCATCTGCCGGCAGTGCAGGCACGATCGGCGCACGAGGCGGCGGCTGGTTCGTGCGGGCTGCTCACGCTCCTCGACCATCCGTCCGTCGAAGATGGCATGCCGTCCGGAGGCCGCCTGGATCTGCTCGAATCCCGCACCGACTGGCGGCACAACTGGCGCGAACTGCCCACGCACCACGTCGCCTGGCAGACGGTCACGATCGCCTCCGCGACCGGCGGCGACGAGGAACTGGCCACCGCCATCTGGTCCGTGCTGGAGGGCCTGTCGCTCGATGCGGCCGGACCGCTGCGAATCATCCGCTGCCACGTCGAATGCGGCACGAGCGTGGCCCGCCGCGTGCGGGTGTCGGAGATTTCGGCCGAGACGCTCACGCGGCTGCGGCAGTTGTACGACCCGCGCACGTTCCGCGGCTGGTGCCACGAACTCCTCGCCGACCCGGGCGAGTCGCTGGTGGCGCTCGGTCACTCGCGTTCCGGCGCGAAGCCGGGCAGCACCACGTCGTTCTCGACGGCGCTGGCCGACATCGTCAACGCCCTCGAACAGGATCCTGCCCACGGGATCCCGCCCGACCTCGCCCGCGAGGCCGCCTGGCTCGCCCTCGAATTGATCGAATCCACCTGACCTGACCGCCACCGCCCGCCCGGGCCACGGCCTGCACGGAGTCCGCGACATGCACATCGAAACGATCCACATCGAACGCTCGGGCGCGCTCCACGGCGTCACGATCGACCGCCTCGGCTCCGGCGTGCAGGTGCTGCATGGCACCAACGAGACCGGCAAGACCTCGCTGCTCGAATTCGTCCGGGCGATGTTCTTCGGCTTCGAAGGGCTGTTTCGTCGCGGCGTGCTCGACCCGCAGCTGCCGTGTGCCGGCAGGCTGATCGTGCACACGGGGCCCGATGGTCGCCGGCTGGCGATCGAGCGCCGGCACGAGGGACCGGAACTGGCGACCCTCACGCGGGCCAGCTACGAGGACGACATCGTCGGACTCGGCGGCGACCACGGCGACTTCATCTCGATCACCGACATCGTGCCACCGACCGACGGCCGCCCCTGGAACCGCCCCTACCTTCAGGACATCGTGGGCGACATCGACGAGCGGACCTTCACCAACGTGATGGCCTTCGGCCTCGACGAATTGCACGAACTCCGCACGCTCGAGCCCGAGGGCTGCGGCAGCAGGCTCTACGAACTGGCCAGCGGGCTTGATCGCTCCAAGGTGACCCGCGTCCTGAACCACATCCGGCAGGCGATCGACCGGCTCGATTCGGCCGATCCGGCCGTATCGCCGATCGAGTCGCTGCGGCTGCGGCGGCACGAAGTGCTCGACCGCCTCGCCGCGCTGCATGCGCCGGCCGTCGCGGCCGGCGGCCTGCTCTCCGAACTGGCCCGCACCGACGCCGAGATCGCGTCGCTCGAAGCGGCGATCGAACGCGCCGTCGCGGACGAAGACGTGGTCCGCGGCGTGCTTTGGCTGGAGCCGCTCCATCGCGCCCATCGGCAGGCGGCGGCCCAGCTCGACGCGCTGATGGGCACGTCACTCGTGCATGCCGATCTCGACGGCTGGAAACGGGCCGCCAAACTCCGCAACAAGCTCGCCCGACTCGTCCGCCGTCGCAAGCGCACCCGCAGCAGGCTGGCCCGCAGCCTCGCCGACGTGCCGGCCGAATCGGCCATCTGGCAGAAACGCGCCGCCGTCACGGCCCTCTGCGAGGAGCAGCCCCGCCTGGAACGGATGGTCGCGGAGGTGGCCCGGGCCGAATCGCACGCACGGCTCGCGGCCCGCCGCTTCGGCGAACAGGTCGGCGCGGCCGGGCTCACGCGGATCGTCTCCACCAGCGGCCCGCTCGACGCCACCGACGGGCTGCCCGACGTGCTGCTCCCCGAGGGCTTCACGCATTCCTTCGGCCCCCTGCGGGCTCGCGCCCGCGACTCTGCCAAGGCGTCGCGGGATGTGCAGGAAGCCAAGCGCGGCGTGGCCGAGGCCAGCGGACTGCTCGAGGATACCCGCGGCCTCGTGAAGGGGGGCGTGGGACCGAAGGGCATGACGATAGCGGAGGCCATCGAGGAGGCCAGCGGCCGGGCCACGCTCTTCCGCAACCGCCTCGCCGCCACCGCGCAGCTGGCGGAACTCGACCGCTCCATCGCCCGCCTCGACGACGAGGTCGCCCGCCACCTCGAGGGGCAGTTGATCCCGATCGGCTGGCTGATCGCGCTCGGCGCGATGTTCGTCACCGGCGCCGGGATGCTGCTCTCCGGCCTCCTGTTGCCCGAAACGGTCACCGGCCCGCTGGCCTACGCCTTGGCCGCACTCGGCCTGGCCGGCACGGGCCTGGCGTCGGTGACCACCTGGTCGCTCGACCGGGCCGCGTCCAACCGCCTCGAGGCGGCCCGCAGCCAGCACGCGATGGTGCACAAGCAGCGGGATGAACTCCTCGCCCAGTGCGGGCTGCTCGACAAGAAGATCCCCGTCGATTCCGTCAATTCGCTCGAGCGCCGCGCCGCCCTCGCGCAGGCCGAGGTTGAACGACTCGAGGAGCTGGCGGCCCGCGAAGGCTCGATGAACGTGCTCTCCGACAAGGTCGC
>JBIIYN010000241.1:0-6079 GCA_044346795.1 Pirellulales bacterium
CGCGCTTCGGGCTTGGATGGGTCGGGGCGCAGTCGGTTGGATGGGACGGGGCGCAGTCGGTTGGATGGGACGGGGCGCGCGGTCCATTCCGTTGGAGGCAGGCCGCGACGGGCACGCAAAGCGAGCCTCAGGCGCCTCGGCGGAAAGGACGGTCCACCATCGGCGACGCTGTCGCCGAGCCGCCGCAGCGAGCGGAGCGTGTCCGTCGCGGCCGGATGCGTCCAGCACGTGTGACGCCCGCTACCGGTTGTGCATGTCGCACGACACGCCGCCGGCGGCCGGCACGTAGCACATCCGGGCGTAGTCCATCACCATGCGGTGCGCGCTGAATCGCCATGCCAGCGAGCTGATGGAGTTCATCATCATGCGGATCCACGCCCGCGGCAGGCCGTCGCTGTCGCGGTCGTAGAAGAGCGGGATCACCTCCTGCTCGAGCACCTTGTAGAGCGCCTCGCCGTCACGACGGTCGGTGATCTCGTCGTTGGCGTGCGTCTCGCCGCGACCGATGGCGAAGCCGTTGCGGCCGTCGAAGGCCTCGGCCCACCAGCCGTCGAGGATGGAGCAGTTGAGCCCGCCGTTGTAGACCACCTTCTGCCCGCTCGTGCCCGAGGCCTCGAGGGGACGCCGGGGATTGTTGAGCCACACGTCCACACCCTGGATCAGGTGGCGACAGACGTTGATGTCGTAGTCTTCCACGAAGACGACGCGGCCGGCGAACCGGCTGTCGTTCCGCAGGTTGGCGATCTTGCGGATCAGGGCCTTGCCCGGCTCGTCGGCCGGATGCGACTTGCCCGCGTAGATGATCTGGATCGGGCGGTCGGGATCGCTCACCATCGCGTGGAGCCGATCGAGGTCGCCCAGCACGAGATCGGCCCGCTTGTAGGTGGCGAACCGCCGGGCGAAGCCGATCGTGAGGATGTTCGGGTCGAGCACCGCGCGGGCCGACTCGACGGCCTCGTCGCACTCGCCGCGCCGCCGGCACTGCCGCGCCAGCCGCCGCCGCACGAACTGCAGGAGCAGGTTCTTGAGCGCGTAGTGCGTCTCCCACAGTTCGCCCGGGTCGCACTCGTGGATCTTCTGCCAGATGTCGGGCTCGCCCATGCGGCGGAACCAGTTGGCCGGGAAGATGCGGTCGTAGAGCTGCAGCATCTGCCACGAGAGCCAGCTCGGCACGTGCACGCCGTTGGTGATGTGCCCGATCGGCACCTCCTCCTCCACCCGCCACGGCCAGAGGCTCGACCACATCTTGCGGCTCACGTGGCCGTGCAGGGCGCTCACGGCATTCGCCCGCCGCGACATCTTGAGCCCGAGCACCGTCATGCAGAACGGCTCGCCGTGGTTGTGGGGCTCCACCCGGCCCATCCCCATCAGCTGGTCGTGGGAGATGCCCAGCGCATCCCGCATCGGCCCCAGATACTCCTCCATCAAGCCGGCGTCGAAGCGGTCGTGCCCGGCGGGCACGGGGGTGTGCGTGGTGAACACGGTCTGCCGGGCCACCCGGCGGACGGCGTCGTCGAACGAATAGCCGTCCCGCTCCATCCGCCCGCGGACCGCCTCGAGCGTGGCGAAGACCGAATGCCCCTCGTTGAGATGGTAGACGCCGGGCACGATGCCGAGTGCCCGGATCGCCCGCACGCCCCCCACCCCGAGCACGAGCTCCTGCCGGATCCGCAGCCGTGAATCACCGCCGTAGAGCCGGCTGGTCAGCTCGCGATCCTCGGGATTGTTCACCTCCACGTCGGAGTCGAGCAGGTAGAGGTTGACGCGGCCCACCGCCATCTTCCAGACCTTGGCGAAGATCGGCCCCGAGCGGGTGTCGATCTGCACGGTGATCGGCTTGCCGTCGGCACCGAGCGCCGGCTCGATCGGCAGGGCCTCGGTCCGCGACTGCAGGTATTCCTCGTGCTGGTAGCCGTCGACGTCGAGCTGCTGCTTGAAATAGCCCTGGTCGTAGAACAAGCCCACCGCGATGAGCGGGATGCCCAGGCCGCTGGCGCTCTTGACGTGGTCGCCGGCGAGCACGCCCAGGCCGCCCGAATAGATCGGCACCGACTCGTGGATGCCGAACTCGGCGGAGAAATAGACGACCGGCTTCGAGCCGAGCACGCCGGCGTGGACGTTGCTCCAGGTGGAGTCGCCGGCCATGTATTCCTTGAGCCGCCGATACGCCTGGTTGATCCGGCTGTAGAGCACCAGTTCGGCGGCGCGGGCCTCGAGCCGCTCCGGGGTGAACTCCGCCAACAGCGCGATCGGGTTGTGGTCGAGCTGCCGCCAACGGATCGGGTCGAGCTCCCGGAACAGGTTCGTCACCTCGGGATGCCAGCTCCACCACAGGTTGCGGGCGAGCGCCGTGCACTTGTCGTAGAGGTTTTCCGGCGACAGTTCGTCGAGCCGCGGCGGGGCGAGCTGACCGAGGGCGACACTGCCGTTGGCGGAAACGCTGCTTCTGGCTGCGCCGGTTCTTGATGCACTGGCTATTGATGCATCGGGGGCGCGGGATTCTTCGGCCTGGCTCATGGTGGGGCTCCGGGCGTGATGTGGAGATGGAGGGGGGAACCTGCCAGAAGGACCCGCAGTATACCGGCCGGAGATTTTCATTCGACCCCCGCCCGTCATAATGGGGAGATGTTCACTCCCGGCTGCACGCGTCCCGATCCCGCCACGCTGGCGGCAGCCTGCTCGGCCGTCGCGGCCGCGGCGGAACGGACCGCCGCCATCGGCCCGTGGCGAAGCGGCGCCTTTTCCGCGCTGGCGCGGTCGGGCGCGCTCGCCGGCTTCATTCCCGCCGACTGCGGCGGCACGGCGGCCGGCGAGCCGGCGCTGCTCGACATGCTGGCGGCCGTCGCCTCGCGCTGCCTGACGACCGCGCTCGTGCTCACGCAGTGGGCCAGCGGCTGCCGGATCGTCGCCGGCGGTGCGGCGGCCGTGCGCGCCGCGCGGCTGCCCGCCCTCGCCCGCGGCGAGACGCCGACCACCGTGGGCATCGCCCAGCTCTCGACCAGCCGCCGCCACCTCGGCACGCCGGCGTTGACCGCCTCGCAGGCGGGCGGCACCTGGCGGCTGAACGGACTGTGCCCCTGGGTGACCGGCGCCGACTCGAGCGACACGATCGTCTCCGGGGCCCTCACCGAGTCCGGCGAGCAGTTCTTCTTCGTCGTGCCCACCGACGCCGTCGGCCTCGACATCGCGCCGCCGATGCAGATGCTCGCCCTGTCCGGGAGCCGGACGTCGAGCGTGACCTTTCGGGATGTCGTGCCGGCCGACGTGATCAGGCCGGCCGAGGCGGGCGTGCGGACGGGCGGCCTGGCGACGACCGCGCTGGCGGTGGGTTCCACGCGGGCGGCGATCGCGCTGATCGAACAGGAGTCTCGCGCGCGGCCGGCGCTCGAGCCGGTGGCGGCCGGCCTGCAGGCCGAGGCGGACGAACTCTGGCGGCAGCTCGACGCGGCCGCCGCCGGCGGCATCGATCCGGCCGACCGCGATCGGCTGCGGGCCCATGCCAACGGCCTCGTGACACGGGCCGCCCAGGCGGCGCTGACCGCCTCGAAGGGAACGGGCTTCGTGGTCGGCCATCCGGCCGAGCGGCTCGTCCGCGAGTCGGCGTTCTTCCTCGTCTGGAGCTGCCCGCAGGCGGTCTCGTCGGCCGTGATGTGCGAACTGGCGGGCATCGGCAGCCCGTAAACTTTCTTCTTTCCTGGGTTCTTGATTCCTGGAGTCGTTGATGAACACCATGCGGGCTCACATGCTTGTCTCGATCGCAGTCGTTGCGGTGCTCGTGCACGCCGGCGCGGCCCACGCGCAGCTTGCCCGCTTCGAGGAACTCAGCGGCTTGCCTTTCGCCGAAAACCGGCCCACGCCAAAGACCGCAGAGACCCTGCGTGACGAACTGCTGTTCCAGCGGGCGACGCAGACCTATCTCTGGGCTTTGCCTCTGATCAACACGCTCGGCATGAAGGTCGGTTCGGAAAAGGTCTTCGGTGTGGGCTACAACGTGCTGCCCGTCTGGAAGCAACGGCTCGACGCCAAGACCCTGGTGACCACCCCCAACTCCGACGTCATCTATGCCATGGGCTACGTCGACCTCGGCAAAGACGGCCCGCTCGTGTTCGAGGCTCCGCCCAACCTGCAGGGCATCCTGCTCGATGTCTGGCAGCGGCCGATCCCGGTCGATGGCGGCCGGTTCTTCGGGGACGTCGGCCTACCGGGCCCCGACGCCGGCAAGGGAGGAAAGTTTCTCCTGCTGCCTCCGGGCTTCACGAACTCGGTGCCGGAGGATTGTTTCGTCTACCGTTCCCCCACCAACACCGTGTTCGTTTTCCTGCGCGCGTTCTATCAGGATCCGAAGAACCTCGCGCCGGCCGTCGCGCTCATCGAGCAGTCGCGGATCTATCCGCTCCACGGCAAAGAAGCCGCCCGGCCGATGCAGTTCCCCGATGCCTCCGGCGTGCCGGTCGACATGCTGCCGATCCGCGATGGAACCGCCTTCGATGCACTGAAGAAACTGGTGGAGAGCGAGGGCTCTCATCTCGCCAACGCCGACTCGCTCGGCATGCTGGCATCGATCGGCATTGCCAAGGGCCGGCCATTCGAGCCCGACGCCAAGACGCGAAACATCCTGGATCACGCCGCGAAGACGGCATACAAGATGAGCCGAGTCGTCGGTTTCGAGGATGTGGTGGCCGGCCGCTCACTGCGCATCTATCCCGACCGCCGGTGGATCAACCCCATGGCCGATGCGACCCCGGAGCATCTCGGCGGGCCTTTCGACCTCGGCTGGCACAGGGTGGCCGGGGGCTATCTCGACCTCGACGCCCGGATCTGGTTTTTCACAAACTACTATTCCGTCAGTCCGGGCATGCTGTCGCAGACGCCCGGCCGGGGCGCCAAATACATGATCGCCTTCGTCGATGGCGGCGGCGCGAACCTGTCGGGCGGCAGCAGCTACCGCCTGCACCTGCCCCGCGACATCCCGGCCGCCAACTTCTGGTCGGTGACGCTGTACGAAGCGGAGAACGGCTCGGGGCTCGCCAACGGCCGGCCATTTCCGTCGCTCGGGTCGCGGGACATGCCGGCACGAAATGCCGACGGCAGCACGGACCTCCACCTCGGGCCCGCGGCTCCCGCCGGCAAGGAGGGCAACTGGCTCGCGACGGTGCCCGGCAAGGGGTACTTTGCCGTGCTTCGACTCTACGGCCCGACCGAGGCGGCCATCGACGGAAGCTGGAAGCCCGGCGACATCGAGAAGGTGCAGTGACCATGCCACGATGGTTTTCAGACAACTCCGCCAGCACACACTCATCATGACCATGCACCGAGGCATCGCTCTTACCGCCGCATTGATCGGCAGCCTGACGTTCCATGCGGCCCACGCGCAGCTCCTCCCGACCAATGGAAGCGTCGCATCGAGGCTCGGCCCGCTCGAACTGGAAAACGGCTACCCCACCGACGCCACCGTCGCGAAAGTCTTCGACGACATCGACTACCAGCGGGCCTGCCAGGCCTACCTCTGGGCCCTGCCGCTGATGGCGATGCAGCAATGGCAGAGCGAGCACCTCACGAAGTTCGGCGCCGGAAAGCTCGACTATGTCGACTACCTCACCTTCCAGGACAAGCTCGGGCTCCTCACGGCCAACGCCACGACGCCCTACATCATGGCGTTTCCGAACCTCGCGGAGACCGGCCCGCTGGTGTTCGAAGTGCCCGCCGGCCCCACGGCGGGCGGCTTCACCGATTTCTGGCAGCGGCCCATCACCGATTCCGGCCAGACCGGCCCCGACAAGGGCGCGGGCGGCAGGTATCTGATCCTCGGCCCCGACGATCCGGAACTGAATCCCGAGGGCTACCGGGTCTTCCGTTCACCCACGGTGAACGTCTGGTCCGCCCACCGTGTGCTCGATCCTGATCCGGCCAAAGCCAAGTCGCTCATCGACGGCCTGCGGATCTATCCCTACAGCCAGCGCGACACTCCCGCCCCGACCCGTCACGTCGCGCCGGCGGGTCGCCCGTGGAGCGGCGAACAACCGCGTGGCCTCGCCTACTGGGAAGGACTCTCGAAGGTCATCCAGGAGGAACCGGTCCA
>JBIIYN010000242.1:0-6077 GCA_044346795.1 Pirellulales bacterium
AACAGCCGCTCCGCCAAGCGACAGTCCCGCAATGTTACGTCGCGGAAACGGGCATGTCGCCCGTTCTCACGGAAGAATGACAAACGGGGCAAAGTTTTCCGTCGGCGGTGCCGATAACAACGATTGCAGCGATTGTGCCGGTTGCGGAGACTTTGCATGCTAACCCGCGAAAACACGCAAAAACGCCGCTCACACGCCTCCGCTGGGCGGTTGGGGCGGGGACTGCATACGAGTGTCGTGGCGGTGCTGATCGCTGCGACAGTCTGTTCCAGCGGCTGCAACATCTACGGCCGGCCCCAGCGCACGGCCGCCCGGCAGGCCATGCTCGAGGCCGAATGCCCGGCCGATCCCGCCAAGATGCCGGCCAAGGAACTCGCCAAGGTCACGCTCCCCCCCTACGTGATCGAGCCCCCGGACATCCTGCTCATCGACGCGCTCCGCGTCGTACCCAAGCCCCCGTTCCGGATCCAGTCGTTCGACACCCTCCAGGTGATCGTGGAAGGCACGCTCCTCGAGCAGCCGATCAACGGGCTCTACGTCGTGGAGCCGGGCGGCATGCTCGACCTCGGGCCGTCCTACGGCAAGGTGATGGTCGGGGGCCAGTCGCTCGACGAGGCGCAGGACGCCGTCTTCCGCCACTTGAAGCGGATCCTCCGCGAGCCGCAGGTGTCGCTGACGCTGGCCCAGGCGGCAGGCCAGCAGCAGATCGCCGGCGAACACCTCGTGGGCCCCGACGGCACGATCAACCTCGGCACCTACGGCACGGTCTACGTCACCGGCATGACGCTTGCCGAGGCCAAGGAGGCGATCGAAGCGCAGCTCTCGAATTTTCTCGACGCGCCGCTCGTGAGCGTCGACGTGTTCAGCTACAACTCGAAGGTCTACTACGTGATCACGGAAGGCGCCGGCTTCGGCGACAACGTGGCCCGCTTTCCCGTGACCGGCAACGAGACCGTGCTCGACGCGATCGCCGGCATCAACGGGCTCTCCCGGCTCTCGAGCAAGGACATCTGGATCGCCCGCCCGGCGCCCTCGGGCGTGGGCTGCGACCAGGTGCTGCCCGTGGACATCCAGGCGATCATGAAGGGGGGCTCCACCGCCACCAACTACCAGCTGCTGCCGGGCGACCGCGTGTTCATCGCCCAGGACCCGTGGATCGCCTTCGACAGCATCATCGACAAGGTCTGCGGGCCCTTCGAGCGGATGTTCGGCTTCAGCCTGCTCGGCGTGCAGACCGTCCAGACGATCAACCGGCTGCCGTTCGGCTTCAACCCCAACTTCGGCGGCTTCTGCTGGGTGGCTCGCGAGGTCTACGGCGCCGAAAACCCGAAGTGGCTGCTCTTCCGGGCCTGGATGCTGACCGAAGCCCCGTCCTGGCTGAGGGACCTCTACGCGGCCCACGGCGAGGCGTTTGCGGCCTGGATCCACGACAAGCCGCTCGTCAAGGCCGGCCTGAGGCTCCTGATGGATCGGGCGATCGCGGGGTATGGCCTGCCCGAGTGATGGCGTGCCGCCACGGCGGGTGGTATACGTGGAAAGAGTGCAGTGGCTGTCCGTTCGGCCGACGCAGGAGCCTGACCATGCGACCGATCATGCAAAGAACCATGCGAACTGACGCGGGCCCCCGGGCCCGTGGCCGCGGCGGACTGGGAGTCCGGACGGTTCTCCGGCTGGGGATCGTTCTGCTGTTTGGGCTAGCCACGACCGGCACCGCGGCGGCCCAGAGCCCTGCCGGCGGCCAGGGAAACGGCTCCCTGCCGTTTTCGAACATCGTCCGCCGGCCATCGATGAGCCCCTACAACGCGCTCGGCTTCCAGGGCAACAACCCGACGACGGGCGGCACGCTCGGCGCCATGCAGGGGCTCGTCCGGCCGCAGCAGCAGCAACTCTTCCAGCAGCAGCAGGCCGCCCGCCAGTCACGGCAGCTCAGCCAGATGCAACGTCAGATCCGGCAGGCACAGCGCCCGATGACCGGCGGAGCGTCGGTCGAGACGATCCGCGCCACGGGTCAT
Organism: Pirellulales bacterium; assembly: GCA_044346795.1. Lineage (GTDB taxonomy): Bacteria > Planctomycetota > Planctomycetia > Pirellulales > UBA1268 > CAMCQY01. The sequence goes on from JBIIYN010000242.1 coordinate 2,013, forward strand.
GCCTCGACGTACATGAACCTGTCGCACTTCTATCCGGCGACGCCATAGTACGAGCCCGTGCGACACGCCAGTTCGATCCGTCGTGCGACCGTGACGGCCATCGCGGTATGCGGGATGGCCGCCTGCATCGCGGGCGATCCGTCCGGAGAGATCCGCGGGACGGGTCCGGACGACGGCCGGCCCACGATGCGCCAAATGCCGCCCGGTGCGGCGTTGCCACCGCCGCCGTCCGCGCGTGACATCGTCACGGCGCGATCCGAGATGCGGCAGCGGTTCCGGGAGGAGCTTTCACACGCCGACACCGGGGCGGGGGCGAAGTTGGCCGCGGAAACCCTGCTGACGGCCGCCGTCGCGGAGACCACTCCGCCGCTCAAGTGGGCGATGCTCGAGGAGGCGCGGCGGCTCGGCGAAGCGGCGGGCCAGGCCGACATCGTGAGCCGGTCGATCTCGCTGGCCTCCGCGGCCTACGAATTCGATGCGATCGATCTGGAACTCCGCAGCCTGAAGCAGATTCCGCTCCGCGGGATCGATGCCCGTCGGGCCGCCGGCGTGGCATCGGCGGCGGACGCGATCGCCACCCGCGCCGACGCGGACCGGCGGCCCGACAAGGCGGCGGCCGCCGCCGCGCTGGCCTCACGCGCCTGGCAGCGGGCCGGCAACAAGACGGCCGCCGCCCAATCGGCGGCACGTCACGACGCGCTGCTGCCGGGCAGGTGAAACGCCGGAGTGTCCGGTGGTATGGCGGCGATTCTCTCGGCCCCGTCCCGTCGCTTCCGCTTCGGGCTTTTATCCGATGGTGGTGCAACCGCCGAGTCTTGCGCTCCGTCGGAATAAAAGCCCCGGGTGGAAACCCGGGGACGGGGCCAAAACCAACGCCCCACTCACATTGGACCCGTCCCGTCGCTTCCGCTTCGGGCTTTTATACGATGGTGGTGCAACCATCGATGGAAACGCGCCGCTGGAATAAAAGCCCCGGGTGGAAACCCGGGGACGGGGCCAAAACCAGCGCATCACTTCACGGCAAGGTCGGCACGATGCCGAGCCTTGCTGCGCATTCAATCGAACGGGCGGCGCTTCTGCTTGGGGGCGGCCGGTTCCTCCGCCGCGTCGGGGGCTTTCGCCTTGGGCTCGTCGGCGCTCGTCGGCTCCGCGTCCCGATCGGCCTCGAGCGGCTGCTCCTCCTGCTCCTGGCGCTCGCGCCAGGGCTTCTCCGCCACGTAGCTGGCCAACTCTCCCTCCAACTGCTTCTTCACTTCCGGAGGGCTGCCATCCGACTCGACCGCCTGCCGGCTGTATTTTCTCGCCTCCTCGAAATCCCCCGCCTCCGCATGGGCGGCCGCCAGGGTGCTGACGATATGCGGCTGTTCCCACTTCGTCTCTTCGCAGGCCTTCTGGGCCAGTTCGATCGCCCGCTTGCCGTTTCGGATCGCATCGTCGGGCGACGTCGCCAGCAGCCACGCCAGGTTGTTGAGCACGCCCGAGTCATCCGGCTGGAGCACGAGCGCCCGCTCGAGATCGGCCAGCGCCGCCTTGTGGTCGCCGATCGAGATCTCCGCGTCGCTGCGGCCGCGCCAACTGGCGAAGTTCTTGTCGTCGATTTCGATCGACCGCGTGAACCGCTTGATCGCCTGCCGCGGCTGCTTCGCCGCGAGGTAGAGCATCGCGAGCTGCGCCACGATCACCGCGTCGTCGGGCTGCTGCGCCGCGAGCTTGCGGAAGTCGCGGATGGCCGCCGGGTAGTCGTTGCGCTCCGCCGCGATCAGGCCCCGGAGCTCCAGGGCGGCCGGGTGATCGGGACGCTTGGCGAGCACCCGCTCCAGATCGGCCGAAGCCCGCTCGGTGTCGCCCGCCTGCTGGTGGATGCGGGCCCGGAGCACGAGCGGCACGGCCTCGTCGGGCGCGATGCGGATCGCCTTGTCGAGGTCGGCGATCGCCTCGGGCCGATCTCCCTGCATGGCCCGCACGCGAGCCCGCTGCAGGAGCGCGCCGGGCGAGTCGGGATCGAGCTTGATGGCGCGGTCGAACGCCTCCTGGGCGGCCTCGAGCTTGTCGTCCATCATCAGCGCGAGGCCCAGCGCCTCCTGCAACGAGGCATCTTCCGGATCGGCCTCGATGGCCGCCTCCAGGTCGCCGCGGGCCTTTTCGAACTCGTCGACGAGCAGGTGGAAAAGGCCGCGGGTGCGGCGGATGTCCTTGTCGCGTGGCGCCAGCTCGACCGCCTTGTCGTAGTGCGAGCCGCGTTCCTCGCGATCGTCGGCATCGGCCGTGTTGCCCAGCACGATGTGGGCCTGGGCCGTCTGCAGCCTGTCGTCGGCAAGCAGTTCGATCGCCTTCTCGGCGGCCGCCCTGGCCCGCTCGCGGTTGCCGCCGGGCAGGCTCTCCAACTGGGCGATCATCAGGTGCGCATCGCCGATCTTGGGATCGCGTTCCACCACCTCGTTGAGATCGCGCATCGCGAACGACCGGAGCCGCGGCCACTGCGGGTCGGGCTTTTCGGTCTCGTAGATCGCCTGCACGATCCGTCCGGCCCGATACATGAGCGTGTCGGTGTAGAGGTCTTGGGCGAACTGCCGCTGATCGTCGGCGAGCCCCTTCTTGAGGGCACGCTTGCAGAGGTCGAGCACGGTGGCGAAATCGTCGATGCTCTGTGCCGAAAGCTTGGCATCGACCGCGGCGTCGAGATCACTTTGGCCGGGCGACTCCGCGGCGGCCTGTTCCGTCGCGCCGCCGGCGGGCTCCTCGGCGGACAGGCCCCGTCCTGTCATGAGCAGCGAGGTCACGAGCAGCCCTGTCACGTACAGTTCGGTCACGAGCAGCAGGCGGCGACTGAAAGAAATCTTCATGGCGGCGATGCTTCCTCTGGACAGGGCCCGCGGACCGGGCCATTTCTCTCCTACGCGGCTCACCCTAGTATGCGGCAAACAGTCGTTTTCCCGCCATGCGGGCTTTTTCCGCGAACGCCGGCCACTCCCGCCGCCCGCTACAGCGGCGCCGGCAGATCGCGCTTCGCGAAGAGGATGGTGCCGATCGCGTAGCCCGCCACGCCCACGCCGATCAGGACGCCGTCGTAGGCGGCCAGGAGAGGCCACGACTCGGCCGGATCGCCGACGAGTCGCTGGGGCTCGTAGGCGTTGAGAATCGACAGGTAGCCGGCCCACCAGAACGGCTTGCTGAGCCGGCCGACGAGCTTGGCGAGAATCGAAAACACGTAGAACCCGCAGAGGATGCCGACGGTCCGCCAGCGGTAGCTGTCGGCCGCGGAAACCGCGGCCGAGATGCCGGCCATGCAGACCATCAGGCCAAAGACGTTCGCCGCGGCGGGCAGGAAGCGGAGCGGATCGACCTTGCCGGCCCAGGGCCCGCAGGCGATCGCCGACCAGACGGCCGCGAAGAGCACGCAGCAGAGCAGGGCCGCCGCGGCCGTGGTCGCCAGGGCCTGCGTCACAAAGACGGCGGAGCGGCGCACCGGAGCGGCCAGCACCATCTCCATGGTGCCCCGTTCGAGCTGGCCGGAGACGGCGTCGCTTCCGCGGGTGATGCCCCAGACCGTGGCGGCCAGCACGACCACCGGGTCGACGAAGGCGAGGGCCACGCGGCCGGCGTGCGTGGCCACCTCGGAAAACGGCACGCCCGACAGCCGCTGCCAGTCCTTCGGAATGGCCCGCAGGAGCACGTCCTGGAAGGCCGGCATCGGAATCTGCGCGGAGAGCCAGATGTAGAGCCAGGGAAAAGCCGTCCACAGTGCCACGAGCGACAGCAGCAACACCCGCTGATCGCCCCACGTCTTTTTCCAGATGGCGGTGTTCCACATGGCGTCATTCTATCCGGCGACGGAAAAGGGCCACTCACGAAGTGGAGCAGACGGGGCGCGCGGAGTGGCTGGCGTTACTCCGCCCCGTCCCGTCGCTTCCGCTCCGGGCTTTTATTCGAACATGGTGCCAGGCCCGGAGGGCCGGGTTCAAACCGGCCGACGGAGGTCGGCCAAGCCGGGGCGGGCACGATGCCCGAGCCCGGCGTGAAGTCAGTCCCGTCGCTTCCGCTCCGGGCTTTTATTCGAACATGGTG
>JBIIYN010000243.1:0-6071 GCA_044346795.1 Pirellulales bacterium
GGACAAAACCCGGCAATTGCCGGGAAAACCAGAAAAATAATACCCCCACGGGGAGTCGAACCCCGGTTTTCGGACTGAGAACCCGACGTCCTGGGCCACTAGACGATGGGGGCGTGGGCAAGCGTTTCCTGCTCTGGTTCTAACAGTGTCGGAGAGGGTGTCAAGCAGACTTGAGACGGCCGATTTTCCCCGGAATCCGCGTCATTACCGACCATCTCGGGGACGGTGCCGAAACAGCTCCGACCCGCGCCGCCGCCGGCCGATCGCAAACCCCACGGCCAGGGCCGCCACCGCCGCCACCGCCACGATCCAGATCCGCCGCGATCGCTCGCTTCGCCGGGCCTCCCGCTCGTCCGCTTCCCGATCCGCCACCTCCTGCAGATGGCGAGTCGCCTCCCTCAGCCGCGCCGTCTGCGTCTGCCCACGGCCGCCCAGCGTGACCGCCGCCCGCGGCAACCCGGCCGGCGTGGTCGTCGGAGTCCAGTTGAAGGTCTGCCCCTCCCATGCCAACGGCAACCGATCGTGCCGCGATCCCGGCGCGAGCACTGCCTCCACCGCCTCGACGGCCCGCAGCAATTCCGTCGGCGATTCGCAGCGGTCCTCCGGCCGCTTCGCCATCAACTGCTCTACGATCCTGCCGAGTCCGGCGGGCAATTCGGGCCGGAAGGCCGCCAGCGGCGTGGGCTCCTCGTGCTGATGGGCCAACGCCACCGCCAGCGGCGTGGGCCCGCTGAAGGGCGGTCGGCCGGTGAGCAGGTGATAGACGGTCGCACCGAGTGAATAGAGATCGCTGCGCACGTCGACCGGCCTGCCCGCGGCCTGTTCCGGGCTCATGTAGAGCGGCGTGCCGAGCGTCATGCCGTCCTGCGTCAGTTCCAGGTCGGTTTCGAGCACGCGGGCCAGTCCGAAATCAGCGACCTTCACCTCGCCGGCCGGCGTCACGAGCAGGTTCTCGGGCTTGATGTCGCGGTGCACGACGCCGGCCTGCGCCGACTTCACGAAGGCCGAACCGACCTGCGACAACACGCTGAGCGCCTGCAAGGGATCGAGCGGCCCGCGGGCCGACAGCCACGCCTTCAGCGACGGGCCGGCGACATACTCCTCCGCGAGGAAATAAACGCCGTCGATGCACGCCACCTCGTGGATCTGCACGATGTTGCCATGCACGAGCGCCGCCGCCGCGCGGGCCTCCCGTGCGAATCGCTCGACGGCGGCCGGATGCCGTGCGGCGTCGCGGCGGAGCACCTTCACCGCCACCTGTCGCCCCAGCGACTGCTGTTCGGCGAGATACACGTCCCCCATGCCGCCGCTTCCCAGCCGGCGCACGAGCCGATATCCTCCGACGCTTCGCCCGGAAAGATCGTCTCGATGGGCGGCGGCAGGCTCTGGCGGCGACATTCCTTCGAGTATCGACGCCGCCGGGCCGGCCGGCAAACCCGGCCCGGTCATGCCAGGCGAAGGATCGTCCATGGTCCACGCCCTCTCGCCACCCTCCGGCCTCCCGCGCTCAATCCTCGTCGAACGTGTCGCGGATCGGCGGGGCCACGCGGCGGCGACCGCCGAAGAGCGTGCGCAGCCCGAGCACCGCGAGCGCGAGGCCGCCCGCTGCCGACAGCATGGCACGGCCGTTGGTCCTGACGTCAAACACGGTGGAGAGTTGCTCGAGCGTGGGCAGATCTTCGAGCGTGGACCAACTGGCGCCGGGGGCGTCCCAAACCGGCTGGCCGTCGGCTTCCGGCGGCGTGTGGAGCGGCGGACCAAAGCCCTCCCCTGCGGAGACGGCCGTCGGCGGTGATTGCAGGGTCGGCCTGTCGATGGCCGCGGCCGCCATCCTGATCCGTGGGCCCTGTTCAGTCGCTCCGGGTTCGGCTCCGAGGCCGCGTTCGGCCGCCCGGGCGTCGGCATGGGCCGCCGCGGCCGCGGGCGTGAAGCCGCTCGAACCCACGCCGGCCAGAAAGGCTCGGAGCCGCGTCGAGCAGCTGCCGATCGTGCGACCGCTGTTCTGGCCGAAGAGCACGCCGGCCAGTTCGCCGCGTTCGTTCAGGATCGGGCCGCCCGAGTCTCCCTGCCTGGCCCCGGCGGCCAGTTCCACGAATTCCTTCGGCTGGCCCGTGCCGGGCGAGAGGTATTCGGTGCAGCGGCCCGTCTGGGCGCGGTACGGCCCGCGGCCGTAGCCGGCGATCGTGAGCAGGTCGCCGGGGGCCGGCGGCACCGCGGCGAGCGGCACGGGCGTCGCCGGCGGCCGCCAGATAACGAGCGCCGCGAGATCCCAGGTCTCGTCCATGCGGACGACCGTGCCTGCCGTCTGAAAACCGTCGGGAAACTGCACGAGCACCGCCGAACGGGCATCGCGGACGACGTGCCAGTTGGTGAGCACGAGCCCCTGCTGGTGGTTGGCGTCGACGAGCACGCCCGATCCGAGCGACGCGCCGCCGTTTTCGGCCGCCACGATCCGCACCACCGCCGGATGCGGCGTCTGCCCGCTCAGAAGATAGTCGGCAAAGGCCTCGGGCTCCCAGGCAGAGCCGGACTGTGCCGCGGCGGGCGCGGCCACGCACGCCATGAGCCAGGCCAGGAACCAGACCAAGAGCCGAGCCGCCAACACCGGCCTGACGACGGCAGTCGCACCACCTCCCCAGCCCGCCCAGATTTGGTGGCTGGCACCTTTTCGGGTCATGGGCGGGCGGTGCCGCGGGTGGCCTGCCGGCGGGTCTCGCGATTGATGATCCGCTTGAGCAGTTCGCGGCGAAGTCGCTCCCGTTCGCGGAGGGCTTCCGCTTCCGCGGGGATCGGGCTGGCCGACGACGATAGAAGGCCGTTTTGATGGCTGATCATGGCAATGCTCCCTGCCTGCTGGGCGGCGACCGGCCTTCGCCGCATCGCTTGGTATCGCCCGGCCCCCGATCGGCTCGGCAGGGAAAAATTTCTGCCTACCACGTCCGTCACGACCGGCAGGGTCTGCCGGTGCTCCGTCAGCTGGATGTCCCTTGCTTGCGCTGCGGGCTTGGATGAGGTAAACCGTGCGGTGCGGGGTCCATGGGAGCCGCCACCCAAAATCCGGCGGCCCGGAGCTGCTCGTAGACCGCGGCCGCATGGTCGCGGCCGGAGGTTTCCACGGTCACCTCGACGCTCGTCACGAACACGTCGGGCCCCGAAAAGGCCCGGTCGTGCACGATCTCCTGCACGCTCGCCCCGGCGGCGGCAAGCGCCGCGGTCAGCTTGGCGATGCCGCCAGGCCGGTCGGTCACTTGCGTCGTGAATCGCCAGAGACGCCCGTCGGCAGCCAGCCCATGCTTGATCACCCGGTCGAGGATCGTGAGGTCGATGTTGCCGCCGCAGAGCAGGAGCACCACCTTTTTCCCCGCGAGTTCCTTGCCCACGTCTCCCATCACGGCGGCCAGCGATGCCGCGCCGGCCCCTTCCACGACGGTCTTTTCGAGTTCGAGCAGCCGCAGCACGGCCAGCGAGATCGCCTCCTCGCCCACGGTCACCACGCGATCGACGAGCGGCGCCGCGATGGCAAACGGCAGGCTGCCCAGCTTGCCCACCGCCAGGCCGTCGGCCAGCGTGGGCCTTGTCGACACCTGCACGGGCCTCCCCGCCACGAGCGAGGGCGTGAGGCTGCCGGCCGCCGCGGGTTCGACGGCGATGATCCTGATGCCGGGACGCAGGCTCTTGGCCACGGTGGCCACGCCCGCCAAGAGCCCGCCGCCGCCGGTGGGCACGACGATCACCTCGGCATCGGGCACGTCTTCGAGGATTTCGAGGGCCATGGTCCCCTGCCCCGCGATCACGCGGGCGTCGTCGAAGCCGTGCACGAGGTTCAGGCCGTCGCGGGCGGCCATCTCGAGGGCCAGCCGGCGGGCGTCCTCGAACGACTCCCCCTCGAGCACCACGGTGGCGCCGAGCCTCCGGCAGGTGGCCATCTTCACGAGCGGCGCGAATCGCGGCATCACCACCGTCACGGGAATCCCGAGCAGTTTGCCGTGGTAGGCCAGGCCGAGGGCATGGTTGCCGGCCGATGCGGCCACGACCCCGCGGCCCCGCTGGGCGTCGTCGAGCAGCAGCAGGGCGTTGCGGGCGCCGCGTTCCTTGAAGCTGCCGGTGCGCTGGAGGAGATCGAGCTTGCACCAGATCTGGCAGCCCGTCAGATCGGAGAGCGGAATGCTCGGCGGGCAGGGAGAACGGTAGATTCCGGAACGGATTCGCTCGTGGGCCTGGCGGATGTCGGCGAGCGTGACGGCGGCGGGTGACGGGGAGTGCTGCGTCATGGCGTCAGCCGCCTGTGGGAGTGAGCCGTTCGGGCCGATGAAACGATCGCACGTCGATCCATTCCATGCCGGCCCGGCGGGCCGCCTCGATGCCCAGATCGCTGTCTTCCCAGACGACGCACCGCTCCGGCCGGGCCCCGAGCCGCCGGGCCGCCTCGAGGAAGGGATCGGGGTCGGGCTTGTGCCGCGGGGTGTCTTCGCTGGCGACGATCGTGGCGAAGGCGGCCGTGATACCGACATGATCGAGGATCTGCCGGCAGACCCGCTGAAAGCCCCCGGTGACGACCGCCATGGGCACCCTGCCCCGCGAGCGGAGCACCACCTCCACGACCGGGTCGATGGGCTGCACGTGGGCGAGTTGGGCGAGAAACACTTCTTCCTTGGTGCGGGCGGCGTGGTCGAGGTCGATCACGATGCCCTTCTCGGCGGCGAGCGTGGCCACGATGTCCCGGGTCGGCCGGCCGCCGAGCGAATAAAAGCGGTCTTCGTCGAAGGCGATGCCGTGGGGCTCGGTCACGGCCAGCCAGCCGCGGTAGTGGGCCGGCATGGTGTCGGCCAGCGTGCCGTCGCAGTCGAACAGGAGGGCATCGTGGTTCTGGAATTGCCACATGGGAGCGGATCACCTGCGGAAGGATGCCCGTTTATACGCCGCAGCCGCCCCTCGGCCTATCCCGCGGAGAAACAGCGGGAGGCCCAGGCAAGCTGGGCGGCTTTCGGCGTGTCTGCCAATCCCGGCCTTCGTGCCGGAAATGCTCATGGATCGGGTCGCGGTGGGTCGATCACTTCCGACGACCATGCCGGTTTTTCCGCGCAGGGACTCCCCTGCCCGGCGGACCGGCCACCGCGACGGATCTGACAGCGATGGAAAAATCCGCCAATCGTTCCGGAAAACGTGCCGCCGCCCGCCGGAGAGCCCTGCGCCGCAAGGCCGCTGCCTGGCAACGCCGGGCACGCCGCTTCGCTGCGATCGCGCTCGTCGCCGCCTCGATCGTGGAGGCGCCGACGCGGCTCGCGCAGGCGCAGATCGGGCAACTGGGGGCCGCGGGTGGGGCAGCCGGCGTCGGCCAAAGCGGCATGGGGGCGGTCGGCGGCCTGGTCAACGGTGCGGCGGCACGGTTCGCCGACCTCGACGAAAACGGCCCGGGCTGGATGTATTACGGCATCAACGCGGCCGACCGCGGCCTCGGCTACCGCGGCAGCTACTACACCATGGGCGGCTTCATCCCCTACGCCGAAGACGATCTCGGCGGCGTCTGGAACGCCGACCTCCGCGGCCACCTGAGCAACTACGGCGGCTTCTTCTCCAACGTGGGCGCCGTGCGCAAGCAGTTCTGGGGCGGCACGCTCTTCGGCCTCGGCGTCTACTGGGATTACGACGGCGACCAGGACCAGTATTCCGACACGACGATCACCGACACGAGCGGCAGCTACGTCTTCGCCGGCGGTCAGACCTACAACCAGGTGGGCGTGTCGGCCGAGTGGCTCACCGACTACGGCAACCTCCGCAGCAACGGCTACATACCCGTGGGCACCACCGGGCAGCAGATGGGCCCCTTCGTCGGCAACTCCTGGCTCTCCCAAACGGGCGTCAACGCCGGACTCGCCGGTGCCGACCTCGAGGTCGGCGCCTACCTTCCCGGCCTCGCCGACTGGGCCGGCATGGTGAGCGTGGGCGGCTATGCCTTCGGCAACGCCCGCTACAACACGGTGAATGGCACCGACCTCGTGCCCTACTTCGGCGGTGTCTACACCCGCATGGATCTCACCCTCGTCCGCAACTGGGACTTTTCGCTCCAGGCC
>JBIIYN010000244.1:0-6045 GCA_044346795.1 Pirellulales bacterium
GTGCGGGGGCTGAAGGAGAAGATCTCCTGGAACGACCGCTGCAGCTGCCGCGGCGACATGCCGCAGGCGGCGGCCAGGCGGGCGACGGGTGGAAACCGCGCGAGGTCGGCCTGCAGGAGCCTGACGGCCGGGGCCAGGCGGCTGCCCACCGCTCCCGGCGGCATGCGGCCCCGGCAGGCCCGCAGCGTGCCCATCACGCCGATCACCTCCCCCGAGCGGTCGAGGATCGGATACTTGTTCGTCTCGTACCAGTCGGGAATGCCCAGTTCGTCGAACCAGACGTCCACGTGCCCCACCAGCGGCCTGCGTGTCTCGATCACGATGCGGTCGTCGGCGCGGTAGTGGGCGGCGAACGGCCCCGGCGTGAGGTCGTCGTCGGTGGCCCCCAGCATCTCGGTGTCGCTCGTGAGCCCGATGTGCGGCAGGATGCCACGGCTGAAGAAGAGTGTCTCGCCGGCGAGATTCTTGGCGAAGAAGAGCGTGTCGCCGAGGCCGTCGAAGGCCCGGTGGAAGTGGCTCTCCGGCGCGATCGCGTCGAGAAACGTCCGCTGCTCGGCGGCCCAGTCGCGTGCGGTCGTCCGCTTCGTGCCGCGGGATGATTGCTTCGCCATCGGGCGAGACTCCGTTCGGGGGCGGAGCACCGGCACGGGCTCCCTTTGCCGGTGCCATCTTTCCGGCGCCATGATACGGCCGCGTCAGACAGATTTGGACGGGGCCGACGAGGCCGAACGAGGATTCATCCCGCCGCCACGTCCTGCCCGTGAATCGCCTGGCAGATGAGCCGAAGCGACCCCTCGAGGTCGCCAGCGGCCGTCTTGAAGGCGTCGGCGTCGACCGTGAGCGGGGCACCGAGCACCACCAGCGGGGCGCCATACTGCGGGCAGCGGATCGCCTGCTCGAGAGACAGCCCACCCACCGCCTGCACGGGCACCTTCACCGCCGCCACCACCTCGCGCAATTGGTCGAGGGGGCTCGGCATCCGGCGGCCTGCCGCGGCGATCCCGCGCCGCTCGTCGTAGCCGATGTGATGGATCACGTAGTCGCAGCCCAGGTCTTCGAGCGCCCTCGCCGCCGCCACCATGTCGGGGCAGCCCAGGTTGTCGCCCATCACCTTGCAGCCGAAGTCGGCGCCGGCCTTCACGACGCACCTGATCGTCTCCTCATGGGCCCGCGCCATCACCACGACGTGCGTGGCACCGGCCTTGGCCATCATCTCGGCCTCGAGATAGCCGCCGTCCATCGTCTTCAAGTCGGCCACGATCGGCACCCCGGGGAACGCCTCACGCAGCCGCCGGACGCCGTGCAGCCCTTCGGCGAGGATCAGCGGCGTGCCCGCCTCGAGCCAATCGACGCCGGCCCGCATGGCGACGGCCGCCGTTTCGAGCGCCTCGCCGATGTCGGTGAGGTCGAGCGATATCTGCACGATCGGTTTCATGGCGGCGGATGGTACGGGCGGCGGTCGAAGCCGTTCTGTAGCGAAAGCGACGTCGGGCCCGTGGCTCCTCGGCATCCGCACCGCGGCGTCACGCCTTCGGGGCCCCGCGCCCGGCGGGCCAGTGGGCGGCGATCTTCCGCCGCAGGAAAGCCACGCTCCGCTCCAGCTGGTCCATGCCATCGACGCCGTCCTCGATGCTGATCCAGCCGTGGAACCCCTTTGCCGCGAGCTCCGCGAAGATCGCGTCGTAGTCGTTGAGGCCCTGGCCGATCTCGCCGTGCTTCAGCCGCCGCGCGTAGCCCACCGAACCCTCCTCCTCGCGTCGCAGGTCGGCGAGCGTGCCCGACACGAGCGAGCGGTCGCTGGCGTGCATGGTGACCACGCGGTGCGACACGCGGCGCAACAGTTCGAGCGGATCGTCGCCGGCGAGAAACGCGTTGCTCGGGTCGTAGTTGACCCCGAAGTGCGGGTCGTCGACCGCGTCGACGAGCGAACAAAACAGGTCCATCTTCTGGGCGAACTCGGGATACTGCCAGAAATCGTCCTTGTAGTGGTTCTCGAGGATCAGCGTCACGCCGCGGGCGGCGGCGTGGGGCAGGCAGGCGCGGATCGAGTCGGCCGCCAGCCGCACGCCCTCGGCGGGTGAGAGTTCGGGCCGCCGCTGGCCGGAAAGCACCCGACAGTAGGAGCCGCCGAGCGTCGCCGTCATCTCGATCCACCGCTTCTGCTTGGCGATCTCGCGGGCCCGGAACGCCGCGTCCGGGTGCGTGAAATCGGGGGAACAGCAGAGCATCGGGATGGTCATCCCGTGCGCCTCCACCTCGCGGCGAAACCGCGGCCAGTTGGCCTCGTCGGCCATCTCCAGGAATCCCGCATACCACTCGAGGCCGTCGAGCCCCAGCGGCGCGGCCAGCCGGATCCAGTCCGACACGCTCATCCCACCGTCCTTGCAGAGCGGCTGCATGAACGCCTTGGGGAAAGCGGCCAGCCGCGGGGCGGCGGGAGCGGCGGTGGCGGCGGCGGGGTTGGCTCGTGTCATCGCGGTGGCGGTGGGACGGTCGTGGCGTTTTTCGGGGGATTGCGGCCGATGAAGGGATGCTGCTCGAGATCGACCACCTGGCCGCTCATCGGCCCGCACTCGTCGGCGAGCCAATACACGGCCGCGGCGGCGATCTCCTCGGGACGGATGAGCCGGCCGGCGGGGCAGAACTCCCGCGGCAGGTGCGTCGGCCAGTCGTCGGCCAGGCCGTGGCTTCGCTTCCGCGCCGCCTCGTTCTCGGTGAGCACCCAGCCGGGGTTGATCTGGTTGATCCGCACGCCCTCCTCGCGGAAAAGCGTGTCGCCGAGGTTGCGCGTGAGCGTCATGAGCGCTCCTTTGGAAATCGAATACGGCAGCAGGTTCGGCTCACCACACCAGGCGTTGACGCTGCCGATGTTGAGCACGCTCCCCCGCGCCGCACGCAGGTGGGGCAGCGCCGCCTGGATGAGCCGCAGCGGTGCGAGCGTGTTCACCGCGATCGTGCGGTCGAAGGCGGCCGTGTCGGTGGAATGGATGTCGCCCGTCGTGATGACGGCGGCGTTGTTGACGAGTCCGTCGAGGCGACCAAACGTGGCCACCGCCAACTGCACGAGCCGCTCCGGGCAGCCGGGGGCGGTGACGTCCTCCACGTGGCCGACGGCCTGCGGCCCCGCGGCGTCGCCCCCGAGCGCCGCCACGACCTCGGCCACGAGATCGGCCTCCAGTCCGTGCACCACGACCCGCGCTCCCTCGGCCACGCACCGCACGGCGATCGCCCTCCCGATGCCGGTGGCACTGCCGGTGACGATCACGACCTTTCCCGCGAGACGCTTCATGATGCCGTGGCCGGAGCCTTTCCCCGGGACGCATGCAGCGCGTCGTCGTGCCGGCCCGTGGCGGGCGGCAGGTCGGCGGCCCGCACGGCCGCCAGCGCCGCGACGGCGCCCGCCCGCTTCTCGGCGTCGTTGTCCTCCCACTCGATGACCAGCGCGCCCTTGTAGCCGGCGCGGTTGAGTTCCACGATCACCTCCTCGATGGCCACGGAGTCGCGCCGGCACCCGGGAGTGACGAAATTCCAGCCGTTGAGCCGGTGCCCCATCGGTCGATGGCCGCCGAGGAGGCCGGCCCGCGTCGGCCCCGGCACGACCTGCACACCCTTGATGTGGGCCGCATGAATCCAGGGGGCATATTCGCGGATGAAATCGACCGGCGAGACCCCCTGCCAGACCATGTGGCTCGGGTCGAGATTGAAGCCGACCACGTCGCTGCCATACCCCGCCCGTTCCAGAAAGCGGATGTAATCGCCGGCCGACTCGATGTCGCCCATCGCCCGCTCCCCGGGATGGCATTCCAGGTCGAACGTCGTTCCCGCCTCGCGGCAGGCGTCGAAGACGGGTGCGAACCGCTCGAGCAGGAGTTCGAGGCTGACGTCGAGCACGTCGGGCACCGAACACCCGCCGATCTCTCGGGGCCGGGGCGGAAACTCGAAGAAGTGGCTCCAACACCGGGCCGGCGAGCCGACGAATCCGGGCACGGGAACCCGCCGGTTCTGCAGCCTGCCGACCGCGCCGGCCAGCCGCACCGCCCGCAAGAGTCCACGGAGGGCCTGGGCATGGATCAGCCGGCCCACCTCGTCGGGCACATGGTAGGGATCGGTGCGCGGCGGCATGTGCCCGCTTTTTCGCCAGGCCGCGTAGGCTTCCACCGCCTCGCCGCCGACGAAAGGCAAGGTCTTCGCCGAGGGCTCGTCTCCGAGCGCCTGGCCCTGCAGGTGCGCCGCGATGGAGAGGATCGCGAGGCCGCGGCCGCGGGCGAGCCGATCGGCGGCACAGGCCTCCGCCCCCGCCGACGTATCGCAGGCGGAGAGGTCGAGTTCCCACGACGCCTCCTCCCAGCCGTCGAATCCGGCGGTGGCGATGAAGTCGAGCCACTCGGCCTCAGGGATATCGCCGAACTGCCCGCGAACGAGACCGATCAGGTGATGGGAGCGATGGGGTGTCATGGACGGGTCGCCGAAGGTGAGAGCACGCTTTTCACGACGGCTCCGGAATGCATCTGCTCGAAGGCCTCGTGCCACTCCTCGATCGGCCACACGCCGCCGACGATCGGCCGCACGTCGAGGGCCCCGCTGGCCAACAGCGCGATCACCCGCTCCCAGATCGGCCAGTTGTGGCTGAAGCTGCCCTGGAGCGTGACGTTCTTCTGCACGAGCGGATCGAGCGAAAAGCCCAGCGGCTGCGGCCCCCAGCCGACCTTGGAGATCCAGCCGGCCGGCCGCACCAGGTCGAGAGCGACCCGGAGCGTGGCACTCGCGCCTGCGGCGTCGATCACGCCGTCGCAGCCCAGCCCGTCGCGGTCGAGGGCCCACTCCTTCGCGTCGCCCACGATCGTCTCGCAGCCATACCGCTTCGCCACCGCGAGACGGCCGGCGTCGGCCGGCAGGCCGACCACCGCCACCTCCGCGCCGCAGAGCCGCGCCATGGCCGCACAGAGGATGCCGATCGTGCCGGGCCCGAGCACCACGACCCGGTCGCCGGGCTCGATCCGCGCGTTCTTCACGACGGCCGAGTAGGCCACGCAGCAGGGCTCGGTGAGGCAGGCCTGCTCGAACGGGAGCCGGTCGGGAACGCGGTGCAGGATCCGCGTGGGCACGCGGACGAACCGTGTCATCGCGCCGTTCACACCGTAGCCGAAGCCCTTGCGGGTGGGATCGAGATTGTAGAGGCCGCGGCGGGTCATGGGATTGTCGGGGCTGATGATCGCGGCCGTTTCGCTCACGACGCGATCCCCCTCGCGCCAGCCGCTCACGTCCGCGCCGACGCCCACGATCGTGCCGCCGAACTCGTGCCCGAGCACGACGGGGTAATTCACCGGCCAGGAGTGGTCGCCGGTCCACTGGTGCAGATCGCTGCCGCACACGCCGACGTTGGCCACCTCGAGGAGCACGTCGTCGGGACCGATCTCCGGCGCGGCGACGTCACGGAGTTCGACGGAGCCCCTGGCGGGCGCGAAATTCACGACAGCGGCAGGCATGGGACTCTCCTCGGTGCGGCCCGGGGCGGGCGGTTGCCGGTCGGCACATTAACGCCCATCCGCCCCGCGGCTCTGTAGTGAAAACGACATGCGGCTCGGGGCTGATGGCGAGTTGGGTGCGAGCACCGCCGCGGCCCTCAACAGCAACCGCCACCGTCCAGCCCGCATTTTTCCGGGGCAAGGCAGGCGGTGTGCTTGGTGCCGAGGTGGAAAAGCAGACCGGACGGCGTGACTTCCACGCCGGCAACCGGATACTGCGAGATCGTCCCCTCCTCATACTCGACTTCGACCGGCAGATCGTCGCCCTTCAATACGGGTCCGGCGATCTCGATGATCTTTGCCAGTTTCGTCGCGTGGAGCCGATGGTCTTTGTCATCGGCAACCCAGATCTGGAGCAGGCAGGACGACAGGGACCGGATCGTGCCACCGCAGTCGATGAAGTCCTTCTGAAGACGCCCGACTTCGGTGATGTGGTAGTGATCCGGAACGAATCCCCTGTCTGGCAGCATCCAGTGCATCTTCGCCTCAGGATGGGCGGCCAGAACCGCCCGAAACTCTG
>JBIIYN010000245.1:0-6038 GCA_044346795.1 Pirellulales bacterium
GACCATGCCCACCAGCGGCGAGAGCACGGCCGCCTGATAGCCGCTGCCGGTCCCGATCTCGAGCACGCGGTCGGTCGGCTTCGGTTCGAGTTTCTCCGTCATGTAGGCCACGACGAAGGGGCCGGAGATGGTCTGCGACGCGCCGATGGGCAGGGCCATGTCGAAGTAGGCGTACGGACGCTGGGCCGCCCCGACGAACTCGTGCCGCGGCGCGAGCCGCATGCTTTCCAACACCCGCGGATCGGTCACCCCGCCGCCCGCGATGTCGTCGCGAACCATCCGCTCGCGGGCCTCCGTGAACCGGTCGGCCGCCGGGGGTGTGGCACCCGCGGGCACCGGGAGCAGCGCCGCCAGCCATCCGGCCGCCAGCCACACGCCGCCGCGCACGCACGCAATCGTCGCCCTGGCCATGCACACGACTCACTTTGCCGGCACGATGTCCAGCAGTTCGATTTCGAAGATCAGCAGTTCGTTGGGCTCGATGTCGGGCGGCGAGCCCTCCTCGCCGTAGGCCAGCCGGGGGGGCAGGTAGATCCGCCACTTCGCGCCGGTCTTCATCAGCGGCAACGCCTCCTGCCAGCCGGGCACGACACCGCGGAGCGGGAAGACGGCGGGCTCACCCTTGGGATCGGTCGCGTCGAACGTGCGGCCGTCGATGTGCGTGCCGGAGTAGTGCGCGGCGACGGCATCGTCGAGCGTGGGGCTTGCCCCCGTGCCCGCGCGGATCACCTCGTACTGCAGGCCGCTCGGCCGCGTGACGATCCCCTGCTTCCGGCCGTTGGCCGCGGCAAACTCGGTGGACTTGGCGAGGTTGACCTTCGCAGCCTCGCGCATCCGCCGGCCGAATTCCTTCTCCCGCTCCCGCATGCGGGCGTCGAAGGCCTCGAGCGCCTGCCGGATCTGCCGGTCACTCAGCCGTGGCTGGGCCTCGAGGATCGCGTCCGACAACCCGCGGGCGAGCGCCGCTGCGTCGACGGCCGGTTCCTGTCCCTTGAAGTCGGCGGCGATGCGGCTGCCGATCCGCATGCCCAGCGCGTAGCCCAGCGTCGCGGCGGGCGCGTCGAGTTCCTTGGCGGCCGCCCGTTCGGCCGCGGCCTGCGTCGCCGGCTGCGCCGCGGGCAGTTCAGCCGCCGGCTGCTCCGCGGCCAGCGGCGGCATCACGACCCCGACAACCACGAGGCTGGTGCCGGTCCACGCCCGGATCGTTCGCAATAGCCACTGCATGCTGCACTCCTTCGCTGCCGGCCGGGATCATCAGGCTTCGGCCGCCGGCTGGCGGCCAGGGCGGCCGAGCGCACCCTTCGTGAGTTCGAGGAACGCCGTCTCCAAATTGACCTCCTGCTCCCGCATCGCAATCAGGCGATGCCCGTCGGCGATGAGTTTCGCCGCCAGCGGCGAAGGGTCGTCCACGCCGTCGGCGAGCGTGACGAGGATCTCGCCGTCGCGGACCGCCACGCCCGCGGCCTCGGGCGACGTCTCGAGCAGCCGGGCGGCCTTCTCCGGCGGGCCGGCGAGCCGGAACCGCATCACCGGACGGCCACGAACCTGCGCCAGGAGATCCTGCACGTCGCCGCAGGCCAGCAGGCGGCCGTATTCGATGATGCCGACGCGATTGCAGATGTCGGCCAACTCCGGAAGGATGTGGCTGGAGACGAGGATCGTCTTGCCGAGGCCCTGGAGCCGCTTGAGAAGCCCGCGCATCTCGATCCGCGCCCGCGGATCGAGGCCGCTGGCCGGTTCGTCGAGCAGGAGCACCTGAGGGTCGTGCAGGAGCACGCGGGCGAGGCCCAGTCGCTGCGTCATGCCCCGGGACAGACTGGTCACGAGTTCGTCACGCTTGAAGGCGAGATCGACGAGTTCGAGCGACCGCTCGGCCACCCGCCGTCGCTCGGGGCCGTCGATTCGATAGGCGGCCGCGAAGAACTCGAGGTATTCGATCACCCGCATGTCGTCGTAGACGCCGAAGATGTCGGGCATGTAACCGATCGCCCGGCGGATCTCCCGCGGATGGGTGTAGATCGAATAGCCGCAGACATAGGCCTCGCCCCAGGTGGGGGCCAGCAGCGTGGAGAGGATCCGGATGGTGGTCGTCTTGCCGGCGCCGTTGGGCCCGATGAAGCCGAACAGGTCCCCCTTTTCGAGCTTCAGGTCGAGCGACTCCAGGGCGTAGAAGTCGCCGTATTTCTTCGTCAGGTCGATCGTCTCGATCATGAAAGCTTCAGTTCGAGGAGGAGGTGGCGTCTGAGGACGTCCGCACGAGCGGGATCACGATTCGCCACAGGAAGGCCTGCCCGGGCAGCGGCGGAACGGTGGCGGAGTCGTCGGCCTCGGCGGCCCCCCGCCGTCGGCACTCCCAGGCGACGAAAGCCGGGCCGCGGCCCATGAGCACGGCGCGGTCGAGCGGCAGGAGCGGAGACAGATCGAACCGGGCGAGCCGACCAGGCTCCAGCGACGTGTAGCCGCTGCCGCCGGCTGCGGCGTGCAATCCGGCGATCTCGAGGACCCGGAGCGGATCGCGTTCGGCGACATCCCATCGCACCGCGACATCGCGATCCTTGTTCGCCGTGCGATGGGTCAGGGCCCCGGCCAGTGAACGTGGGCCGCGGCTCACCCCGGCGGCGAAGGTCTGGCCGGGCTCGAGCGTGCCGACATCGTAGAGCCAGCCCGCATGTGCCAGCACGCAGTCCTCGAGGGCGAACGGCAGCCGGCTCGTGACCTCCCCCCGCAGGGTGCCCTGCCCTTCCCGCGCGAGCGTCGAATCCACCGCCGGCGACGCCATCTTGGCGATCGTTTCCGCCTCGAAGAGGCGGCTGGAAGAAGCGGCGATCGGAACGCCGTCCAAGACGGCCGCGGAGCCGCCGTAGCCGTAGTCGGCGGCGGCCAGCGACGGATGCGGCGAGGCGGCGTCGGTGCCGCCGATGCCCCTGCCACACGGGGCGAACCAGCTCACGTCGCCGCGTGCCGATCGGCCGACGTCGGCCGCCGCGATCGGCAGCAGGGTCGTGTCGGGGCCGGCCATCACATCCAGCCGGGCATTGAGCGGCGACCAGACGCCCGCGAACGAGGCGGCGCGGACGAGGCCGCTGTCGACGTCGAGGTCCACCCAGCCGGCGGCGGAGGTCTGCCACGCCGAACCCTTCCATCGTTGGCCGGCCGACCACGCCAGGCCGCTGGCAGCGGCGACCACCAGCGGCAGCGACAGCCATGGCAGCCAGGACGACCGCGACGGAGCGCCCGCGCGAGTCATTCGGCGGGCCGAGACGAGCCACCAGTCGAGCGGATAGAGACAGGCGACGTAGAGGATTCCCAGTCCGGCGATGACCTCGAACGGAATCGGCGTCACGCCGGAAAACCGGTCGATCGCCTGTCGCAGCTGTCCGGCCAGGTCGAGCGAGCCACGGCGGGTCTCGCCCGTGCGGCCCGAGCCACGTGTCGCCCGGCGTCCCAGCAGCATCTCCACCAGCATCGAGTCGCTTCCCGACCAGTCACGAAACGGAGGACGATCGAGGTCGATGCCGGCCCACACGATCGTGCCCAGGCCGTACGCCCGCCTGACGACCAGCGGCAGATCGGCCGGGCCTCGTCCCTCGAAGGCTTCGATGCTCCCCTCGATCGCCTGCGGATCGGCGAGAAGCGGAACCTCCAGCGACGTGAACGCCCCCTTGTCGAGCGGTCGGTTGGCCCGCGCGTATGTCTCCAGCGCGTTGCCACGGCGGAGAGGCACCAGTTTTGCGACCCTCCCCGGCAGCCATGCGGCCGCTGGGCCGCCAGCGCGATCGATGTCGGCTGCGGTCGTGCCGGCGGCAAGAACGAGCCGTCCGCCCTGCCGCACCCAGTCGTCGATGCCCCGGAGCGAGGTCGGATCGAGCCCCGCCACGGCACGGCCGCAGACCACGATCGAATCGGCGCCGTCGAAGTCCAGGGCGGTTTGTCCCAGGATGGCGGTCCCCCCTGCCCCGTCGGCCGGCGCCGCGTCGCCGGCGGCTGTGTTTCGGATCGGCACGACCCGCGGCCGCGAGCCGTCATCGCGGGCTTGAAGCCGCGACGCACGTTCCGCCGCCGGCAGATCGCCCAGCACGAGCATCACCGTCTCGGCGGCGGGAAGAGGTGCCGGCAGGGAGTGCCGCGTGACGTTCGCCCGCTGCAACGCGGCAGGCTCGGGGCCGGCCGACACCGCGGCCGTGCCATCGGCTGCCACTTCTGCCGCCGGTTCGATGAGCACGCGGGCCGAGGGGCGGCCGAAGCGGACGGTCAGTCTGGCCGAAGGCCGGCCATCGCCACCGATCTCCACCGGCGCCGCCGGGGATCGCACGTACTGACCGTCGGGATCCTCCACCCAGGCATGCACCGCCCGCGGGACGGCGCCAGACCTTCCGTCCGTGGCCGAAAACTCGACGGTCAACGGCGTCCATGACCCGGTCCGATAGACACCGTCGAATCCCACCCGCACTTCCTGCGCGCCTGCTCCGGCAGGTGCCAGGATCATGAAGGCCAGTGCCAGGCCGCATCTGGTGCAGGTCGTCATGGCTTCTCCGCATCCGGGCAGGTGCACGCCAGCTGGCCGCAGCCGGGGCAGCCCGTCCCGTACTTGCGGGCCACGGCCTCCTCGAGATCGACGCCGACCACATTGGCGATCGTCGCCAGCCATGCCAGCACGTCGGCGAACTCGAGTGACCGTTCGTCGTGCGTGCCGCTCCGCAGCGCCGTCGCCAGTTCGCCGATCTCCTCGGTCAGCCACATGAACGTCCCCTCCACGCCCCGCGCGGCGTCCTTGTCATGATACATGGCGCGGATGAGCTGCTGGAAGTCGCGGAGTGTCATGGGAGCATGTGGGAAGTCGGTGGGGAGGAGTGACGGTGTTCCGCGAACGCGGCATTCAGCCCGCTGGAGTGTGCCAAACCTGCGACCGGGGGACAAACCAGGGGTAGATTGCCGGCACGACGAAGGCCGTCAGCAGCGTCGAGGTGACGATGCCGCCGATCACCACCGTGGCCAACGGTCGCTGGATTTCGGCGCCGGCGCTGGTCGCCAGGGCCATCGGCAGGAAGCCGAGGCTGGCCACGAGGGCCGTCATCAGCACCGGCCGGATGCGGACCTCGGCGGTGGCGATCGCCGCCTCGCGGGGGGAGAGACCTCCCTGGCGGGCGTGTTCGGCCCCGGCGACCCACACCAGTCCGTTGAGCACCGCCACGCCGAAGAGCGCCACGAAGCCGACGCCGGCCGCGATCGAGAACGGCATGCCCCGCAGCGCGAGCGCCGCGACGCCCCCCGAAGCCGCCACCGGCACGGCGCAAAAGATCAGCGACGCCAACCGCAGCGACTTGAAGCTCGTGTAGAGCAAGAGGGCGATCAGGCCGAGCACCACCGGCGTGATCAGCATGAGCCGGCGGCTGGCCGACAGCAGGTTTTCAAAGTCTCCGCCCCACCGCAGCGTGTAGCCGGTGGGCAGGCGGACCTGGCGGCCGATGGTTCGTTGCGCCTCCTGCACGAAGCTGGCGACGTCGCGGCCACGGACGTTCGCCGACACGAACGTGCGCCGGCGGGAGTTTTCGTGTTCGACCGATGGCGGGCTTTCGGCCCGGTTGATGTCCGCCAGTTCTCCCAGCGGAACGGGGCGTCCGCCCGCCGCCCCGACCGGGATCTGCGGCAGGCGTTCGGCGTCCTCCCGCCACTCGGGCGGGAACTTCACCACCAGCGGATAGCGGGGCCGCCCCTCGTAGATGACGCCGGTCTGGATGCCTCCCATCGCCGAGACGGTCCGCATCACCTCGATGCCGTCGATGGCATGCCGGGCGAGCTGGTCGGGGCGGGCGTCGATCTGCATGGTGGGCACGTTGGCCTGCCAGTCGGCACGCACGTCGGCCGATCCGCGGATGCCCCGCAGCACGCCCTCGATCTGCTTGCCGAGGCCGCCGAGCGTATCCAGATCGTCACCGTAGATCAGCACCGCCACGTCCGCCTTCACGCCCGCCACGAGCTCGTCGACCCGCATCTCGATCGGCTGGCTGAACCCGAAGTTGGCGCCAGGCACCGCCGCG
>JBIIYN010000246.1:0-6035 GCA_044346795.1 Pirellulales bacterium
GCGGGACTGTCGCTTGGCGGAGCGGCTGTTGAAGGGCTGGGTCGCTGGCACCCACGAGCACGGAGTGCGCCGTGGCGGCAAGGCCCAAGCCCGGCGGTTTTTTTCCGAGATCCCCGTACCAGGTTTCCTGGAATGCCAATCCTCCCCAGACAGTGCGACATCCACCCCGCCGACCTGCTCGACGAGGCGGCTGTCGGGCAGTCAGAGCCGGGCCATGGCTGGGTCGCCTTCTACACGCTGTCGCGGCGCGAAAAGGATCTCATGCGGAAGCTCGAGGCGGCCGACGTGCCGTTCTACGCGCCGCTCGTCCAGCGGCGGCTGCGGTCGCCGGGGGGCCGCGTGCGGCTTTCCCACGTGCCGCTCTTTCCGGGGTACGTTTTTTCCCTGGTCGATGACGACCAGCGGAGGGCGGCGCTGGCCACCAACACGATCGCCCGCTGGCTGCCGATCGGCGATGCCGCGGGCTTCGTCGCCGACCTGCGGAACATCAAGCGACTCATCGACACCGACCGGCCGCTCACGCCCGAAGCGCTCCTCGAGCCGGGCCAGCCCGTGCGGGTGCGGAGCGGCCCCCTCCGCGGTCTCGAGGGCACGGTGGTCAAACGCCGGGGCAGCCAGCGGCTGGTCGTGGCCGTCCGCTTTCTCAATCAAGGAGCGTCGATCGAACTGGAGGACGTGGATCTCGAACGCCTGTAGCCGGGGGCGGGCGGCGGCCCCCTGGGCCGTCGCCTCTCGAACCCCGGGCAGGACGCCGTCACCATGACGCCATCACCATGAACAGAACCAGCTTCAACCCGCATCTCTTCCGCCGCGTCAATCAGAAGGCCGTCGTGCTGCTCTGCCTGCACGCGGCCATCTTCACGCTGGTCTATTGGTTCGCCTTCTTCGTCCGCAACGACTTCTCGGTGAGTGCGGATTGGGGTGCGACCTACCTGGCGACCGTCGCGGGCGTCGTGGCGATCAAGGCGGCGATCTTCTACTGGCTCGGCCACTGCCACGTCTCCTGGCGGCGGATCGCCTTCAGCGACCTCACGGCCCTCATCTGGGCGGCGACGCTCGCGATGCTGGTGGTGACGTCGGTGGAGGGGCTGCTCCTGTCGACGGGGCGGTTCGGCGACTTTCCGCGGGTGCCCCGCAGCGTCATCGTGCTCGATTGGGCGGGCACGGTGCTGGCGATCGGCGGCATCCGGGCCCTCTGGCGGAGCATCCGGGAGGAACTGCGGCCCATCTTCACGAGCCGGCCGATCCGCACGGCCCTGATCGTGGGGGCCGACGAGGCGGGCGAGCTGCTCGCCCGCACGCTCGTGTCGGCCACGAACAGCCAGTACTTCGTGGCGGGATTCCTCGACGACGATCCCGGCCTGCTGCACAACCGCGTGGCGGGCCTCGAGGTGCTCAACGTGATCGACGCCGCCGGCACGGAGGTGGAGCGGCGGCGGATCGACGAGGTGATGGTGCAGTCGGGCAGCCTCACGGGCCCGAGGTTCCGCAAGCTCCTCGACGAGTGCGTGCAGGCGGGCGCCCAGGTGAAGGTGATGCCCGGCATCGACGAACTGCTCGTGGGCCACGACAACCCCTCGCACGTCAAGCCCCGGTCCGTGGAGATCAAGGACCTCCTGCGGCGCGAACCCGTCAAGCTCGACACCGCCGCGGTCAGGCAGCTCATCGAGGGCCGCACGGTGCTCGTCACGGGAGCGGGTGGATCGATCGGCTCGGAGATCTGCCGGCAGGTGCTCCGCTTCCACCCGAGGACGCTGCTGCTCGTCGAGCGGGCCGAAAACTCGCTGTTTCTCCT
Organism: Pirellulales bacterium; assembly: GCA_044346795.1. Classification (GTDB taxonomy): domain Bacteria; phylum Planctomycetota; class Planctomycetia; order Pirellulales; family UBA1268; genus CAMCQY01. The sequence continues at coordinate 1,796 of JBIIYN010000246.1, forward strand.
CGAGCAGGAGTTCTGCCGGTACGAGCCGCGGCCCGCCTTCGAGCCCCTGATTGCCGACGTCACCGACGAGGCCCGGATGGATCAGATCATGACCACGCACCGGCCGGACGTGATCTTTCACGCGGCGGCCCACAAGCACGTGCCGATGATGGAATGGAATCCGGCCGAGGCGATCAAGAACAACTGCATCGGCACGCAGATCCTCGCCCGGCTGGCCGACCGGCACGCTGTCCGCGCGTTCGTCATGATCTCGACCGACAAGGCGGTCAATCCGACCAGCGTGATGGGCTGTTCGAAGCTCGTGGCGGAAAAGTTCGTGCAGGCCCTCTCGGCCGAATCGAAGACGAAGTTCCTCGTCGTCCGGTTCGGCAACGTGCTCGCCAGCAACGGCAGCGTGGTGCCGATCTTTCAGGAGCAGATCCGCCTGGGCGGCCCGATCACCATCACCCACCCCGAAATCGCCCGCTACTTCATGCTCATCCCCGAGGCGTCGCAACTGGTGCTGCAGGCCGCGGCGATGGGCGCGGGCGGCGAGATCTTCGTGCTCGACATGGGTGAGAGCGTGAAGATCGTCGACCTCGCCCGCGATCTGATCAGCCTCTCCGGGCTCGGCGAGGACGACATCGAGATCGTCTTCACCGGCCTGCGTCCCGGCGAGAAGCTCTACGAGGAGCTCTACTTCGACGACGAGCAGCGGGTGGCCACGAGCCATGCGAAGGTGTTCTGCGCGCTGCACCGGCCCACCACGCTCGCCGCCGCCGAGGGGGTGATCGACGAGCTTTCCAACGTGATCGACGAGCCGCCGGACGTGGTCAGGGCGCGGCTCCGCGACCTCGTGCCCGAGTACGGCATGCACACGAGCGACGAGCAGCCGGCCGGCACGGCGCGGAAGGCCCATGCCAAGTAGGTCAAGCAGCCGGTTCAACGTCATCCCCGAGGTGCACTCGGCCGCCGATCCCGCGGCGGCGGGCATCCGCGTGCCGTTCGTGCGTCCCGCGCTGCCGTCCTGGGAGGCGTTCGGTCCGGCCGCGGCGGAGATTCTCGCCAGCGGCAGGCTGACGAAGGGCCCGTGCGTCGATCGACTGGAGCAGGCGATCGCGGCGCGGCTGGGCGTGCGGCACGCCGTCGCGGTGAGCAGCTGCACGGTCGGCCTCATGCTCGTCTACCGGGGGCTCGATCTCTCGGCGGGCAGCTGCCGCAGCCGGCGCGGCGTGACGGAGCGTTGTGCCGTCGGCGCCCTCGAGCCGCTGTCGCGATTCGGCACGGTGCGGAGCGGGTCCCGCAGCGAACCGCTCGGTGAGGTGGTCATCCCCAGCTTCACGTTTTTGGCCGGGCCGGCGGCGATCCTCTGGAACAACCTGCGGCCCGTATTCGTCGACGTCGATCCGCGGACGACGAACGTCACGGTGCAGTCGGTGGCGGCCGCGATCACGCCACGCACGGTGGCCATCTCGGCCTGCCACAATTTCGGCAATCCCTGCGACGTGGCGGGGCTCGCGGCGCTCGCCGCCGAGCATGGCCTGCCGCTCATCGTCGACGCCGCCCACGGCTTCGGTTCGAGCCTGCACGGTCGGCCGGTGGGGGCCGGCGCGACGGCGCAGGTGTTCAGCCTGTCGCCCACGAAGCTGCTGGTGGCCGGCGAGGGGGGCATCGTGGCGACCGACTGCGACTGCCTGGCGCACTTCGTCCGGCTGGGGCGGGAGTATGGCAACGACGGCTCCTACGACGCGCTCTTCGCCGGCGTGAACGGGCGGATGCCCGAATTGAGCGCGGCGATGGCGCTGGCGTCGCTCGCGAAGCTCGACGAGGTGGCCGACCGGCGGCGGCGGATCGCGGCCCGCTATCGCCGCGAGCTCGAGCAGTTGCCCGGGATCGGCTTCGTCGAGTCGGCGGCCGGCGCGCTTTCGAGCTTCAAGGATTTTTCGATCACGATCGACCCGGCGCGGTTCGGGATGACCCGCGACTCGGTGCGACGGTCGCTGGCCGCCCGCGGCATCGAGACGAGAACCTACTACGCTCCGCCCTGCCACCGGCAGACAGCCTTCGAGCATTTCCACGATCGATCGCGGCCGCTGCCGGCCACCGAGCTGCTTTCGGCCCGCAGCCTCTCGCTGCCGATCGGGGCCCACGTGGACGAGTCCGTCGTGGATGAAGTCTGCGAGGCGGTCGCCACCGCCAAGGATCTGTAGCCTCCGTGACGACGATCGGTTTGTGGTGTGCATGGTGCGTCGCCACCCTGGTGGTGGCGGCGGTGTTGACCCGCGGCCTGATCGGCTGGACCGCCGCCCGCGGCATCGTCGACACCCCCAACGCCCGCAGCAGCCACACGCGGGTGACGCCTCGCGGCGGCGGGCTGGCGATCATCGCCGTCGTGGTGGGCGTCGCGATCGTGATCGTGATGCTCAGGCCCGTAGAACTTTGGCGCGTGGCCGGGGCGGTCGTGCCGGCCCTGGCGATCGCCGCGGTCAGCTGGCTCGACGACGTGCGGTCGCTGCGGAACCGCACCCGGTTCGCCGTCCACCTGGCGGCCGCGATCGCGGCGACGGCCATGCTCGGCGCGGTCGCGCGGGTCGACCTCGGCTCCTTCGGCATGCTGCGGTTCGGGCCGCTCGCCTGGCCGCTCACGCTGCTTTGGATCGTGGGCCTGACGAACGCCTTCAACTTCATGGACGGCAGCGACGGAATCGCGGGGATCACGGCGGCGGCCGTGGCGGCTGGCATCGCGGCGGCCGCGGCGGCCTGTGGCGCGGGGGCGGTGGCCGTGCTCGCGGCCGCGTTCGCCGGCGCCTCGCTCGGGTTTCTCACGAGCAACTGGCAGCCGGCCCGCATCTTCATGGGCGACGTGGGCAGCGCGTTCTGCGGCTTCCTGCTCGCCGTGCTGCCGCTGGCCGTGCGAGCAGATGCCGTGCCCGAGGTGCTGCCGGTGGCGGCACTGGCGCTCTGGCCCTTCATCTTCGACACCTCGTTCACGCTGCTGCGGCGGCTGCGGGCGGGCGAGAACATCTTCCAGGCGCATCGCAGCCATCTCTACCAGCGGCTCGTGATCGCCGGCTGGTCGCACCGCGCCGTGGCCATGCTCTACGGCGGCCTGTCGGCGTTCGGGGCCGCGGTTGGGGCGGCGGCGTTATTCGATCCCGCGGTGCGACGGGCGGCCGACCAGGTGGCCGTCGCGACGCCGCTGGTGGGAGCGACGTTGCTCGTCGGGCTCGTGGTCGTGGCGGAGCAGACGCGCCGGCGGGCCGCGGCGTGATCCGTTTCGCCTTTCTCAAACGGCTCGGCGACGTGGTGCTGGCGTCGGCCGCGGTGATCCTGCTGTCGCCCCTGCTGGCCGTGGTGTGGCTCGCGGTGCGGATCGCGATGGGATCTCCGGTGTTCTACATCGACACGCGGGCGGGCAAAGACGCTCGGCCGATCCGGATCCGCAAATTCCGTTCGATGCGCGAGGCGGTGGACGCGGATGGCAGGCCGCTTCCCGATGGCGAGCGGCTGAACGCCTTCGGCCGGTTCCTCAGGCGATCGAGCCTCGACGAACTCCCGCAACTCTTCAGCGTCGTGGTGGGCGACATGAGCCTCGTCGGCCCCAGGCCGCTCCCGCTGGCCTACGTCGCACGGTATTCACCGCGGCAGGCCCGGCGGCTGCGGGTGCGGCCGGGGCTGACGGGATGGGCGCAGATCCATGGTCGGAATGGGGTGGACTGGCCTGAGCGGCTGGAGTTCGACGCCCAATACGTCGATATGCTGGGCCACTGGTACTGGCCGTTCGTGGACCTCTGGATCATCGTGTCCACGGGGGGAATGGTCGTCTGGCAGGCGGCGACGGGCCGCGGCGTGTCGGCCCCTGGTTCGGCCACGATGCAGGAGTTTCGGCCATGAGTTCCACCCACGATTCGGTCACGTCCGCCATCGCCGCCGCCATCCGGCAGGTGCTCCACGACACCGGCCGGGAGCCACGGGCGGTGGAATCGGAACTGCTCCTGTCCACCGATCTCGGCCTCGATTCCCTCGATCTGGCCCAGACCATCGTGCTGCTCGAGCGGTCCCTGGGCGTCGATCCCTTTCGGGCGCCGGCCCCGGGAACGGCCCGCCCCGCGATTCGCACGGTGGCCGACCTGGCGGGCGTCTACCGCGAGGCCCTGGCCGGACGGCGCTGACCGACCGGCCCTGACCGTGTCTTTCCCGGAGCCATCTCCTATCATCATGCCAGGCGGAGCCTTCGAGGAACCTCTCCCACGATGAATAC
>JBIIYN010000248.1:0-6002 GCA_044346795.1 Pirellulales bacterium
AGCCTGCAGGTTCGAGTCCTGCCGGGCGTATTTGGTAGCGATCCAGTGGCGGAGCGAGGCCCGAAGGGATCGCGACGCCGGAAAGTCAGCCTGCAGGTTCGAGTCCTGCCGGGCGTATTTGAACGGCTTGTTTTTCAGTGCTTTTTGAACGCGAGACGATTGGCAGTTTCGTCGATTCGGCATCTGTCCTCAAAAATCCTCAAATCTGTACCGGCATAAGGGCAGGTCGGTGGCGTCCCGTCGGTGAGGAAATGCCCGAATTGGCGGCGTCAGATACCCGGAATCAACCGCCGCCCGCTGAAGCTGGGAAACGCAGGCTCGGCCCGCCTGGCGGACGGACGGATTCGTCGCTGCTCAGCGCCGGCGCGTCGCGAACAGTTCCAGCCACCGTTCGGCCCAAAGCGCGGCGGTGAACCCGAGTGCGTGAGCGCGTGCCCGCTCGCCCCACAACGCGAGGTCCACGCCATGACACGCCGCCATCGCCGCCGCGAGGGCGGACGGATCGTCGGTGGGTACGATGAATCCGTTGTAGAGGTGCCGCAGAACCTCCACAGCCGACCCGCAGGCGTTCGTGGCGATCACAGGCAGGCCGCTTTGCGCCGCTTCGACAAGCACGAGCGGCCAGGGATCGAACCGGCTGGGCAGTACGAACACGCCCGCCTCGCGCCAGACGGCCGGCATGTCGCGCGGCTGGACGAAGCCGCGGTCGACGATCCCCTCGACTCCCGCCAGAAGGCCCGACAGTTCGCCTCCGCCGCAGCAGACGAGTGGCCACGGGTCCGGGGTCGACCGGCGGTAGCGGCCATAGGCCGCGACGAGCACGTCGATCGCCTTCACCCGGGCATACCGGCCCGTGAACAGAAAAGACCGCGGCCGACTGCCCGCGGTCCGGCTGGCATACACCTCGCCGAGGGTCTGGTCGTCGACCGAGTACATGTTGCGCCGGACGGCCGACTCGGGAAACCCGAGCCGCCGTGCGTACTGCCAGCTCCGCTCGCCGGTGACGCCCACCCCGTCGAGTGCCGCGAGGTAGCGAGGGTAGCGGAGCCGCGTCAGCCGCTGCAGGCTGTGTCGCCAGGGCGTGTCCAACGACATGTATTTCCGTACTCCTCGCAGCCGCGGGCTGAGCGCGACATGGCGGTAGGCAGGCACGAACCAGCCCACGAACTGGATGACGTCGGGCCGTTGGGCGACTACCAGTCGCTCCACGTGGGCCGCGTCGCCACGCTCCCGCTCGTCGAGCAGGGTGTAGTCGAGGCCGGCGAACACAGCTTCGTCGAACGGCGCCTCGGCCGGCGGCCGGAACGCGATGACGTGGAGCCGGACGTCGGGCGAAGCCGCGAGCGCCCGCCAGCAGGCGCCCCAGTAGCCCGACGGGGCCGACCAGCAGATGGTAATGTTCATGAAATCCTGCGCGACCGGGGCCCGGCCGCCGCCGGGCAGCCATTGAACCATCGCGAGTCTGTCATGGCGGCGCCTCTTTGGAAAATCACCGGGATCAGTGGCTCATAGACCAAAGCGACCCGCTTCGGACGGCGGACGAGGCTACCCTGCGTAGCCGGCCTGTAGCACGGCGGAAAGGATAGGCCGGAATCGTCGTCACCTCTCGATCGGGGTGAGGGACGTCTCCCTCGTCCCGCTGCGAACGAGGGGGAGCGGGTGATGCCGATATGCGAGCGTGTCGAAGACCGAGGGGCGGAGAATAACCTGGTCTATGACACGTCCGCAAGAACGTCCGCAGCCGTTTTCGAGCCGATGAGCGGTTGATGAGCCTCGTGCTCCGTTTCCCGGCGCCGAATCGGCGCCACCCGGAACGCCTGCCTTCGCCCCGGAGTGGCGTTTTTTGGGGGTCGGCGCCGAGTCTCTCCGAGTCCGGCCACGTGGGGGCTCGGCGGCCCGAAATCTGACACCGCGTTTCGGGTGGGGGCCGCGGGCCGCGCGGAAGGGGCTTCGAAGCGGAGGCGGCAGGGCGTCCGCCTCCTCGTGCCAGAGGAGGAAGTTGAAGCGGTGAAGCTCGACGATCAGCCCGGCGAGGCCGGTTTCGCCGGGAGCTGGATCGGCTTCATGCCAACTGGTCACGAGCGCCGCGAGCCGCTCCGACAGGCCGGCCGCGGCGATCGGAGAGGCACTGGGCATCGTGTCTGGGGCTCGGGGGGCGGCGACGGACCCCGAGTATAGCCAAGGGCCCACGGCGGAGCGGCGCGGTTCCGAGTCAGGGCGCCGGGACGGGCGGGGGAGCGGAAAGCCGGCCGGCCGGCTCCCCCTCGGCGTCGAAGAATTCGACGACCCCGTCGCGGTCGTCCGGCCGCGTGCCGATGGCGAGCGAGTCCACGCCGTCCTTGTCATTGATCTCGATCCTGCCGCCCCCGCCGCCGACCACGCGGCCCATGTGCACGAGCACCGTGCCCTCGTCGTTCTCGATGAGGATTTCCCGGCAGACGAGCCGCGTCGCCTCGAGCGAGTCGACGCGGGCCGCCGCGAACTCCCCCTGCGGCACCGCGATCGACCGCACTGCCAGGCCGAGCGCCAGGAAGAGCAGGGGATACACCGTCCAACGCTCACGACTGGTCATCGTGTCAGTCTCCGTGAAGCTGACGCAGCCGGGCGGAGAGCCGCAGGATGAGGTGCACCCGCTCGAATTGCTCGAGCCAGTCGGAAACCACAGCCCCGATCTGGTCGGCCGGAGGCGGCACCGCGCCACTCGCACAACTCTCGCCCAGTTGCGCGACGGCCGCGGCGCGATATGCCGCGAGCGTCCGGTCGCCATAGAACAGGATGGGCGTGAAGTCTTCGCTGAAGAATGCGACCACCGGCACCCGCTGGCCGCCGCACACCTTCAGGTGGGCCGCGATCTCCGGCCGGGCGTCGCGGTCAAGGAACCGCAGGTCGATCGACGGCGCCGCCGCGGCGAAGTGGGCGAAGATCGGGCACTGGTTCACGCAGTCGCCGCACCAGGCGCCCGCAAGCACGAGCACCGGCATCCGCCGTACGAAGCCGCGGAGCACCGCCTGTTGGGCCGGGGCGAGCGCCACCCGCGCATGGAAGGCGTCCCAGCGACTGCGCTGGTCGGCGGTGGCATGACGGGCGAGGAAGTCGTGGTAGGGGAGCGCCGTCTCGAACGCGGCCTGCCAGGCGGCGGCGGTCGGCGGAGCGCCCGCCCCCTCGATCCTCGCGGCGGGCGACTGAAGTGGGACGGCATCGGTCATGGCATGGGGCTCCTGGAGTGCTGCAGGCAGCGGGAGCATAGCCGTTTCGGGGAAGCTGGAGAGGAGAGGGACGCCCGAACCCACGAAAAACGCCGTCGCAAACCGGCCGAACACATGCCGAAAACGCCCTTGACCCTCGGAAAATCGATCCCTAATGTCCCCCCAGCCTGAAGGCGAGGGGCGAAGAGGCCCCACTCGAAGGCGGGCGGTGGCACGGATGCCGGCCGTCGCTTCGAGTCCGCTGCACGACACGATTTTTTTCAGTCGCCGACCAATCGCTCCCGGAAACGGTTCAGCTTCCCCGCCCCCCTGGGATCTGGACCGTTCCGGGGGCCTTTTTTTTGTCGGTCGGGTGGTGCCGCCGCGGGCCGCAGGCGTATCCTTGCAGATGCCATGCCTGCCGACGCTTCGCCATCACCGCCCGGTGCCGAACGGATCCTCACGTGGATCATGGCCGCCCTCGTGGCCTGGGGGCTGTTTCATGCGGCGGGAGCCTGGACGCTCAACCACGACGTGCGGCGGCCGCTCATCGTGCTGGCCTGTGTGGCGGCGTTTCTCGGGTTCTGGCTGTCGCTCCTGGCCGCCCGCCGGAGGCGTTTGGATCGTGCGCGCCGCGACGGCGCGTGAAGACCTGTCACGATGCGGAGGTGACCGATGGGGATCGTGCTTGGTGCGAGCCTCGACAACGGCCTCGTGGCCGTGGCCGGACGGCGGCCCGCGGTGGAACGATCGGAAAGCGTCACGAGCCTTTCCATCGGGCAATACCTGATCCGCCGGCTCTCCGACTACGGGATCCGGCACGTCTTCGGACTGCCCGGCGACTACGTCCTTTCCTTCTACAGCATGCTCGAGCAGAGCCCGCTCGACCTCGTCAACTGCACCCGCGAGGACTGCGCCGGCTTCGCCGCCGACGCCTACGCTCGGGTCAACGGCATGGGGGCCGTCTGCGTCACCTACGGCGTGGGGGCGTTGAGCCTGGCCAACTCGATCGCGGGCGCCTACGCCGAGAAGAGCCCCGTGGTGCTGATCTCGGGCGCCCCGGGACATGGCGAACGGGTGAACGATCCCCTGCTGCACCATCGCGTCCGCGAGTGGCGGACGCAGCTCGACGTGTTCGAGAAGATCTGCGCCGCCAGCCGGGAGATCGTCGATCCGGCCACGGCCTTCCGCGACATCGATTTCCTCCTCGACACGGCCCATCGCCAGAAGCGGCCGGTCTACCTCGAACTGCCCCGTGACATCGTGGGCGTGGTGCCCGACCAGATCCGGCCCTACGCGCACGCCGAGCCCAAGAGCGATCCCGACGCGCTCGCCGAGGCGGTGAAGGAAGCCCTGGCCAGGATCGCGGCCGCCAAGCGGCCCGTGATCATCGCCGGCATCGAACTGCACCGGTACGGCCTGCAGGCCGACGCCCTGGCGCTGGCGGAGGTGTCGGGCATCCCGATCGCCGCCACCATGCTCGCCAAGAGCGTTGTCAGCGAGGTTCATCCTCTCTATGTCGGGCTCTACGAAGGGGCCATGGGCCGCCGCGAGGTGACGGAGTTCGTGGAGGAGAGCGACTGCCTGATCCTGCTCGGCACCATCCTCACCGACATCGACCTCGGCATCTTCACCGCGAAGCTGGATGCCGGCAACAGCATCCTCGCCGGCAGCGAGGGCCTGCGGATCAGCCACCACCATTTCCATCACGTGCTGCTGGTTGATTTCCTGCGGGCCCTGGTCGCCGCCCGGCCGCGCGGCATGCAGCGGCCGCTGCCGCCGGGCCCGGCCGCCGCCCGCGAGCCCTTCGTGCTGCGGCCCGACGAGCCGATCACCACCCGCCGGCTCGTGCGGCGGCTCGACGAATCGCTCGACGACCGCACGATCGTGATCGCCGACGTGGGCGACGCGCTCTTCGCGTCGAGCGAGCTGGTGATCCGGGGGCAGACGGAATACATCGCGCCGGCGTATTACACGTCGATGGGCTTCGCCGTGCCGGCGGCGCTCGGTGCCCAGATGGCCCGGCCCGATCTCCGGGTGGTGGCGCTCGTCGGCGACGGCGCCTTCCAGATGACCGGCATGGAACTCTCGACGATCGTGCGGCGCGGCCTGCCGGTGACGGTGATCGTGCTCGACAACAAGGGTTATGGCACGGAGCGGCTGCTGCTCGAAGGCAGCTTCAACGACATCAACCCCTGGCAGTACCAGCTGCTGCCGCAGGTGCTCGGCGGCGGCACGGGCTGGGAGGTGCGAACGGAGGGGGAGTTCGACGCGGCGATCGCGCAGGCGCTGGCCGACACGAAGGCCATGAACATCATCCGCGTGCACATCGGGCTCGACGACCGCAGCACCACGCTCGACCGCCTCGCCGCCGGCCTCGCCCAGAAGGTCCGGCGGTGACGGCAGGGCCGGTCAGCCGGCTCGGCCGTCGTGAATCTTCTCGATGGCGGCGGCCCCTTCGCGCCAGGCGACCTCGTGAGGCAGGCGTTTCGAGGCGGCTGCGATCGCGGCCACCGCGCCCGCCGCCTCGCCCATGGCGACGGCGTTGCCGGTGACGCGGTAGCTGGAATGGGCGATGAAGTCGCCGCTGATGCAACGGCCCGCCATCATCAGGCCGTCGACATCCTTGGCGATCAGGGCGCGAAGCGGAATGTCGTACGGCACGACCTTGATGCCCGCGCTCGTGTAGGCGGCCGTCTTGTTGATGTCGGCGCTCAGCGCATGGATGTCGACCGGAAACGTCGGCCGCGTCACGGCGTCGTCGCACCGGGCCCCGGTCGAGACATCGTCCTTCGTCACCTTGTAACGGCCCGCGAT
>JBIIYN010000249.1:0-5993 GCA_044346795.1 Pirellulales bacterium
CGCCGTGCTGCCGGAAAGGCCAGTAGCTCGGCTGGCAGTCCCCCGGCTTCGAGGCGAAGAACTGCACCATGCCGGTACTGTCGAACGGCGTGCCCGCCCGCTTCACCAGTTCGGGCTTGTAGTCGAACGTGTCCAGGTGCGAGATGCCGCCCGGGCAGAAGATGTTGATCACCGCCTTCGCCCTGCCGGGAAACATCGCCGGCTTTGCCGCCAGGGGATTGGCCGTGCGGGCCGCGGCGGCCGCCTCGTCGGCGAGCAGCGCCGAGAGCGCCACGCCCCCGAGCCCGCCTCCGAGTTCCCAGAGGAAGCTGCGCCGGTCGATCGAGCCGCGGTGCCGGCCACAGGGATAGGCGTCAGTCCACATAGACATACTCGTTGGTGTTGAAGAGCATCCGGCAGAACTGCACCAGTCCTGCCGACTGCACGACCGCGACCGCGGCGGCCGCCTCCGCCTCATCGGGCTCGCGGGCCAGCGCGAGCGCGTAGGCCCGCCGGACCTGAGCCCGGGGATCGGCCCCCGCCTCCCGTTCGAGCCGTTCGGCGAAGTGGCCCGCCTGGCGGAGTGGGAAATCGTTGTTCAAGAGCGCGAGCGACTGCAGCGCCGTCGTCGTCTCGAGCCTGGCCGGGGTGAGGTTCGCCGGGTTCGGGCAGTCGAGCGCGGTCATGAACGTGTGCGGCGTGCTCCGCACGACGAAGCGGTAGATGCTCCGCCGCCAGAGGTCGGGCTTGTCGGGCGTGACATACCGATAGATCGGCGCGTAGGCCTCCTCGTAGTCGAAGTCGCGGTAGCCGGGGCCGTGCATCCGCCGGTTCAGACAGCCGGTGACGGCGAGCGTGGTGTCACGGAGGCTTTCCGCGTCGAGCCGCCGCGGGCTCTGCCGCCAGAGCAGGCGGTTGTCGGCGTCGATCGCGCGGGCCGCCTCGGCACCGGGCACGTCCACGCTCCGCTGCCGGTAGGCATGGCTCTGGCAGATGAGCCGATGCATGGCTTTCAGCGACCAGCCGCGGGCCACCACCTCGGTCGCGAGCCAGTCGAGCAGCTGCGGGTGCGAGGGCTTGCCGCCACCCGCCCCGAAATCGCTCGGCGTATCGACGAGCCCCGTGCCGAAGTGATGGTGCCAGAGCCGGTTGGCGATCACGCGGGGCGTGAGCGGATTGCCCGGAGCCGTGATCCAGGCGGCGAGCGCCTTACGCCGCTCCCCTTCGGACATCTCCGAGTCGCCGAAACGAGCCGGCAGGCCGGCGACGAGCGTGAGCGAGCCGGGGCCGACCTCGTCGCCGGTCGTCTCGGGATTGCCGCGGAGGTGCACCTTCACCGGCGGCGGAGCCTCCACGATGGGGCCGAAGACCTTGTCCGGCGGCTCGAGCGCGTCGAACTCCTTGGCGAGCGTCGCGAGCCTCTTCTCCGCAGCCTCGAGCGTTTGCCGGCGTTCCGGACCCAGGGCCGGCGGATCACCCTCGATGCGGGCGTCGCCGAAGAAGATCTGATCGTGGGAAATGCTGTTGCCCGCGTCGGTGGCGACGAGCGTGAGAAACCGCGCGGTCGGGGGCAAGGAAAGGTCGAGCGCCGTACCGCCGTCGTCGGCACCGATCCGTCCGCCGGCCCCCAGCTCGCCATCGACGAACACGAAGTAGTCGGCCCCCGCCTCGGCCGTGCGGCCGCCGTAGCCGACGATCGCCCGAAACCGCGGATTCACGAGCCGGAAGCTCGAGGCGATCTCACCCAGGTCGAACGTGATGCCGGCGTTGGCATGCAGCGAGAGGATCGCGTGGCCGTCTTTCGCATAGTCGACGCCGTCGAGCGTGGTGGAGTGCTGGCTCGCCACCGGCCCGTTGCGGATCGCGTCCCAGCCGTTCTCGCTCGTCTCGGGAATCCCCTTCACGACGAGGCCGGTCGTGGCGACGGGCACGTCGCCCGGTCCATGCGGAATGAACACCGCGTTGACCAGCCTCGTCGGCCCGGGCTGCGGCTTGTTGACCGTGATGTTCGACAGGTAATTCCGCGGTTTGGCGTCCGCCTCCTTGCCGGATCGCGAGTCGATGCCAAATCCCTTCTTTCCCGTGCCGCGGCCGTCGCCGCCGCCGACGATGTCGGCGAGATCGACCGGCTTGCCCGCGAGCGCGTGCACCTCGGCGCGGGCCGCCGCGACCGCCGCGGTCAGTTCGGCCTTCCGCTTCGTGTAGCGGTTCTCCGCCACGCGGCTCGTCGGCGTTTCGGCCCGCTTGACGCCGGCGAACACGGCGGCGAGCGCGTAGTAATCACGCTGCGGCACCGGGTCGAGCTTGTGATCGTGGCAGCGGGCGCAGTTCACCGTCACGCCGCAGGCGGCGGCCATCACCTGCGTGAGCATGTCGTCGAGGTCGTCGGCCCGGGCCTGGCGGCGGAGGACGTCGCTCTTGGTCTCCACCTGCCCGACGAAATCCCACGGGCCGGCCGCGAGGAATCCCGTGGCCACGACCGAATCGGGGTCGTCGGGCGCGAGCACGTCGCCGGCGATCTGGCGGCGGAGGAACTCGTCGTAGGGGAGATCGCGATTGATGGCGTCGATCACCCAGTCGCGATACCGCCAGGCATTGGGCCGCAGCTGATCCCGCTCGAAGCCGTGGGTGTCGGCGTAGTGGGCGATGTCGAGCCAGTGGCGGGCCCACCGCTCGCCGTAGTGCGGCGAGCCGAGCAGCCGGTCGACGAGCTTTTCGTAGGCGTCGGGCGACGTGTCGGCGACGAACGCCGCCACCTCCTCAGGTGCCGGCGGCAGGCCGAGCAGGTCGAAGGAGAGCCGCCGGATGAGCGTGCGGCGATCGGCCTCGGGAGCGGGCGCGAGGCCTTTTTCGGCCAGCTTCGCCTGCAGGAAGCGGTCGATCCCGTTGCGGGCCGGCCACGTCTCTCCGGAGGCCGTCCGGTGCGGCGGCGGCACGGCGGGCCGTGCGACGGGCTGCCAGGCCCAGTGGTCGAGCCGCGGGTCGCGGTCGGTCTCGCGGGCGAGCTGGTCGGCCTCCGACTCCGGCCACTCGGCGCCGGCATCGATCCAGCGTGTGATCGCCGCGACCTCGTCCGCGGAGAGCCGCTCGCCGTCGGGCGGCATCCGCTTCTTCTCGTCGGTGGTCGTGATGCGGCGGACCAATTCACTGTCGGCCGCCTTTCCGGGCACGATCACGGGCCCGAAGTCGCTGCCCTTCAGCGCCCGGTGCTTCACGTCGAGCCGCAGGCCGCCTTCCTGCGCGTCGGGCCCGTGGCAATCGCCGCACCGTCCGACGAGGAGCGGGCGGATCTCCCGTTCGAGCGGCGATGCCGAGGCCACCGTGGCTGCGAGGCCGGCAAGAGCCGTGGCCAGAGTGCAATACAGGTTGCCGCGCACCTCGCGGATGAGCGATCGAGCCATGTGCTGGGCACTCCTCGGGCGAACATCGCAGTCGGGATGACGCGGCCCGGCCGAAACCTATTATACAAGCCGACCGCCGCGGCCCACGAAGCCATTTTTTACGTTTTTTCCGGCTAGATTGTTTGAGACGTCATCCGCCCGGCGAATGACCTTCGCATCGCGACGGGGATGTGGCGTGGCTGCCCGTGAATCTACTTGTCATCGGTGAATAGGCCGGCGGGCGTGCAGACGGTCACCTCAAGGTCACCAAAACGCCGCGGATACGACGGCATGGCACCGGGCGCGACCACGAAGTTTCGGCCGACGGGATGGGCAAGGCGAAACGCCGACAGGGCATCGGGGTCGAATGCGGCCGGATCCCACTTGCACTCAATGGCGTCGACGGCATCCCGATCGCGGACGCAGACAAAGTCGATCTCCCGCCCCTTCTTGTCGCGCCAATAGAGCGGTGGCCGATCGGGAAACCAGCTCAAGAGCTGTTCGAGCACGACGTGCTCCCAAAGCACGCCGAGATCCTCCATCCGCAGCGGATTCCAGCCGCGGGCGAACGTCACGAATCCGGTGTCGAATCCATACACCTTCGGCTGGCGGATGATCTCGGCCTTGCTTCCGCCGTGGAATGGCCGCACGACGGTGATCGCGTGCGTGATTTCGAGCGCCCGCAGGTGGCTCTCGACGGTCGCTCTGGCGATTCCCACGGCCCGCGATGCCTTCGTCGTCTCGAATTGCCCGCCGCTTTGCCGCAGCACGTACTCGAAAAACGCCGTGAAGCGATTCACGTCGCGAAACCCGAACAGCCTCTGAATGTCCCGCGAAAAAAATGAGTCGAGCCACTCGCGGTAGAACGAGTCGCGTTTCGACACCGCGAGCAGTGCCGGCGGCAGGCCGCCGTGCAGCAGTCTCGTCGTCAGCGGCACGCGGAAGGCTTCGAGTTCGCTCCATAGAACCGGACGAAGGACGACGCTGCGCTTACGGCCCGCGAGCGTATCGCGAAACTTGGCGCTCGCCGCCAACGTCGACGAGCCCGTGGCCAACACCTTCAGCCCCGGAAATCGGTCCGCCGCGATTTTGAGAACCCTGGCAGGGTCGCGCAGTTGGTGAATCTCGTCGAAGACCACGACGGGTTTCGCACACTGCCCGAAAAACAGCCGGGGATCGCGCACCATCTCCTCGACCGCGGGGAGGTCGCAGTCGACGTAGAGCGCCCGATCACTGCCCAACCCCTCGGCGAGCGTCGTCTTGCCGCTGCGACGCACCCCACTGAGCCAGACGATCGGCGACTCCTCCCAGGCCGCTTCGATCCGCCGGTGCCAAAAGCTTCGCTCGATCATGAAACCATACTATACATAAAGTATCGATAAACGCAAAGTACGATTTCAAGCCGATGAGAATGAGTGGACTCGACCGCCTATCGACGTCTTCCATCGGATCCGCGTGTACGATAAGTGGAGGTCTTCGCGACCCCGCCGTCCTTTTGGAACTCTCTCCGGTGCCCCCCACCTCCACGAAAAGACCTGCCCGTCCCCCCGGCCGTCCGCCCGGAAAAGCCCGCCTCGCCGTCGCCGGCAAGGCCGAACCCGAGGGCGACCTGGTCGCGCAGGTGATCGACCACCTCCGCCGGGAGATCGTCTCCGGCTCCTACGCCACCGGCATGTCGTTGCCGAGCGAAGGCAGCATGGCCGAGACGCTGGCCGTCTCGCGGACGGTCATCCGCGAGGCGATGCGAAGCCTGCGGTCGCAGGGTCTCATCGTCATGAGCCAGGGCGCCCGGCCGCGGGTGGCGGAGGTCGATCTCCGCCCCACCGTGGAATCCCTCGAACTGCTCCTCAAGCGGTCGCGGACCACGCTTTTGCAACTCACCGAAGTCCGCTGGCCGCTCGAGTCGACGATCGCGCGACTGGCGGCGGAACGGGCGACCGAGACGCAGGTCGCGGCCCTCCAGGCGGCGATCGATGACCTCGAACGGGCGACGACGCTGGCCGACCGTGTCGATGCCGACATCCGCTTCCATGACCTGCTCGCGGAGGCGTCCGGCAACCCGGTGTTTTCCGTGCTCCTGAAGACGCTCGGCGGCCTGCTCGTGGCATCTAGGCGCCGCACGATCCAGGCGGTGGGGCCGGAGCCCGCGATCGTCGGCCACCGCGAGATCCTCGCCGCCATCCGGAAGTCCGACGCCAAGGCCGCCGAGGCCGCCATGCGGCGGCACCTCGACTGGGCCGAGGAGAACATCAAACAGACGATGACCAAAGGCCGCGCTGAGCGGTAACCGACATTGCTCTCGGAGAGAGAACCATGCACAAGGTCGTGATCACCGATTTCATCGCCGACGACCTCGCCACCGAGCGGGAGGCGCTCTCCGGCCTCGCCACGGTCGAGGCCCTCGACGCCCTCCACGAGGACCAGTGCACGGGCCGCATCGAAGACGCCTCGGCGATCATGATGTACCACAACCTCCAGCTCACCCGACGGACGATCGAGCGGCTGAGAAACTGCCGGCTGATCGTCCGCTGCGGCGTGGGGTTCGACAACGTCGACCGGGCGTTCGCCCGCGAGCGGGGCATCGCCGTGGCCAACGTGCCCGACTACGGCACCGAGGAGGTGGCCGACTCGGCG
>JBIIYN010000251.1:0-5990 GCA_044346795.1 Pirellulales bacterium
CGCGGTCGGTGCCCACTTCGTCGATGGCGACGACGCGGTCGGGATAGGTTTCCTGCTCCGCTCCGGCACCGTCGTAGGTGCCGTGGCACTCGGCACAGTGCTGCAGGAAGAGCGCCCTGCCCCGCTCCGCGAGGGCCGCGTCGACCGGCCCGGGCCACGGCGGCGATTCGAGCGACTCGATCCATCGCTCGATGTCGCGAAACTCGTCCTCCCAGGCATGGAACTTTTCCGGACCGTTCTCCTTCACCAGCAGAAACTGCATCAGCACGCGATGCCCCTTGGCCGCGAAGCCGTCGGCATAGAGGCTGCGGCGTTTCCTGTAGTGCCACCACGGAGGTGCATCCATGTCGTGGTGCACGAGGTCGAACCGCGGCGGCCGCTGCACGATCGAGAGGTCGGGGGCCCGGTGCCGCATCAGGGCGACGCCGAACATCACGGCGTTGGTGGTGCCGTTGGTCGTACCGAGTGGCAGGAGCAGCGATCCCATGTCCATGTGGCCGAACGGTTTCCGCTGCCGGACCTTCACCAGCCGAACCTCCTCCGTCAGCGTCTCGAGCGCGTAGTTCGAATTGGGGAGGCCCGGAAACGCCCTGCCATGGACCTGGCCCTGGTGACAGGCCAGGCAGCTCATCGTCCACGCTCCCGAGGCCTCGACGACGTATTGCATCGACCGCGAGGGATCTTCCGGATGGGGGGTGAGGCCATACCGCTCCATGGCCATCCGCCGCCGTTCCGGCACGTCGGCCCGCTCCGCCCGCGAGCGGGCCGGCTCCTCCCAGGTGGTCCAAAGCTCGTCGAACACCTGCTGGTCGAAATCGGGAGGCAGGTAGCTTCGCGTCAAAAGCAGGCTCAATCCCCGCGTGGGGGGCGAAGCGGGGCCATCCGCAGGCACGGTATTCCCCGTGGCTGTGAGTTCCGCCGCGGACGACGGCGGCGGAGCAAGCAGCGTCGAACCGACGAGACAAGCGGCCCCCGCGAGCCTGACCGACACGGCCGGCCGGACCAACCGGCGACGTTCGACTCGCGTTGCGTTCATGGCATACTGGACCTGTCGGAAATACGGCCGTCGCAGTATAGACGCACCGTCCACCGCGACCGCAGCCCCGCCTCGCCGGTCGGTTTCCGCTCCCGCCGCCGTTTTCCCGCCCCGTCGCCATGCCCACCGCCAACCCCATCCTGATTCCCGAACTGCGCGTGATGCTCGGCGAGGGGGATGCCGACGGCCTGCGGGAAGTGGCCCGGGAGCTCCACCCCGCCACGGTGGCCGATTTTTCGGAGGGGCTCGAAGACGCCGAGCTCTGGCGGCTGCTCGACTGCCTCCCGGTCGAGCGACAGGCGGAAATCTTCCCCTACTTTTCCATGCCCCGGCAGGTGGACCTGGTGAAGGCGGCCGACCGGCCCCACCTGGGGCCGCTGATCGAGTGGATGGCCCCGGACAACCGCGACGACCTGCTCCGGGAACTCGACCCCGATCTCGTCGAGGAGATCCTGCCACTGGTGGCGAAGGCCGAGCGGCACGACATCCGCATGCTCCTCTCCTGCCCCGAGGGGTCGGCCGGCGCGCTGATGACGACCGAATACGCCTCGCTGCCGGCCGACATCACGGCGGGCGAGGCCGTGGCCCGCCTCCGCTCCCAGGCGCCCAACAGCGAGTCGATCTACTACATCTACGTGCTCGACGCCGCCCGCAAGCTCGTGGGCTTCGTGTCGCTCCGCGACCTGATCCTCGCCCGACCGACGGCGCTCGTTTCGGACCTCATGCAACGCGATCCGATCAGCGTGCGCCTCGAGGAGCCCAGCGACCGCGTGGTGGAAAAGCTCGCCCGGTTCGACTTCCTCGCCATCCCGGTCGTGGACGAACACAATCGGCTGGTGGGGATCGTCACCCACGACGACGTGCTCGACGCGGTCCGCCAGGACGCCACCGACGACGCCCAGCGGATCGCCGCCATCTCACCGCTCGGCGAAAGCTACCTCGAAGCGGCGCTCGTCTCGATGACCTGGAAGCGGGGCGTCTGGCTGGCGATCCTGTTCGCCACGGCGGCCGTCACCGCGATGGTGCTGGCCAAGTGGCACTCGCCGCATGCCTGGCTGGTGGCGTTCATCCCGCTGGTGATCGCCAGCGGCGGCAACTCGGGCAACCAGTCGGCCACGCTCGTGATCACGGCCCTCTCCACGGGCGACTGCAAGCTCGCCGACTGGCCGCGGATTCTCCGGCGGGAGTTCGCGCTGGGCCTCCTGCTCGGCGGCCTGCTGGCGATCCCCGGCTACTGCCTGGCGCTGGCCTACGCGCCCACCGCCGCCGCGGCGGTCGTGATTCCGCTCACCATCCTGGGCGTGGTGATGATGGGAACGATGGTGGGATCGGTGCTGCCGCTCGTCTTCCGCTCGATCGGCCTCGACCCCGCGCTGATGAGCAATCCCTTCGTGTCGGCGATCGTCGACATCGTGGGCATCGTGCTCTACATGCTGATCGCGCTGGTGGTGCTCGACTAGACTGCATGACTCTTCGAGCTGGCACCGGCTTCGGGGCGGCAACAGTCTCCTCGCGTGGGCGAGGATACGCCCAATGCGCGTCGAGCTGTCGCCGACCCCTTCGCCTCGACTTGGGTGCTTCGCAGGATGCGAAGCGCAGAACCAGCCGGCGGAGGCCGGCCAAGACAAAACGACAGGATGTCGTGTTTGTCGTGAAGAATGCTCGTCGAGCTGTCGCCGACCCCTTCGCCTCGACTTGGGTGCTTCGCAGGATGCGAAGCGCAGAACCAGCCGGCGGAGGCCGGCCAAGACAAAATCGCACGATGCGATGTTTTTCGTGAGGTCACTGCGGCAGCGGGTCGCCGCGTTTGGCGGCGGCGGCTTTTGTGGTGATCTCGATCGATTCGACGCCGTCTCGCTTGCGGATGACGTAGACCAGCCGGCCCGCCGAATCGCTCTTCGCGAGGATCGTCCGCAGCACCGCCTCCGCCGGCTTGTCCCGCTCGTCGAGCCCGAAGGACTGGTTTTTCGTGATGCCCTCGAGCTGCAGGTCTCCCCCGAGGATCTCCATCGGCATGCCGATCTCCTCCGACAGCATCTGGATCGACTTCTCGAGGGTGTCCTTGGCGAACACGAGCGAGATCTTCTTCTGCAGACCGCCCGCGGGGCTGCCGGTGGCCGCGCCCGGCTGCTTCACCACGGCCACGCCCGCGGCGCCGGCCCCCGGCGACTGCTCGAGCGCCAGTTCCGAGGCGAGCACGAGGTTGTGGCCCGCCTGGCGGGGCAGGTAACTGTTGACGACGACGCCCCTGCCCTCGGCACCGCTGCGGGCGTTCGCCGCCAGCACGCGAATCATCGCAGGCAGCCGCAGGACAAGCTTGCGGCCGTAGGGATGCGGATCGAGCAGGGAGCAATGATCTTCCACGGCGTCCGCGAGCTTCTCGGTCTGCTGCGCGAGCCGCAGCGCCAGCGGCTTCGGCGGCTCCGCACGGGTGGCGATCGCGTCGACCTCGGCATAGAAGGCGTCGCCGAAATGCAGCGACAGGGCGGCCGCCTTCACCCCGGCGCCGAAAAATGCCCCCAGCGGCTCGGTGAGCCGGGCCAGCGGGCCGGCCAGCAGCGGCCGGCCGTCGGTCTGCAGGTAGTGCGGGGAGCCAAGGAGCGTCAGGTGCCGCGTGCGATCGAGCACGCCGACGAGCGTCTGCAGGTCCTGCGGCAGGCTGGCTGCGAGCGTTTCCCCGTCCTCCGGTCCGGCATCCAGCGTCGCCTGCACCGTCGACTCGAGAAGCTGAAGCGGAGCCATCACGAGCACGCGGCCGGCCGCGGCCGAGGGCAGCCAGTAACACTGCGTCGCACCGACATGGATCGTTTCCCCGGCCAGTTCCTTCTCGGCGGTCTTGCCCCATGCCTCGTCGCGGGCATCGGCGTCGTTCGCCAGCGGCGTCGGCTCTTCGAGCCGCACCGTCCAGCCGGAGAGCACCTCCCCGGCCTCCCTGCCCGACTCTCCGCCGGCGGCCTGCCACCCCGCCTGGACCTCCGCGATCCCCTCCAACCCGCAGCCACAGAGCCTGCCGAGCAGGGCGATGGCGTCGGCGACGCGGGGACCGAGCGCCCGCACGAACTGCCGGCCTTCCGCATCGGCCATCACCGCCGCAGGCCGGGCCAGGAACACCAGTTGCGATCCGGGAGGCAGGTAGGCCAGCGTGGGCGGTCTGCCCGCGGTGGGCGACGCCCACGGCAGCGAGTCTGAATCGACGATCGTGACCGGCGGTGCGACCGACTGCGGTTCGCCGGTAGCCGGCCGCCCCGCAGGCGTCGGGACACCGTTCGACGCGTCGGCTTTCTTCTCGCGCCGCATCGACGCCCGGTCTTCAGGATCGGCGTCCACCCCCGCCCGGCGTGCGTCGTTCTGCCGTGCCGCCCCATCCGCCGAACCGGGCCTGCCTCGCGTCAAGAGTATCCCGAGCCCCAGGGCCACCGCGCCAACGGCGACGCCCAAGCCGATCATCCGCAGCCGGGCGGCGCGTTTTCGTGCGGCCCGCGCCGCCGGCGCGACCGTCCCGTCCACAGTCACAGCGGTCGGAAGCACGGCAGCCGCCGGCGCCGCGGCGGCCTGACTCGTGCGCCCGGATGGCGCCACAGCCACTCCGGCGGCGGTCGCCGCCGGATGCTGCACGGCCGGCAGCCCGCCCGACACGGGTGGCATGCCCAGGCAGCCCGCCAGCGCGTCGGCCGCCTCCGCCGCATCCGGATAGCGGTTCGCCGGATCGCGGGCCGCGAGGTAGGAAACGAGCGTGGCCACGGGCACCGGCACCTGGGGCGGACCCAGCGGCGGCGGGCCGACGAATGCCGCCTGGGAGAGCGTGCTCTGGGCATCTCCCTGCCAGCATGGCGGCACGCCGGTCAGGAGGGCATGGAGCATGCAACCAAGCGCGTAGACGTCGCTGCGTTGATCACTGAAGCGGCCCGGCAGCATCAGTTCGGGGGCCACGAACGAAGCCCGTCGCCCCAGTCGCGGGATCCTTTCCGTGGCATCGACCGGCGGCTGTGCCGGCACGGCGTGCGGGTCGCCGACCAGCGGCATCTGCAGGAGACGCAGCCTGCCGCCGCTCTGCCCTTCGCCCGCCGCGGCCGGCTCGCGACGCAGGGCGTCGAGCGACAAGCTGCCGTGCACGGTGCCCCGCCGATGCAGCTCAGCCACCGCCATGAAGACCGGCAGCATGAGCCGGCAGGCGGCGGCGGGCTCGAGCGGGCCGCCCTGGGCCAACTCGTCGGCCAGTGACACACCCTCCACGTCCTCGCAGACGATGAAGCGATTGCCCTGCGCATGCTCGAGGGCCCACGTGCGGCTGAGCATCGGGTCGACGGCATCGTGCGCGATCGTCGTCCGCCGCACGACCTCGGTCCAGACATCCACCCGCTGGCAGAGCCTGCGGTCGAGCACCATGAGACACACGCCCCGGCCGGAGGGCTCGTGCCTGCCGCGGAAGAGCCGGCCCGGACCGTCGTTCTCCAGCCGCTCCAGGAGCCGGTAATCGCCCACGAAAAACGGTCCGGAATCGCCGGCGAGGAGCCGGCGGCCCTGCCACTTGGTGACGACGCCCCGTTGGACGAGCCATTTGGCGAGTGCCGTCGTCGCGGCCGCGTCGTCCCCGGCGGGCGGACCGTCGGAGAAGGCCTGGGCATACCCGCGGCGCAGCCTGTCGAGCGTTTCGACCGGCACGAGCTGGCTGGCCGCCAGGAGCTTCCAGAATTCCTCGGGAGCGGGCGTGGGCATGGTGGACGGAAACGCGGCGCTGGAAAGCCGTCATCATAGCCGCCGTGGCCCGCCCCACGGGAGGCCGTCTCCCGCGAATCTTCACCGGGCGACCGGGGTGGGTGGGTTACACTCCGAGCCGCCACGGTCGGCACGGCTGCCTGCCGGATCCGGGGCCGGATTCCCCTCAGACCCGTTTCCAGGAGAAGCGACGCATCATGCGGTCCAGCGAAGCCAGCGGCATCTACTTCAACCGCGC
>JBIIYN010000250.1:0-5990 GCA_044346795.1 Pirellulales bacterium
GCGTGCCGGCGGCGGGTTGGGCGGGGCTGGGGATGAGCGGCGCGGGGCTGGGGGCTGGGGTTGGGGGAGCGAGCGGCACGTTCACGGGCCGGCCGACGCATGGAATACCGTTCGGCGAGTTTTTGGTGAACGGGCCGGCAAATAGCAGCAGGTCGGGGGCGAACCGGTCGGGGGTTACATTGGGCGGATTGTCGCCCGGGCAGGGTGCGAACGTGCTCGTGATCGGAATCGATGGGACAGGCAGTGCCAGATGGCTGTCAAAGGTTGACGCGGGCGGTAATTTCGTGAACCAGCGAACCCAGTCTGACGGCAGTACGCGGTGGAATTCGCACGTCCGCAATCTCGTCGCCGACTGTGAGCCGTACGCGATGACCGTCTACAGCCCTGGTCCGGCTAAAAACGGCGGCGGCGATTCAAGGGGTATCTATGAATCGGTTGTTGCAGCGGCCGAGATGAAAATCCGTCAGGCGGGAGGCGGCACCACCGTCGCTGTGGTGGGCTTCAGCCGAGGTGCCATGATCGCATCGGGCGTTGCCAACGTATTGGCAAATCCACCGGCCGGCAGTCTCGCGAGAACCGTAGCCTTCGTCGGCATGTATGACCCGGTCGATATGTCGACGGCGGTCGATGACAGGTGGGCCGGCATCGATGCTCGAGTCAAGAATGTCACCATCGTGGGCCCTGCCAGCGGCAGACAAGCTGACTACAACGTAGATTATCCATCGTTTGTCCGGATGTCGCTTAATGGCCGGATAACCACGAACGGCACAGCTACGAGCATCTCTCGATACCAGTACAATGCCTCACATGGATCACTCGGCGGGACGCCTGGTTTCAACAGAAGAACAGAGGATGACGGTAGGTATAAGTACGGCGAAGATCTCCTAGGCAGTATTCGTGCTGACCGAAATGTACGAGCCGGCATGCGAGGTGCGGGCTTGGAGTTTGTGCCGAAACGGTCTGATAGTTGGTACGGGTTCCCCGCGACGCGTCCACCCAGAGATCTGCGCGAGTGATACGAAATCTCTTCCCGAATCGCCCAAGAACTAGCGGACAAATTACCCATGAACCAGCCGGTGTGTTCTTTCGTCGTTGGTATCTTGGCGTCGGTTACAGGTGTTCAATTGCTCGCAATGCAACCCGATGACCGTTACCTCTGGCCAGAGGGTGGCATGGTGTATACCGAGTCGACCATCACGCCGTGGAAGGCCCGAACGCTGGCCCGTGAGCACCATGTGCTGACACTGCTCAAGGTGTCGGAGATAACGGTGGATGTCGCCAAAAGTCTCGTCATTCCCCATGAAGACACATTCCTGACGTGTCCTGCTGTCGAAAAACTTGACGCGAAAGCGGCAGCGGCTCTGGCCAAGCGGCCCGGGTATCTTCGACTCTGGGGGCTGAAAGCCTTGACGCCTGAGACGGCGGCGGCGCTGGTCGGGCACAAGGGCCAGACTGTGGAACTCACCGGGGTGAGAGAGATTACGGCTGCGGTCGCTACGGCGATTTCCGGAGGCAAGCGGTACGGAATCGAACTAGGACTCACATCGATCTCGGTTCACGTGGCTTCCGAACTGGCGAAGTTTCAAGGCCAGATTTTCCTTCCCGACATGGAGTCGCTGTCCATCGAGGCGGCCATGGCGTTCCGGGTGCATAAGAGTCACCTCGATCTGGGTAAGGCAAAGATTACCGCCGACGTTGCGGAGATACTGCTGCTGCATGAAGGCGAGATAGGCATGATCGGGGTAAAACGGCTGGAGCCGGGAGTGGGAGACATACTCGCGCGGCATAAGGCAGAGGTGTATCTGCAACTCGAGGAAATTGATTCAGTGCCTCTGGCGAGAAAAATGTTCAAGGCCTCCAATGCATCCAATAGTGTGCATGACCTGCGAACGATGTCGCCTGAAATCGCTGCGGAGTACGCGCGGGAGGATCCGGGGTATCTGGCGCAGTTGGATTTGCTGTCGCCAGAGGCAGCCACTGAGTTAGCTAAGTGCGAGAATGACATCACTTTGCCGGAGTTGACCGAATTAAGTCCAAGGCTTGTTACCTGCCTAACCAACCGACGTCCTGCAGTTTACTTGACGGGCATCAAGTCACTGGAAGGGGACGAAGGCGTACGAGTTGCCGAGGCTCTGGCGAGCACTCCTGCGCCGGTCTTTCTGGAATTCCTTGAGCGGGTGTCCGAGCCTGCTTTGGCCGCGCTCCGCAAGAAGCCTTCAATCAAGCTACCGCCAATCGAAAAACTCAAGGTCGTTCCCTAGCGCCGTGCGATTACCAAAAGCTGCAGAGATGCCGTCCCCTTCGGTCGTGGGCGCAGCGTTCATAGAGGGAAGGCGATTCGGGTAAAAGCCCCCGGCGTGAGCCGGGTGATCGGGCCGGTGGGATGGTGGGCGTGTATTGGCCCCGTCCCGTCGCTTCCGCTCCGGGCTTTTATTGGGGCGGGGTAGCACGATCCGCATAGAAGCCCCGGGTGGAAACCCGGGGACGGGCCCAAGACAGCCGTTGAAAGCACGCATCCGCTGGTGCGCTGCGGCTGCGATGTGATGTGATGTTTGGCTTGGCGGCCCGGGGACCGTCATCGGCACGTCGTCGGTGGCGCGGCATGCCGGCGCCGGCGTGAACCCGGTGGCCACGACGTCGAACGCGTTCGACGGCCTGGGGCGGATCGCGGGCATCACGCACGCGCCGGCCGCGGCGCCGGCGATCGCCTACGGCTATGGCTACGATGCCGGGAATCGCGTCGTGTCGCTCGTCACGCCGGAGGGCACGAGCGGCTTCACGCTCGACGCGACCGACCAGCTGCTCTCCGCGAGCCTGACGGGGGAGTCGTATGGCTACGATGCGACGGGGAATCGCATCGGTGGCGGCGTGGTGACGGCCGCGGGCAACCGGCTGGTATCCGACGGCGGGTATCGGTTCAGCTTCGACGCCGAGGGGAACCGCACGGCGAAGTTCGTCGATCAGGACGCGAACGGCGTTCTGTCAGCCGGTGACACCGACGTGACGGTCTATGGCTGGGACCAGCGGAACCGGCTGGTGGCGGTGAGCCACGTGGCCGGCTGGGGTTCGACGCAGGCCGGGGTCGTGGCGGGGTTTTCGGCGAGCGGTGCCGGCCTGCCGGGCTCGGATCTCGAACTGCGCTACAGCTACGACTATGCCGACCGGCGGATTCGGCGATCGATCGACGCCGACGGCCTGGCCGGTGCGGGGCAGGAGAGCGTGTCTTTTGCGGCGTATGCGGGCGGCGACCGGACGCTCGAGATCGACCGGGGCGGCGTGCTATTCCGCGACTCGGGCGGCCGCGTGACCGCGTTCGTGGGCGGCGTGGTGCAGCGGAACTTCTACGGCCCCGGCGAGGACGAGATCCTGGCGGTGGACCGTGTGGCGGGTGCGACGACGACGACCACGTTCTGGACGCTTGCGGATCGGCAGGGGACGGTGCGGGACATCGTGTCGGGCGGTGGCGGCACGCGAGGCCAGGTGGTGGAGCACCGGCAGTACGACAGTTTCGGAAGGATGGTGCGGCGGACGGTGTCGCCGGTGGCGGGGGCGGCGACGACGACGGGCGTGGGGGTGGAGTTTGGCTATGCGGGTCGGCCGCTGGAGGAGCGGACGGGGCTGTCGGACAACCGGGCGCGGTGGTACGAGCCGGCGACGGGGCGGTTTGTGAACGAGGATCCGAGTGGGTTCAAGGGTGGCGATGCGAATCTCTTCCGCTACGTGGGCAACGATCCGCTGGGCCGGATCGATCCGAGCGGACTGGCGGCGAAGTGGGCGAGCGGCGCGGGCCGCGGCGGCGTGCCGGCGGCGGGTTGGGCGGGGCTGGGGATGAGCGGCGCGGGGCTGGGGGCTGGGGTTGGGGGAGCGAGCGGCACGTTCACGGGCCGGCCGACGCTGGAGAGCATGTTCGCGGACATGTATTCGAGCAGTCAGGCGAGGGCGGGCGCGGCCGTGCAATCGCGGCCGGCGGGCGGGCAGATGGGCGGGGCCGGTCTGACGCTGAGCGGCATCACGCCCTGGCAGTCGTCGTCGCGGATGCCGGTGACGACGCCGACATACTCGCTGGCCGGTGCTGCCGCGCCGGCCTCGCGGCCGACCTCGTCGGGGATGGCCTTATCCGGTGCCAAGCCGTTCAGCAGCCTGGTGACGTCGGGCAGGTCCGCGCCGGCTGCCTGGACGCCGCGGCCCGCGGTCGAGTCATCGAGGTGGACTTCGATGGATCGGATAGCCAAGATGGCTGCCGACGCTGCCTACAAAGTTCAAGATGGAGGGTTGCTCAAGGAGTACTTGCCGGAGTACGACCCCAGCGGAAAAACCGGCCGATTTGGCCAGAACGGGTTTAGCGCAACGCTCAGTAGGGCGTCGGATTACGATCCTGCCGCGTCGGCCAATACTTATCTTCTTGCTTTCCGCGGTACGAGGAGTTTGTTCGATAAAAACGACTGGTGGACGAATATCGCTCAGTCCGTAACGCAAACGTCGCAGTTTGAGCAGTCAAGAGACGCAATTAGGCTTGTCAAGCAAAGACTGCCCCCCGGCGCCAAATTGATCGCATCAGGCCACTCCAAAGCCGGAGCTCAAGCGGTGGCTGCCTCTTTCGCCACGGGTGTACCGGCAATCGTTTTTAACCCTTCATCGCTGAGCGATCATTATCAGCAAGGTAGTCCGGGATATATTCGGACGCACATAACTTTTGGCGACCCGCTGAGCATTCTTCGCACGTTGCAGAATATGTTCGAAATCGCCGATCTGCCCGGGATGCGTGACTTTCGTTCCCCATCAGGCGAGGTTTTCGTCCACTTGCCGCGATCGATAAACACGCACAGCACTAATAGCATGCCTCGCTGAGGATCGAGAGAACACCATGTTGCGTATGACCGTCGCGGCTGCTGTTATATCATTGCTCTCCTGTCTAAGCGGATGTCATCGCGCGCCGATGTTTTTAGGCATCGAAGCAGAGGCCCGCATCTCGGCCGAGGAGTTCAGCGCCGTGCCTTTGGTCCGCCGTTTAGCGGTCGCCGTCGATCGCGGCGATAGGCAGGCGATTGCCGCTGCAGTAGCGGCAGGCGCAGATGTAAATGCATTCGGTCTAGGAGGATTTCGTCTGCTCGATTGGGCTATGGCGAGAAATAACGCGATCGGTTTTGAATCACTTCTCCAGCTAGGTGCAGATGTCATGGCCAACTATCGCGACCCACAAGCTCTTCCAGACACTTCTTACAACTGCATCATTCTGCAGAGGGTGCTAGAGGCTGATAGCCCAGAATTTATTGAGGCGGTCTTGCGAAATGGCATGCATCCAGATCACGTGCCGTTCCCGCAGGACGGACGTTCGTTGGCTTTTTTTGCCCTGCGCTCCAAAGACAGCCGTGTGCTTGCGGCCCTACTCGCCGCCGGCGCAAGTGCGAGCCAGCGGGATCGATATGGTAACCCGCTACTCTCCGATGCGGGATACGGCAGTCATTACAAAGCTGCTTGGCTTCTCCTTCAGCGAGGCGCGGATCCAATGGCCAAAGACAACTGGGGCAACGACTTTGTCTCACTTATTAAGGAGTACGGTTCCCGCGGCGTCCGGCCTGGTCACCGTGAGAGCTTCGAAAAGATCGTCTCCGAGCTCGTACGCCGCGGCCTGCTCACGCAGCAGGACATCGTCGAGGCCGACAAGCCGAAGCAGTCGGTGCTCGACGGCCCGCCTGGCATCACCGTGATCGAGCATGCTCCCGATTCAGAAGCCGCTCAGGCCATCCGGCAGCTCGATCAGGCCGAGCGGGATGCCAACGCCCGGGATCGAGCGGAGCGCGGCCGTTGATGGTTGTGATCCCGTCCGCATAAAAGCCCCCGGCGTAAGCCGGGGGATCGGGCGGTTGGGATTGGAGGCGTGTATTGCCCCCGTCCCGTCGCTTCCGCTCTGGGCTTTTATTGGGGCGGGGTAGCACGATCCGCATAGAAGCCCCGGGTGGAAACCCGGGGACGGGCCCAAGACAGCCGTT